>DATLSI010000099.1:0-30852 GCA_035534255.1 Ktedonobacteraceae bacterium | reverse complement strand
TCTTTAATAAGCAGGCCAGCAATAAAGGAGAAATTGGGGTATACTGTCCAAATGCGTTACTCTTCAAGTACCTTTGGGCTACTGCAAGTCGAAAAAATGATAAATTTACATGTATGTACTAACATTGTAGGACATTCTATGCTACAATGTGTTACTGTGTGTTGTTGTGTTTATTCTTCCAGTCATTGGAAGACGCTGCCAGGGTATCAGGGCTAAAGCGAAGCGGCGGAGCAGAGGGGCCTGCATGGAAACGAATATTCAAACACCACTGCAAGAAGATATCTATTTAATTGTCGAGCGCGTCGCGCGCATCGTCTCAAGCGTGCGTGGCCCTCACCCCGATTATGCTCAGATCGCTTCAGAGTTGGCCCCGGTCATACCTTTTGATGTGTTTGGAGTCGTGTTGCTGCGTCATGACCGGCAGGCTCTGCGCGTCACTGTCTGCTCTTTGGAGTCGGGCCAGTGGCTTTCAAGCTATCACCAGCATCCCCTGGCGGACTCTATGCTTGAACGACTCCTGCATTCCAGAGCAACCGGGCGACCAACTCCACCAGCGCCAAATGAGCCGCAGGTGTCTCGGACAACAACCAGTGGAACCGCCAGCGTACATGATGACGATCTGCACTCCTTGCTTAAACGTGTGTATCCTGCCGGTCTCGATGGAACTCCTGCCGAGTGTGGTGACGCTCTTAGTGGGTATCCGCAGCTGCATTCAACCCTCATCGTTCCTCTGATTGTGGATGATCGCTTGCTGGGATCGCTTGAGCTTGGCAGTTTATCCTTGCATTCTTACCAGTCAGAACAGACTTTACGCATTGTCCAGGCCGTTGCCCGCGTACTGGCCGCCGCCATTGAAAGCGCCCAGGCAGAAGGCAATGTCCAGATTCAGGACCGCCAGCGCCATGAGCTGCGCAAAGTTTCCAGCGCGCTCACCTCGCAAATGGACCTTGCCACCATCCTCCATCGTATCGTCGAGGGTATAGCTACTGCCCTGCACGTGGCTTCTGCCATCGTCACGCTCGACCAACGTGCCTCCAGGCTGCGTCTTGAAGCTCAGCAAGGCTTGCCTGCTGATACGCTGCAAGAACTCATCAGTCGTAACTATGCACTAAGCGAGCAAACGATTATCGGTGCCTCGCTGCGTCGTCGCCAGTCGGGCGTCTCCAACGATATCGCACAGGACGAACGCTATCCAGCCAGCCAGGAGTTTGCTTCGCAACTGGGTATGCACTCCGTATTTAGCTATCCGCTCATCGTAGGTACCACCGTTTTTGGCGCGCTTTTGCTCTTCTCACCTGAACCGGGCGGGTTTACGCCCCTCAAAACCGATATCCTCTCGCTTTTTGCCAGCCAGGCTATGATTGCCATCCATAATGGCATGCTGCTCGAATCTGTCCGCGAGCGCCAGCGTTTCCAGCAGGCTATCGAACAACTGGAAATAGCTCATTATAGTTCGCTGGATCAACAACAAGAATGGGCGTTGCTTGAAAAGGTACGCACCGAGACCGAACTTGCCTTTGGCTTGAATCTCACCAGCCTGCTGCGTTTTATCAGCGATCACCTCCTGACCCGCAGCGAACGAGACTTCCAGTCTATCTTGCAACCGCTGCATAGCGAAGGCGATCTTCCTGGTGTGCAAGCCACCCTCTTCGCGAAACAGCCAGCCGAAGCCTTATCGGAGACGAACTCCTCTATTTCTTCAACCAACTCCGCCAGGGAAGAGGGAACCGCCGCCATCATGCGCACCGCAGAAGCTGCCCTGGAGCGCGCCGGTTTGCTGGGTAATGTCAGTGCCGCCTTCACCGCTATGCTCGATCCCGGTCGAACAGCCAGTCGGGCCGCCTCTGCCATTCCGCATTTGTACGAGCGTGTCACGCGCGATATTCAGGACCCCTGGTTTATCGTTGATCTCCAGGGTCACTGTATTTACGTTAATCCCGCTGCGGAGGCCCTCTGCGGCGCTCGCCGCGACGCGGCAGGCAATATAACCCTTGATGCGTCTTTTTTAGTCGCGCGACAAGAAGCCATCTTTCCGCAAACACAGGAACTCTCTCTGCTCGATGTTCTGGCGAACTTGCTGCCGCGCGCGCGCAACCTGGAGGATGTGCAGGTGTATCTCCAGGAATTTATTTCGCCAGATATTCCTGACCAGCTCAGCGTGGAAAAGCTACAGCACATGGGCGAAGATGAAGACAATCTGCCACACCTCAATCCTTTGCCCAGAAACACCTTGCGTTGCGTTATCGCCGCCGAGCCGTTGCCAAGACAGGCGCACGCTACGCGTGATGATGGCGATGCTCATCATCTTCACCAGCGCGGCGTGTCTGCTACCAGAGATCGTACAGGCGGCTCGCGCGCTTCTAGCACGTTTGCTATGCTGCTTGATAATGCGCCCAGTGATCGTCACTACCAGTTCATGCGCTATGCTCTTTATGACCGGCATAATGAACTCATCGCGCACGCTTTGCAAATTCACGATATAACGGAGCAGGTACGCGACGAGCGCAATAAATCGACTTTGCTCTCCTCGGTCTCCCACGATCTACGCACGCCCTTGACCGCCATTAAAGCCGCCGTCAGCAGCCTGTTGCAGCCTGGCATAGAGTGGGATGAGAAAATGCAGAACGAAATGCTGCAAGATATTGATACTGAATCCGACCACCTGCATGAATTGATTAGCGCCATGGTCGAAATGTCGCGCATCGATAT
This sequence comes from Ktedonobacteraceae bacterium, assembly GCA_035534255.1. Taxonomy (GTDB): domain Bacteria; phylum Chloroflexota; class Ktedonobacteria; order Ktedonobacterales; family Ktedonobacteraceae; genus CF-113. The sequence goes on along the minus strand of DATLSI010000099.1, from coordinate 28,143 downwards.
GGGCGCGCTTGCGCTGGAAAAAGAATGGTGTGATTTGCAGGAGATCGTGCATAGCTCGCTCTCGCGCCTGCAACACGGCTTCGCGGGACGCCGCATTCGCACGAAGTTCGAACCCGATTTGCCGCTCATTTACGTTGATTATTTGCAAGTAAAGCGTGTTTTATATAATCTGCTGGAGAATGCTGCTCGTCATAGCCCTGAAGAAGAGGACATACTGATCTCCGCGCAAACCGTCTCGCTTGAAATGCAGGGTGAAACATCATCTGATGGTGCGTTGCGCTGCGTGCGCGTCCAGATAATAGATCGTGGAGGAGGCGTGAAAGAGGAGGAGCGGGAGCGCATCTTCAAATCGTTTTATAGCCTTGATGGGCATACCGGTCTGGGATTGGCGATCTGTCGTGGTATTGTTGAAGCGCATCATGGACGAATCTGGGTAGAATCAGCCCCTGGCGGCGGAGCATGTTTTGTCTTTGTGCTCCCCGTAACCTCGTGAAGGAGTACTGACTTCATGAAATCGAAAGAGAAACGCATTCTGATTGTCGAGGATGATCCATCTATTCAACGCGCCCTCAAGCGCAGCCTGCTGGTCAATGGCTATGAGGTGATCATTGTCGCTTCTGGAAGGCAGGCGTTGGAAATGGCGCGCGCGCAACAGCCCGACCTGATCTTACTGGATCTCTGTTTACCGGGTGATATGGATGGCATGGATGTATGCACCCAGTTTCGCCAGTGGTCGCAGGTACCCATCATCGTTGTCTCTGCTCGCTCGGAAGAGCAGTTAAAGGTGCAGGCGCTCGACCTGGGGGCCGATGATTATCTCACCAAACCGTTTAATACCGAGGAGTTGCTGGCGCGTGTGCGCGTCTGTCTGAGGCGCGCTGCTGCTCAAGATGTCGAAAATGTATTTCAGCCCGATATTATTAGTACAGTCGATGGTCATTTGCGCATGAATCTTATGCGCCACCAGGTATTCGCGGGTGAGGAAAAAATCAATCTGACGCCTACCGAATATGAACTCTTGCACCAGCTTATGTTGAACGCGGGCAAAGTGATGACCCATCGCGTGCTGTTGCGTGAAGTCTGGGGGCCTGAATATGGCGATGAGGCTGATTACTTGCGCGTTTATGTCAGGCAATTGCGGCGCAAAGTGGAGGAAAATTCATCGCAGCCGCATTACATCGTCACCGAACCCGGTGTCGGCTACGTTTTTAACGAGCAGGTTTCCTTCCAACAGGAAACGGGAAATAACATTAATACCGTTTCGTAGGATTTTTAACGCAATCTTAACGGGATTTTACGGCTTTTTTATGGTCTGTTCTCATCCTTTTATCGTACACTGCATAATGAGATTGTATGTGGCTTGTTTATTGTAAGGGTGAGGCATCATGCAACAGAGGGAATGTGAGGCTAGCCAGAGTTCAAATACGGATTATCCGTGGTCTGCACCTGTGTCGGATACTCAATGCAGCAAACGTTTGAAAGTGCTCATTTGGGGAGCTGGTGGTCGTCAGGACCATTTTACACAGATTCTGGCTGCGAATATTCAGCAGTGGGGCTATGAAGCCACGCTACTCTCTTCCGGCATCGTATTGAGCAGGGTGGAGCGCGACGGGGGTGAGATGAGTAGAGGAGCGGTGGAGGGAGATATTTTAGTATACGACCTGGATGATGACCTTCGTATGTCAACCCTTATTGCGGGGAAGTCCGGCAACAGTGTGTCGTTAGCAGCGCTTGCGCTGGCAGGTTCAGATGGAGGCGGGCTGCGTGTTCGTCTCATAATTGCATTGAGTACTCGCTCTGTTTCGCGTCTCACACTTGAACAGATTGGGGCGGTGGCATTGCTGTACAAGCCATTTGAAATGGAGCGTTTACAGCGCTACTTGCGGGTGTTTCAGCAGGTTTTGGGAGCCGGGTCAGGTCGGGTAAACGGGCATGAGAGTGATGAATTGTTACTGGAAGCCGTCTCTAAAACGTATGTGGGCGAGGATGTGTATGAGGGCTATGGTCGGAGGTCGGCGCGTATTCTGGTGGTTGACGACCACGCGCAGGTGGCTGAAACGATACAACAATGCCTGGAGTGCGAGCCGGGTTACGAGGTCAGAATCGCCAGTGATGGCCTGGATGCTCTCGAACAGTGTGTTGCCTGGCGACCGCACTGCATTGTGACGGACCTGCTCATGCCGTACATGAATGGCTACCAGGTTATGCGCAGTTTAGCGGCTGCGCAGTGTATGCCGACTTTTGTGGTAATTAGCGCGCTTACTCAGCATGAATTACCCGAACAACACGCTTATCCGCCTGGGAAAGCCGTTGTTTTTATTGATAAGCCTTTTCAGGTTGAAAACTTACTTGATGCTGTAGAGCGAGCGCTGGCACAGTAAACTGACTGTATGCGGTGATATGCAAGCAGACTCGTTTGTTTGCAAATGAGCCTGCCGAACATATATACGAGGAAAAGGATCGAGAGATAATGGAGTCGCAAGACCTCATCATGGATGGAGATTTACAGACACTGGGTCTCCAATCTATTTTGAAAATGCTCGCCTTGAGCGGGAAAACAGGCACCCTGTTTATCCATTCGGGACGAGAGACACTTTCAATTAGTCTGCGCAAGGGCCTGATCGTCGCCTTGCGAGAGGAGGGGGTCAACCAGCCTGATTTACTCACCATGCTTTGCCTCATGAACAGGCTCGATCCGCAGCGCGCGCAAGCTCTGCGAGAAGCCGCCCAGGGTAATATGCAGGTGGCTTTGCCTCTGCTGGTCGATCAGAATTGGATGAGTGCAGCCGAGATGCAGCAGCGCCTGGAATTTGCTATTACGCAGTCGATCAGCCATGCCCTGCGCTGGGTAAACGGGCGTTTTGCTTTCCACCGGCGAGTTATCGCCATCGAAGGGAGAATGCAGCCTCTGGATGTCGATAGCGTACTGCTCGAGGCGCTGCGGCAGGCTGATGAGTGGGAGGAAATGGGCGAAGTCTCCCTGACCCGCGCGACGATGGCACGCTGGCTGCCGGAAGTGAGTAATGATGTGCGCAGTTTGGGACTCAGCCAGGACCATATCGACGTGTTGTGCCTTGCCAATGGCGAGGTGCCGCTGCAGGCGATGGCGATGGCCTTGATGATACCCGAAGCGCGTGTGGCGCGTATTCTGGCCCGCCTGCTCGAATTGCGCCTTGTTGAAGTGGTTGATACAGCCTTAGAAGGCGAACTCCAGCAGGACCTCACCAACATTATCATCATGTCGCAGCATACGCTCGCGCAGCAACGACAAAATCTTGCCCCGGACCAGCATTTAATCGGACTGATAAAGACGCTCACGCAATGCATCAATGGGCTTTTGATCCATCACGGAACCTATGCTAAAAGCCTGCGCGGGCGCGGTCAGATGCCGGTGGCCGATATTGTGAACTACCTGGAAAGGCGCTTTGCCGGGCCGCTGGAACTGATGGCAAAACAACAATTCCCTATTCTGGAGACGGTCAGCTTCGCGAATGGGCAGCTTGATTGTACCGAGATTTTTAACCTTGATCGACTGGTGCGCGGGGAGCAGTTAGAGGAGTTTTACTGGGAAGCGGTGCGAGGTTTGGCGGTATTTTTGCGGACGGTATTTACGGCCTTGCTGAATGACGAAGTGGGCAATTCATACACGGGGCGACAACTGAATATCGTGTGGAAAGCGTTCCTGACGGAAATTGACCAGGAGATACAACAGTACCAGCTCTATCGCGCGGGTCAGCACGCGCAGCAATCGCGCAGTCGTTTCAACGATTCCGCGTTCCAGGGTGATGTCAACTGGAAAAGCGCGGAGCAGGATGATGGTACTTTTCTCCGGTCGTCTGAGTGGCAAAGGAGGTCAATCTAGATGATCGAGCCGATACCAACGGTGTTAGTTGTGGATGACAGTCCTACTGTGCGGAAAATTGTGCAAATGACCTTGCAACGCGAGCATATTCGGGTCATAACTGCCGGTGATGGTCTGAGCGCCCTGACCTCCGTGGCGGATGAAATGCCCGCACTTATCCTCTTAGATATTCAGCTTCCTCGCATGGACGGGTATACCATATGCCAGATAGTACGGAAAAACTTGCAGTTTCGCGCAATACCTATTATTATGCTCAGTGGGAAGGATGGATTGTTTGACAAGATGCGCGGTCGCCTGGCCGGTTCGACGGAATACTTGACGAAACCGTTTGACTCGGCGGAACTGGTGCAGACTGTGAAGAAGCATCTTGCGGGCTGGCAACAGCGTATGCCCCCTCAATATGAAGGGATGCGCACGCGTCTCAGGCGTCGTGGCTAGGGTTTGTCTTGTATCGCCCGGTAGTAGACTGGTAGCAGGGCAATCTGGTAAGCATCTGACCTCACCATACGCGGAATCAGCCTTGCAATAGCCCTTCTTTCCCATTTGTCAGGTGCAATGTTTTGCACCATATCGAAGGAAAGGTATACTAGTATGCCAGGGCATAAGGTACTCGTTGTTGATGATAGCTGGACAGAGTTAGCCATGATTGCAACACCGCTGCGCAATAGCGGTTTTGATGTTGTCACAGCCGTCGATGGAGATGAAGCTCTTGAAAAGGTGTTCAGGGAGCAACCTGAATGTATCGTATTAGATGTTGTATTGCCTAAACAGAATGGCTTTCAATTGTGCCGGAAGCTCAAGAGCCTGGACGCAAGTAAACATATCCCAATAATCCTGTTGACAAGCAAAAGTACTCCACTGGATAAATCCTGGGGGCTACGTCAGGGCGCTGATATGTATATGACCAAGCCGTTCAACGAAGACGAATTGGTGACGAATGTGCGAAGTCTTGTTTAGTAATCATGAAGTTGTAGGAGTCTAACCATGTTGCAACGCGATGCAGGGGTCCCGTCACAATCAGCGCCCGGCGCTTTGCGGCGCGGTGAGGGTGCTGGAACCCCGCGCGTTTTGCCCGCCAATTTGACAAGTCCACAAGACCTGGCGAACGTTCCTGCCGAGGCTACCGTCGTTGGTGAAAACTACCTGGTATTTTCGTTGCTGGAACGCGAGCTGGCGATTAAAGCTGAACACATTCAGGGCGTAGAACGGCTGGCGGACGTGACTCCTATCCCTCATGTCGCCTCCTGGGTGATCGGTGTTATCAATTTGCGCGGCTCGATTGCTTCAGTGGTGGACCTGAGAGCATTCCTGGGGATGGAGGTTCTCCCTCACAACCCGCGCACGCGGCTCTTATCGGTCTCTTATAATGAGATGGTCATTTGCCTGGTTGTTGATAGCGTGAGTGAGATGATCGCTATACCGCCCACCGCCATCATAACCGATACGCGGCGGGTGTCAATTCCACAACAGCTGGCACCCTTCGCGGATGGAACTGCTCTCATAGGTAAACGCAGCGTCATTCTCATGGATGCCTCGCGTTTACTGTTTTCTGAGAAGATACAGCATTATGCATAAACAAGAGAGCAGGGCAGCGCGCCGGTAGATTGAAATAATGCACAGGTGGATGTATTTAAGAACGAACTTGTTCCAATAAGAGTCCACCGATCATGAAGAGGCAGTATAAAATGTATGCCTCGATAGAAAAGCTGCTTCACAGGAGAGGAGGCCTGGCGGATGAATGACACCGATAGTGGGGGCATGACGATAAGCTCGTTGTTGTTAACCGGTCTTATTGTTTCACTTGCCGTACCCGAGATTGCTTTATTGATCCTGGGTGTGTTAAAAGGAAGCGCCGATCCGACCTTTACATATGTCGTGGTCGGGGCCGCGCTTGTGGTGCTGGTGGGGGTGCTGATAGTCAACTATTTTGTGAGACGCGGAATCCAGGATCGGCTGCAGAGCCTGGTGGACGTGTGTCGTAACTTTGCCGGTGGGGACCGGGCGGCGCGCGCCGTAGTTGTTGGCGATGATGAATATGCCAGGCTTGCCATGTCGCTGAACTCGCTGCTCGACAGCCAGAACTTTTCAGCTGGCGGCGCTCCTCTCGGTGGTAATGGTAATGACGCGGCAGCCCTGCAAGCTCAGATCGAGAAACTCCTCCAGGAAGTAAGTGCGGTGGGTGATGGCGACTTGCGCGTGCAGGCGGAGGTAACGCCAGATACGTTAGGAGTACTGGCCGACTCGTTTAACTATATGATCGAGGAACTGGCAAAAGTCGTCGGACGCGTGCAGGCAACGGCTGTGCAGGTGACGAATGGCACGCGGCGAATTCTTGATCGCTCAGCAGAACTGGCGCACGCTACCGAGACGCAGGTGGGACAAATCTCTCAGACCACTCAGGCGGTGGAAGAGCTGGCTACCTTCATCCAGAATGTAGCGCACAATGCCCGTTTAAGCGCGGAAGCGGCCCAGGATGCGTTGAGCAACGCGAATGTTGGTCAGGAGGCTGTGCGCCAGTCTATTGAAGGTATGATGCTCATTCGTGAAAACGTGCAGGAGACCTCGAAAAAGATCAAACGCCTGGGCGAGCGTTCCAATGAGATCAGTGAAATCGTGCGAATTATCGAAGATATCGCTGATCAGACGAACTTGCTGGCCCTTAACGCCGCCATTCAATCGGCGATGGCGGGTGAGCATGGACGCGGTTTCGCGGTTGTCGCCGATGAGATTCGCCTGCTGGCGGAACGTTCGACCGAATCAACCAGGCGTATTGAAACCCTCGTCAAGAGTATTCAGGGCGATACCTATGAGGCCGTTGTAGCCATGGAAGACAGCACCCAGGAAGTGGTGAAAGGTTCATCGCTCGCTGATGACGCGGGTCGCGCCTTGAACTCCATTTATGCTGCGGTGGAACGGCAGGCGCAGATGATCGAGGATATTGCGCGGGCTGCGAATGAGCAGGCGCAAGTTTCTGAGAACGTAGCGATTGCTATGAGCGAAATTTCGGAAATTACGCGCCAGACCAATAGCGGCACGCAGGAAGCATCGATGAGTGTCAGTTATTTGTCGGAGCTTGCCGACCAATTACGCGCCTCGGTCTCGACCTTCCGTTTGCCTGAGCGCGCGCATGAGATGGTTGATGTGTTCCCAGGCATGTCCGGCATGCCAGGCATGCCCGCGCTGTCAGGAGGGGATGGCAACCAGTATTACCAGCAAGATATGGGTATGAACAATGACTGGAATTCTGGATTTTCCTCTGATTTCCTGTCCTTGCCGCAGCCCCAGGAGTCCGAGAACGCTGGCACTTACCAGTTTGCATTCAATAACCAGCAGGATTTTGGATCGCAACCGGGCTTTGCGCCGCAGTTTGGTGGGCAAACATATGGCAGCCAGCAGAGTTTTGATGGGCAAGCCTACGGCAATCAACCGAATTTTACTGGGCAGCAGTTTGGCAGTCAGCCGGGAATGCAAGCCTATAATGGCGTGGGTGCAGGTGCGGGGCAAAATTCTGGCGACCTGGGTGGTTTCGATTTCCAGCAAAACTTTGATGGACAATTTGATTTTGGGAGTGAGCAGGGTTTTGGGAATCAGAATCAAGGGTACTATCAGACTCCCAATCCCAATCAGGCACCCAGGGTTCCACAACAGAATTTTGGGTCACAGTCACAATCACAGGCCGGGCCGAATCCTCGTCAACGTATGAGGAATCCCCAGCAGAATCAATCGGGATTTAGTCAGGACCAGGTGCCTTTCCCGAATAATGGTCATCTGGGACAGTAACAAAGAATGAGTGGGTGCGCGCATCATGTCGAATACCTTTGATAAACTCTCAGTCCTCGATTCGTTCATCGAAGAGGTCAACAGTTATTTGCCCGAAATCGAAACGAATCTCGGACGGTTGGCGCTGTCAACAGATGACATGGAAGCTCTGGAGGAGAGTTATCGCCGCGCGCACACTATTGGTGGTTCCGCGTCCATGATGGACTTTCCAGGTCTGGCTCATGTTGCCCACGGCATGGAAGATATCCTGGGCGACGTGCTGGACAACCTGGCCAAACTTGATCCACCAACGCTTGGTCTTCTGCAACGTTCTCTTCAACGCCTACACCGCCTTGTCGATGGCATTCGCGGCGGCATCGATGAGGATGCGGTGATCGCGGAAGATGACGCTGATTATACGCAGTACCGCGCGCAGGTGGAAATGTCTATCAGGTCAACTGAGCAGGACGATGCCGGCGCGGAATCCTTGCAAGAGCCAACTGCCCCGGCTCAATCTTTTTCACCCGCTGCTATGCCTTCGCTGGATGAAATGCTTGCCTCTTTCCGCTCGCCCGGCGCAACTGTTGGTGAAGAAGTGCCGTGGCCAGAAGACCCTGTGCCTTTGTCAAGCGCTGACGTGCGCTCCCAGCAGGATACGCAACCCAGGCAGCCCGTTCCGACTGCATCTGCTGAACCAGAGCCGCCGAGCGCGCTAGAAATCCTGGCGGCACCCGCGTCGAATGCTCCAGACCGCCCGCCGGTTACTCCCAATCTGCCTGTTGCCGATGTGGTCGAAACGGTTCCTGCTCCGGCCCCTGTCGATGTGCCAGCAAAATCGGTTGAAGTGGCTCCGCTTGCTGTAAGCGTACACGTGCCGGTTTCAATCGAACGCAGCTCGATTTCGCCAGTACAGGCAGAATTGCCGGTGGCTCAGGTCTACCAGAAAATGCAACTGGATGCGCGGGGTGTCGAGGATCAGGTCGTTTCGCTAAAGAGAACGCTCACCCAACTGCGCCTTACCGCGGCAATTGTCGAGGCGCAGCGCGGCGAATTCAAAGGTTTCCTGGATGGCTCTAAAGATGCGCTGGATCGCATGGAGGAGTGGGCCGGAAAGGCCATGGGGCTGAACCTGCGTAACAGTCCAGAGCAGGTCAGACGCTATTTGCCCTTATCTGTTATGTGGGTAGCGAACAACAAGCTCAAGAAGGTACTGGATTTGCTCACGCAGATGACCGGCAATATGGAGATGACAGAAGAGCAGATGCAGGCAAGTCTGGTGCAATTGCAGATGTCCATTGAGGCTTGCGGGGATGCCATCGATCAATTGCAGGCTGCTCCCTCTGCGCAGGCAGCACAGCATGACCAGACCTGGACACCGTGGCAGATGCAGATCGCGCAAGATGCTGTGCGCGAGCGCGTAACCTTTGAGCGGCGCGGTGATATTGCCGCGCTCAGAGCAGAGGTTGAAGCGCAGGTGCGCCAGGAATATGCACAACGCTCGACGACGATGGCTACACGCGCCGAGTTAGAGCGCCAGATTCGCGGCGAATTGCGCGAGGAATTTGAGTCCAGGCGGCAGATACAGGAAAGTGTGGTGGGCGCGGGAGCAAGCGAATCGTTGCAGGAGATGGAAGCCCGCCTGCGCCAGGAGATCGAGATCGCTGTTCGCAGTGAATTTCTTAGTACCCTTACCGGCGAAGCAGATGAAGCTATGGCGCAGACTGCCGGGTCGATGGGTCAATTATTTGCGCCAGTGGCTCCGGCTCCTGTTAGCTCGCCAATGCCCATGTTGAATGCGACCGCTTATCCGAATGCATCACCGACGGCCTATACATCTCCTCAGACAGCAGATTTTGGCGAAGAGGCGGCGGAAATTTTCCGCCTGGAGGCTGAGGAGCACCTGCAAACTATTAGCATGTTCGTGGCGGCGCTTGAAAATACACCGACGGACCTGGAGCCTATTCAGGGCATACGGCGCGCGACGCACACGCTCAAAGGCGCGGCTGGTATGATGGGCTTCCGCGCCATTGCCGATCTCTGCCACATCTCTGAAGACCTTCTCGTCAGTGTAATCGAAGAAACTATTCCGATCACGCCAGCCGTTCTCAGTCTTATTCTTGATACGGCTGAAGCTCTGGATTTGCTCATCAACGAAAAAGGCGCGAGTGATGAGAGCGCGGCTGCAGTGGAAGCGTTGCGCAAGCGTTACGCTGAAATCCTGGGTGAGCAGCCGTCCCTGGCGCAAGTCATGAATGAAGAGCTTGACTCCGAAATCGAAGCAAGCGAAGCGGTCATCTTAGAGGACGCGCCGGTTACGAATGTGGTTGATGCGAGCTTGCTGGGAACGAGCATGCAACAAATGGTTCGCAATGACCTCAGCGTGCGCGTTCCCCTGACTAAACTCGATGAACTCGTGAACCTTTTCGGTGAATTGCTGGTGAATCGCAGCATTCTGGAAGAGCGTTTGCAGCGATTAATGCGCCTGGTGTCAGACGCGGGCGTGAGTAGCACCCGATTGCGCGATGTCGGACAGAAACTGGAAAGTCGCTTTGAAGCAGCGACCTTGCCAAGCGGGCGCTCGGTTCAGGTGATGCCGGGTCAGGGGAACAGCAATGGCCACAATGGTAGAAGTAGCAATGGTCGCGCGGAACCGGCCCACCTGGCCGAATTTGACGAGCTGGAACTTGACCGCTATACCGAGTTCCACCAGCTCGCGCGTGGCCTGAGCGAAGGCATCTCCGATATGACGACCCTGAGCAATGAAATGGATGCCATCATCCGTGATTGTGAAAGTGTCTTCAGCCGTGAAAACCGTCTGAACACCACCTTCCAGGATCGACTGATGAAGGCTCGCCTGGTGCCACTGTCAACCATGATACCGCGCCTGTATCGCACAGCGCGCGCGGTTGCCCTCAAACAGCATAAAGAGTTTGAGTTCGTGTTGGAGGGCCAGGAAACCGAGGTTGATCGGACGGTCATCGAGGAAATTGCAGGCCCGTTGCTACATTTGATGCGCAACGCGGTGAACCATGCTATTGAAATTCCAGAGGCACGCCGGCAGCAGGGCAAGGCGCCCGCCGGTCAGATCAAGCTTTCGGCGGCCTATGAAGGGAACCAGGTCGTAATCACTGTGCGGGATGATGGCACGGGCATCGACTCTGAGCGTGTGCGCAGGGCGGCTCTCGCTGATGGCTTTATCCACCCGGACCAGCAGTTGAGCGAAGGCGATATCATCGAGTTGATATTCCGCCCGGGCTTCTCAACCGCCGAGGTACTGAGCGAGGAAAGTGGTCGCGGTGTGGGTCTGGATGTCGTGCGTGATAGCGTCTCTCGATTGCGCGGTACGCTTGAAGTCGAGTCAACTCCAGGCCAGGGAACGGCTTTCACTATGAAATTCCCGACCAGCCTTGCCATCCAGAGTGCGATGATGGTGCTTGTAGGCGAGCAGCAGTATGCTATTCCCACCGTTATGGTTGAGGCTATTGGCCGCCTGGATAACTTCAAGCAGTCGATGTTCGGTGGTCGGCCAGCCATCATCGTGCAAAATGACTTCTACCCGTTGATTATGCTTTCCCAACTGCTCGATCTTCCGGTGAGTCCGCCTGATGATAAAGCTCCTGTGCTGCTGGTGCGCACCGATCGCCATCGCGTAGCGCTGGTGGTGGATAGTATCAAAGGGAAGTTGGACGTGGTGATGAAGAACCTGGGGCCACACCTGCGCCACGTGCATGGTATCGCAGGCGGCACCGTACTGGGCAACGGGCGTGTTGTGCTGATCCTCGAATTGATCGAGTTACTGGCTCCGCGTCTGGGAACGCCTGGAGCCGCGCTTGCCGTTCCTACTTCTCCGCCTTTGCGCCGCGAGGGTGGAGCTATGCCAGCCCTCCTGACAGCCGTTGAACGCGCGGGCGCTGCGCCTGCAAATTCAACTGTGACGCCGCGAGGCACGACGGTAACAACGACACCTGTCAAGCAAAATCAGACTGCCGTGACGGGCAAGCATGTACTCGTCGTGGATGATAGTCCCAGCGTGCGGCGCGTCGTAGGCAACATGCTCAAACAGAACGGGTGGGAGGTGCAGTTGGCTCGTGATGGCGTGGAAGCTCTGGAGATGATTTCGCGTGAAACGCCTGCTGCCGTCCTGCTTGACATCGAAATGCCGCGCATGGATGGCTACGAGTTGATGGCGACTGTACGCGCGCAGGAGCAATATCGCACGTTGCCACTGGTGGTGCTGACTTCGCGTGCCGCCTCCAAACACCAGCAGCGTGCTATGCAACTGGGCGCGAGCGCATACGTTGTCAAACCCTACCAGGATGAAGAGATGCTCACCATCCTCAAGTCGCTGGTCTATGGAGCAACCGTTTAAGAGAGGCTAGAGCATGGGTGTTGAACGCGCAGTAACGCGCTGGTATGTGCAGCGACAGATCTTGCTCGACGAGATTGCGGAATTGGAAGGAGAACTTCAGCCGCTACAGCCTGGCGCGCAGCAACCCGATAGCGAAAAACGGGCAGCCATCGAACGCCAGATCGCCGGAGTGAGGGAAAAACTACGCCTGGCCGGTGCATGTCCCAAAGCTATGATGGGTTAGATCGCAGGGATGGATATGCGGGAGGCGATTCATCGCGTCCCGCATATCCATCCCTGCATTTGTCAGGCAGCCATCGCATCCACGATGAGCTTGCCCATCTCCTGCGTTCCGATCACTTCTTTGCCTGCCTCTTTCAGATCCTCTGTGCGGTAGCCAGCTTCGATGACGCGCTCGACCGCTGCTTCAATCGTGGTGGCCTCTTGCTCAAGACCAAAGGAATGGCGCAACAGCATAGCGACCGTCAGAATGGCGGCAATGGGGTTGGCTTTGCCCTGTCCGGCGATATCGGGCGCGGACCCATGGATGGGTTCGTATAAGCCAAATAGCCCGTGCGCTGTCCGGCGTGTTCCCAGGCTGGCGGATGGCAACATACCCATCGAACCCGTCAGCATGGCCGCTTCGTCGGTCAAAATATCTCCGAACATGTTTTCGGTGACGATAACATCGAAGCCGGTCGGGTTTCGCACCAATTGCATGGCACATGTATCAACCAGCAGGTGATCGATGGTCACATCAGGGTACTCGCTCGCTACCCGCTCCGCGATATGCCTCCAAAGGCGCGACGAACTGAGCACGTTTGCTTTATCGACCGAAGTAATTTTCTTGCGCCTGCCCCTTGCCAGTTCAAAGGCTACGCGCACGATACGGTCGATTTCGCGTTCCGTATAAAGCAAGGTATCGACGGCTTCCAAACCTTGCGGCGTCTCGCGAATCTCGCTTGGTTTGCCGAAATAGAGTCCGCCCGTCAACTCGCGCACAACCAGCAGGTCGGTGCCTTTCAAGACTTCCTGCTTGATACTCGAAGCGTTGAGCAGCGCTTTGAACGGGCGTATGGGGCGCAGGTTGGCGAACAGCTCAAGCTCTTTACGCAAACGCAGCAACGCGCGTTCTGGTCGCTCCTGCGAACTTGACCCCTCGTAGCGTGGAATGCCGCCGATCGCGCCAAATAAAATCGCGTCGCTCTTCTGGCATAATTGCATGGTTGCGTCAGAAATAGCCTGTCCTTCTGCCTCTATCGCCGATACTCCAACCAGCGCCTGATGTGACTGAAAGGTATGCCCGTAACGCTCGCCGATCTCATGCAGCACGCGCACGGCCTGCTCAGTGACCTCTGGCCCGATGCCGTCTCCGGGCAATACTACGATAGTGTATGTTCCCAATTGTGGTTATCTCCTTATCAGTGACACTTATGCTGCCACATCAATAGTGACCATTTGAGCTCTCTCGGTTTCTTCTAGAATAGGTTCACCATTTGCGATTAGATCTTTCAAAATACCTCCAGCCACTCTTAATGCCAGAATTATATACGATACCCCGGCATCCGTCAAAGCGGAGGTGCCATGAACCCTGAAGAGGTGCTGCGATGCTGCGCGGTATATGGTCAGTTATGGTGTAACGTGCTATAATTAGGACAGGTTGGGGGACGGGTCGTGCCGGACTCCTTTTCATATCACACTCTGCGATTCTATTAACCGAGCAATAGGTGCTGCTAAACCTTTGCATGGAGTTTTACATTTATGAGCAGCGATACTAAAGCCAATGGGAACGCGCCTGCCGGTGGGCGGCGCAAGCCTGTGCCAATTGTTATGGCACAAGGCCCCCAGGAGTACATCCCTGGAGATCAGGAGTTGCCAGTTCAGCTTACCAGTTTCGTGGATATGCTGCAATGGGCGCAGAACTGGGCGCGTTCAAAATCTGTCTGGCCGCTTGGTTATGGTCTGGCCTGCTGCGCTATTGAAATGATGGCAAGCGCGCAGGCGCACTATGACCTTTCACGTTTCGGTTCAGAGGTTTTTCGATCCAGTCCGCGCCAGGCTGACTTGATGATCGTGGCGGGGACCGTCTCGGTCAAGATGGGGCCGCGCCTGCGCCTCCTGTGGGAGCAGATGCCCGAACCAAAATGGGTGCTCAGCATGGGCCAGTGCGCGAACTCCGGCGGTGAATTCTATGATAGCTACTACACCGTCCAGGGAGTCGATACCATCGTGCCGGTGGATGTCTACGTACCTGGCTGTCCGCCTCGCCCGGAAGCGTTGATTGAGGGCATTCTCAAACTGCGCGAGAAAATCGCCAAACAGGGCTTGAAAGTGCGCGGCGAGAAAGAGATAGAGGTGTAATCTATGCGTGGAATACTTAGCGGAATGAGTCTGACCTTCAGTCACCTGTTTCGCCCAAAAGTAACCCGTTTTTATCCCTATGAAAAGCCAAAACTCCCCCCACGCAGTCGCGGTCTGATCCAGTTGATAGCGGAAGAGGGACTGGAAGCCGATTATAATCTGAAGTGCGAGTCCTGCCTGCTTTGTGAAAAGGCCTGTCCTCCGCGCGCGATTACCATCGAATTTGAACCAATGCACAAATGGAAAGAGCGCCCCTGGTTTGTCTCCCACGTGCGTGAAGGCGCTGATAAATATGGCACGCGCCACATGCCCCCGGCCACGGGCACTTCTAAAGGCGGGTTTTATACCCAGCGTATCTCTGAATACGCGGTCGAGTATCACGACAAGCCTGTGGCCCCGTGTGTAGCTATGCCGGTGAAAGACCATCTGGAGCCGGAAATAGATTTGACTATGGTTGACGAATTGCTGACGAACTGGTCTCGGGAGGCAGGCGCGTTATCGTCGCTGCTGGACGCGGTGATGGATATCTATGGCTATTTGCCCCTGCAAGCGGCTAAACGCATCGTGCAGGCTCGCGGCGTAGATTTGAGCGACCTGTTCGGCATTGCAACGATGAGTCCAAAATTCAAACCTGCTCCCGCGGTCAAAGGGATGCGGCGCGACGACCAACCCGTACGCGGACTATCACCTGCGACGCGCGGCGTGTATGGAAATATTAATCATGTGAGGCAGCCCAATGCCTGAGTTTGATACTTCTTATCGTGTAATTCGGCGGCGAGGTGAGCCTGATGTGCGCTCGTTTGATGCCTATCGCCGCGCCGGTGGCTATGCCGCCCTGGAAAACGCTATCCGCGAGCAGACACCAGAACAGATAATCCAGCAGGTGCTGGATGCGAAACTGCGCGGGCGCGGAGGCGCTGGTCGTCCAACGGGGGAAAAGTGGCGTCTTGTGCGCCGACAGGTTGACGACATTAAGTATGTGATCTGTAACGCCTACGATGCTGATGAGCGCTCGTTGGCTGCGCGCAGCATGTTGGAGCGCAACCCTCACCAGGTTATCGAGGGTATTGTCCTTGCGGCCTACGCCGTGGGTGCATCGGAAGCTTATCTCTTCACACGCAGTCTATATCTTGAAGGGATAGCCTCGGTGCAGAGGGCCTTGCAGGAAGCATTGGATGCCAATCTCGTCGGGCGCGATATTTTAGGAACCGAGTTTAGTTGCGCCATCAACGTGGTGGGCGTCGATATCGGCTTCATGGGCGGCGAAGAGACCGTGCAGATCGCCATGATTAAAGGAAGGCGCGGCATGCCAGAACAGCGCCCGCCTTTCCCTGCGCAGGCTGGCCTGTGGGATAGGCCTACCGCCATCAATTCGATTGAGACGCTGGCTTTCGTTCCCGTCATCGTGCGCGATGGGGCGCAGAATTTCGCCAGCGTGGGAACCGAGATGACGAGCGGTACCAAAGTGCTGACCATCTACGATTTCGTGCCTGATAGCGAGCCAAAAGTTATCGAAGTGCCTTTCGGGGCAACACTGCGCGAGATACTGCGTCACGCGGGCTATAGCCGGGCGGAGGGCGAACTGCGCGCGGTTATCGTAGGCGGCGCGGAGGGCGGCGCTCTGCCGACCTCGCTGCTGGATACGCCTTTCGATTTTGATCCACTGGAAGAAGCTGGTGTGATTGTAGGTTCGGGTGTCATTGAATTGCTGCCCGCCAGTACCTGCATGGTGGCATGGGCGATGGAGCGCAGCCGTTATCTTAGCAAAGAATCCTGCGGAAAATGCACACCGTGTCGCGTCGGCATGAAACGCGTCACCGGCATACTAGAAGGCATCATCAGTGATCTGGGTGTAAATAACGATCTGGATGTGCTGGATGAGTTCGCGCAGTATATTCCGAGTGGCTCGCTGTGCGGCTTCGGGGTACACGCGCCGAACGCGCTCAAGACAGCGAAACGCTACTGGCCCGATCATTTCCAGTTGCATGTCAAGGAACAGCAATGTCCAACCGGCTCATGTGTGCCCGTGCGCTCGCATCGTTTTGTAACAAAACACGTCTTACCCTAGCATGTGTAGGGGCGCAACGAGTTGCGCCCATTTGCCCCTACGAGAGGTAATATATGGCAATATCTATCCGAGATAATCTCTCTCCTATTGTGCATAATGCGCAGGCATTGATGCCGCGTAACGATGTTGGGCAGCCTGGCTTTACGCTGACCATCGATGGGAAAACTGTACAGGCTTACGAGAATCAGACTCTTCTAAGCGTGGCGGATGACAACGGCATTACCGATATTCCCAATATGTGTAATGATGGGAAGTTGGAACCAACCGCCGCTTGCCGCATGTGTCTCGTGCATATCGAGGGCGTGAAACAGCCTCTGCCCTCGTGTACCACTCCTGCAATGCCCGGTATGGTGGTAACGACGAAGTCGGATGAACTCTTCCACATTCGCCGCACCAACCTGGAATTGCTGTTGTCCGACCACAACGCCTATTGCCAGCCGCCATGCCAGGTGGACTGCCCGACGCACATCGATATCCCAGGCTACCTGGAATTGATCGCTAAAGGGTCAATGAAAGAAGCGGCACGTCTTGTCAAAGAGGTGCTGCCATTCCCCTATATCCTGGGTCTGACCTGTCCCGCGCCCTGCCAGAAAGCCTGCCGCCGCACCCTGGTCGAAGAAGAAATCGCTATCTGCCGCATGCATGGCCACGCTGCTGAGACATGCCTGCTTGATCCACCTGTGCCATTTGTAAAAGATCCGCCGACGGGCAAGAAAATTGCCATCGTGGGAGCCGGGCCAGCAGGACTCACTTGCGCCTACTACCTGGCGTTGAAGGGCCATTACTGCAAAGTTTATGATATGCAGCCACAGCCAGGGGGTATGCTGCGCTACGGTATTCCTGAGTATCGCCTGCCAAAAGATGTGATGGACCGTGAAATCCAGCACGTCTGGGATCTGGGCGTTGATCTGCAATCCAATGTGAAACTGGGCGTGGACTTCACTGTAGATGACCTGTTCGCGCAGGGCTTCGATGCCATCTACCTGGCTATCGGTGCCTGGACGAGCAACCCTTTGAGCGTCCCTGGTGAAGATGCGGAGGGCGTAATCAACGCTATCGCATTCCTGGCCGACAAGGTTGAGGGTAAACCTGTGCCCGTCAAGGAGGGGCGCGAGGTTGTGGTACTCGGAGGTGGATTTACCACATTCGACTGCACTCGCACATCGCTGCGCCTGGGGGCAAAGGTACATACTGGCTATCGCCGCTCCGTCAAGGAGATGACGGCGACACCTGAAGAGATCGAAGATGCCGATGCCGAAGGCACCGAGCTGATGTTCTACGTCCAGCAGACTAGGGTGCAGGTTGAAGATGGGAAAGCAGTTGGACTCGAATTTATCAAGAACAAGCTGGGTGAGCCGGATGCCAGTGGCCGTCGCCGCCCGGTGCCAATTCCCGGCTCCGAATTTACGATCAAGTGCGATACAATCATTCCTGCTTTCGGCCAGAATCCGGACGAGTCCGTTCTGGATGAAGAGTCGGGTGTGAAATGGACGAAACGCTCGACCATCCAGACCAACCCCTTCGATTATATGACCGATCGTTACGGTGTCTTCGCCGGCGGGGACGCGCAAATGGGCGCGAAGACCATTATCGAATGTGTTGCGCAGGGTAAACTGGGGGCGCGCTCGATCAATGCTTTTTTGAGCGGTGAAGATATGCAAGAGGTGGCGCGCCGCCTGGAACTCGAAGAACGCAAGCCCGACCTGTTCGATATCGTACCCTACAAGCCGGTTGAGCCTAAGGTCAAGATGCCAATGTTGCCTTATGAGGAGCGCAAACGCAGCTTTGAACTGATCGAACTGGGCTACCTGCAAGAGCAGGCGCAGCGCGAGGCGGCTCGCTGCTTGCAGTGCGCCTGTCCTGCAGCCGGGCAATGCGATCTGCAAAAGTACAGCATCGAGCATGGACTGGCTGATAACCGCTTCCATGATGGCGAGCCGAGTGACTATCACGACTATGAGCTTGACCTGTCGCATAGCTTCATCCTGCGCGATCCCAATAAGTGCATCAACTGCACGCAGTGCGTGCGCGTCTGCCATGATGTGATCGGACCCGACTGCTACGGCATGTTCGGCAAGGGCTTCGATACCATCGTTGCGACGCCGTTCAACGTCAGCTTGCACGATACGGACTGCGTTTCCTGCGGCGCGTGCGTGCAGGTCTGCCCGACCGGCTCGTTGATGATGGCCGAACGCACGCTCAAACGCTACGCCTTCGCGCTTGATCGCTGCATCTTCTGCGGCGACTGCGTAGAGGTTTGCCCCCACGGCGCGCTCGGTGAGACCCCGAACTTCGAACTGTCATTCTTCAACCGTTTCGGTGAGGATGTCACGCTGGAGAAGGGCGACCTGGCTGTTGCTCCCAACTACCTGGTGCGCCAGCGCCTGCCACGCGGTAAAAAGGATGTGCCTGTGATGAGTCCGCTGGTACGGCCACTGCCGGCCAGGGGAATCAGGGAGTAAAACTATGTGTAGGGACGCGATTGATCGCGTCCCTACTGGCACAATAAAGCAATAAATTGTAATGCTCAGACATGGTACAATATTTATACCCTGAACATCTTTCAAAGTCGAGGAGAATCAAGGTATGGCATTGCAGCGCAGTCGGCATATTCTTCGTTTTCCCGCAGGTTTTTTGTGGGGGACTGCTTCTTCTTCTCATCAATGCGAGGGTGGTAACACCAACAATCAGTGGTATCGCTGGGAACAAACAGGTCATATCCTTACCGGAGAAACGAGCGATGATGCCGCGAACTGGTGGGAGGACGCCGAACAGGATTTCGACCTGGCTGAACAGATGGAGAATAACGCGCTGCGGCTGAGCATCGAGTGGAGTCGCGTCGAACCTGCACAAGGCCGGTGGGATAGCGCGGCCATCGACCGTTACCGCCAGATGTTGGTCGCTTTGCGAGTGCGCCATATGAAGCCCCTGGTCACGCTGCATCACTTCAGCGATCCTCTGTGGTTCGCTGATCGCGGGGGCTTCGCTAACGTCGAGAATATTCGCTTCTTCACGCGTTACGTGTCCTACGTGGTTGAACAATTGCAGGACTTGTGCGACTTCTGGATTACCATCAACGAACCAAACATCTATGCCATCATGGGTTACTTGCTGGCATCGTATCCTCCCGGCGAGCAAAACCTGATACGTGCCATGCAAGTTTTGCGCAACCTGATGCAGGCGCACGTGGAGGCATTTTACGCCATTTCCAGCATATCACCACAGGCGCAGGTTGGGTATTGCCTGCACTATCGTCTCTTTGACCCGGCTAGCCCACTCTCTCCGTTGGACCGCGCCGCTGCTGGTTTGCAAGACACGTTTTTCAACTGGGCAACATTGCGGGGCGCAGAAACAGGCAATTTCACTTTCCCATTCAACCTTGTGCTGCCCCCCATCCCGCGCGCACCTGGCTCGCGTGATTTTCACGGCGTCAATTATTACACTCGCGATATCGTGCGTTTTGACCCTTCCCGACCAGCCGAGATGTTTGGGCGGCGTTTTGTGCTTCCTGGCGCGCCGCGCAATGATCCGGGAGTGGAGAACAATTTTGGGGAAATCTACCCGACCGGCCTGTATCGCGTGCTGAAATCGGTCTACAAACGCACGCGTGGCAATAAACCGCTTTATATTACTGAGAATGGGTTTAGCGATACGCTTGATGATCGCCGCCCGCGCGCTATTCTCGAACACCTGGCGATGGTGCATCGCGCCATCAGCGAAGGCATTCCTGTGCGCGGCTATCTGCACTGGACGCTGGTGGACAATTTCGAGTGGAGAGAGGGCTGGAATGTACGTTTTGGCCTGATCGAGCTTGACCCGCAGACCCAGGAACGCACGCCGCGCCTCAGCGCCAGCATGTTCGGTGAAATCTGCCGCGCCAATGCCATCACCGAAACGATTGTCGAACGCTACGCGCCAGAAGCTATAGAGGGCATTTTCGGTATGTCACAACAGAATACAGGTCGAATTTCAGTATAGGGCGAATCTCCATAGCGACCCTCGCAAATCGCCTCTCGCTTCAGATCTGTTGCAAGGTCATAGAAAGCATGGCGATCCCTTGCGGTCGCCATGTGTGGACTTTTAAATCGCCAATGCCCTGATCTCAACTGGCTTGTCATGTATGTGTATAACGTGCTACACTTCTATTAAAGGACAGGGCAGAGAATCGCTTATGTCTTTCATTTTAATTATTGCAGTGCGAGGTTGGACATATGAGTAAGGCAACACGTATATCCGAAATGGCTAAAATTCATTTTGGGAGCGCGGTATTTTGTTCTGATGGCGAAGATGGTATCCTGGCGGACGTGGTATTTGATAGCGCGACACGCCGCATGACGCATATTGGTGTGAAACAGGGACGGGTATTTGGAAAGACCGTGCATCTTCCTTTTGAGAGCATGATAAACGCGACAGGGAACGGCGTAACTCTCAAAGTAAAACGCGCAGAGGTGGCAGAGGCTCCATCAAGCGTGGAAGGTATATTGCTTGATAACAAGAGCGTCGTCACCGGGCCGGGAAGAGGGACGCTCAAGCTGGTAGCTGTGCAGCCGGAAAGCGGAGAACTGGCATATATAGTGGCACATAACCTGCGCGCGGGCCAGGATACTATGGTGCAGGCAAAATATGTGGCGGAGATTGCGAAAGACCATATTTCTATTTCTCTTTCGACTGACGTGTTGAGCGTGCTTTCCCTTTATCGTTCAGACGCGGAATTACAGCAGGAAGTGGAAGCTATTCTATTTGATATTGCCTCTATGCATGTTGACCTCAAAGGTATGTCTATTCGCGTGCTGGATAGTGTGCTCTATCTTGATGGCAACATTTCCAGTTCATTACGCGCTGATATTGCGCGTGACCAGGTTTATGGCGTGCCGGGCTTATTAGAGATTAAAAGTACCCTGATTGGTGATGACCAACTCGCGGCAGACCTGGCTCAAGCTCTGGGACAGGACCCGCGCACGCGCGATCTCCCCATCGGCGTTTATCCGCGCCTGGGAGTGGTGCGTTTAAGCGGAGCCGTGCATAATGCGCAACAGAAAGCGGCGGCAGAAGAAATTGCGCGCAAGTTTAGCGGAGTGCGCTCCGTCATCAATGACCTTATCGTTGATCCCAACGAGGACATGCTGCATGTCATGTCCGCGCCGGAGGGTGGCGAGGCTGAAGATATAGTTCCTGGCAGATATACCCGGCATACGCAATAGCTATGGAGACCAGCGAGCAGGAAGAACCTGCTGAAGCGTCAGATTCACCTTTACCACCAGAGCATGCTCCAAATTCGATAAATGAGGGGGTACGATACGCTATGCCCACGCAACGCCGGGAGATCGCCGCGCAGGCCGTAAAAGAACTGTGGCGGGAGTTGCAGATCGCTCCTGATGATCCCTTGATATTTGCCTCACCTGTGCAACGCAGGGTGCAGCTTGAGCATCATCCGCTCCTGCTCAACCGCGTTGCGGCCAATGCGAAACAACGCAAGAAGGCCAGTGCGGGACAATTGAAGTCATGGGAATTGCTGGATGCTCCTGTATTCGCGCAGGGTATCGCGGCCACCGGCGAAGTAACTACTTTGCTCAAGTCCGATATGTATCGCGCCGCCGATATTGGAGAGCGCGGCTCAATTCCTTCCTCGCCATATAGCTGGATTTGCTATACCTTTGTCGCGGGCTGGAAAGCCTTATCTGTGTATTACTACGATTCTGATACGAACGATGCGCATACCCTCAATGCCGTTCCTCCCGGACATCAGGATGATTGGCTGGCATTCCTGAAGTTGCTGGACGAAACCCACGAAGACATCTGGCGGCAGCAGAGGCGCGGCACCATTGAGATCGTTGGCGGGGAAGATGAGCTGGCGGATGCCATTATGAAATCTTCCTATGATGACGTTGTTCTGCCGCTGTCCACATTGGCCCTTATCACTGCACAGCGACGTATCTTTGATAAAGATGTGCTTAGCCGGTACGCAGCCCTGCACATTCCGCGGCTGCGCAAAGTGCTTTTAATGGGTCCACCTGGAACGGGTAAGACGTCATTGCTCAAGGCTGAGGGCGCTTATCACGCTAAACAGGGCGGACTGGTATTTTATGTGTGTACACCCACACGCAACAATAATCCGTGGCAGCAACTATCCTATGTCCTGCGCCTGGCGGGGGAAAGCAATCTTCCAACACTGATTCTGGTCGAAGACTTTGAAGTCTTTGTTGCGAACCCGCAGGATTTGCAACTGGTGCTGAATACGCTTGATGGTGTGGCGACGCCGGATAATCCGGCTGGTACGCTTTTGCTTGCCACAAGCAACGATCCCGAAAAAATAGACCATCGTATTCGCGACCGCACAGGACGCATCGATGTATTGATCGAAATAGGTTTGGTGGAGGATGTCGAAATTGCGCGGCGCATGCTGGCCCATTTTCTGGGCGATGCATATCGAGAAGAGGAGCATGCTCCGGCTGCGCCCCATCTTCTCAAGCATCCCGGCAGCCATTTTCGCGAAGTATGCCTGACTGGTATTATGCATGCTCTCGAGCAGGGACGCGCCGAAGTATCCAGCGCGGATTTACACTGGGCCAATGAAATCATTCTCACAGGTCAGGCTGTTGCGGAAGAGACAGAACGTTATACACCCTCTACAACCCGCAAACGCGGTAGCTACTTTGGCCGCAATGTATAGCTTTCGTCAATCAAGCGCCTGATCCAGGTCTCGAATAATGTCCCCGATATCCTCGATGCCGACCGAAAGGCGGATGCAGCCGTCGGTGATGCCGAATTGCTGACGTTCAGCCGATGTGAGATTGCGGTGCGAGGATATAGGCGGGTAGCTCAACTCGGTGTAGACATCGCCGAGTGTGGTGGCTGGCAGGCAGAGTTGCAGCTTGTTCATAAAACGGAATGCCGTCTCGCGTGATTGCGCTTTCAACTCAAATGCCAGTAAACCGCCAAAGAGTCCGCCGCGGAATAGGCGCGCAGCAAGCTCATGCTGTGGATGGTCAGATAAGCCCGGATAATGCACACGCGCGATAGCCGCGTGCTGTTGCAAAAAACGGGCGACTTGCAGAGCATTGACGCATTGTCGCTCCATACGCAGAGGCAGCGTTTTCAATCCGCGTGACAGGAGAAAGGCATCAAATGGGCTGAGCATGGCCCCCAGCATGGTTGCATAGCCGCGCGCCTGCCGGAAGTGCGCGTTTTGAGCGCAGATTAGCACACCCGCCGTAACATCACCATGACCGCTCATGTATTTGGTCGCGCTATGGACGATAAGATCGAAACCATGTTCAAACGGCTTCAGAAAATAGGGCGTAGTAAAGGTGCTGTCAACGATGGTCACGGCTCCGATTTCGCGGGCTGCCGCGCTGATAGCATCCAGGTCGATCAATTTGACCAGCGGATTGGAGAGCGTTTCCACATAAATCATATCGGGCTGCTCGTCGTGAATTATCTCCCCGACGCCAGGACTGCACAGGTCGCGCAGGCTCACTTCAACGCCAAAGGGCAGGAATATCGCGCGCAGCATGCCGATGGTTGGCCCGTAGAGGTCTTGCGCAACCAGTATTTTCGTGCCAGGAGCCATCCCCGCAGTCAGCAAGGCGGCATGTATGGCTGCCATGCCGGAACCAAATACCACCGCGCCAACTCCGCCTTCAGCCTCAGCGAGCAGGTTTTCGAGCGACTGCGCGTTGGGGTTGCCCTGGCGGGCGTAGACATAGGCTTTTTCGCCCGATGGGAGTTCTCCGCTGAAGGCATGGTCGAGCATTTCTACGTTCGCGTGCAGGTAGGTCGTGCTGGGAGAGATGGGCTGCACGGTTGGCGTGCCGGACTGTTGGGTGGTAGCACGCTGGCGGCTACCATGCACCAGCAGCGTGTCCAGCGACCAGGGTAATTGTTCATCGTGATTCATGTGATCCTCCAGAGTTGTATGTGAGTGATCTTCCCAGGTCTCCCAACGCCAGTGACGCGCAGGCATAAATTCCAGGAAGCCAGTAAGGGACGCCGAGCAGGTCGGGATGCACATAAGAGAATGCGCCCGCCGCCACCAGGATCATCTCAACCAGCGTGCCGCTAATGGCTGTGATAAGCGAAAATACCAGATTCTGCCAGTCGCTTCCGGCCAGCAGCCAGAAGTTGAAGTAGACGAGCAGGACAAGGGCTGTTTTAGTCAATGTATCAAAGAAACTCGCGCATATCAGGTAAGCCAGCGGCAGCCATGCCAGTCCCAGGAGACTGCTGAATAGCGGGCGGAAGCGTCGATGATACAGCAGTGGATCGACCAGGAGATGCGAATAACCAATAAGCATAGCCGCGCATCCGAACAGGAGTGGAACCCACCAGGCCACACCGATCAAGGTGGGCGTGCTGTAGCGTTCTACGTGGCTATAGACATGGTACGCATCGAGGGCTGTGCCGAGCGTTGCGCCCAGTAAAAATAACCAGAGGAGCGTCCTGCCTCGTATTTGCTGCATGACCAGGCTTCTTTCCCTTCTGCAATCAGGGCGTACACAACTTGTTGAGGTAGCGCAGTGATGCCAGCAACTCCTCAATGGAAGGTAGCCCGGTTTCTTGATCCGCTACCCATTGCTCGTACAGGGCATTGTAGCGATCGGCGAGCACTATGCCGGGGCGGCAGGCGCGCGCAGTATCATCCCACGAAGTGTAGCAGGCAATGACTTTACCCTCTATATCAGCGAGCAGCGCGAAAGGGAGATGCATCTCGGTTTGTGGCATGGTACCTCTCGTAAGATGGTGGAGCAAATGACTACTTTTTATACATGCATTGTACATCATAAAAGCAGAAGGTAACTAACACTAATCGTCGTTGAGACGCAGCGATGCGCTGAGAGAAGGGCGCAGGGCTGTGCGGGTCATCGCCCAGATGGCGATGATACAAATGCCCACAAGCAAGACGAGGGCGACACCGAGTGAAGAAGGTATGACTACGTGCCTGGGTAACGTTTGTTGGATGAGATAAAACTGGCTGTCGCTCAAGTTGCCCAGGATGCCTGTAATGGGGATGTCTGAAAATATCAAGGTGGGGACAATGGTTGCCGACAGGATTGCACCAATCAGCAGACCGATCAACAGGGCGGTAAAGAAGACGACGCCCTGTTCCAGCAAAAATAGACCCGTTACCTGGACGGCGGTTGCGCCGAGCGACCGCAGCGTGGTAAAGCTGCCCGAACGGAGGCGCGCATTCTGCCAGGAAGCAAGCACATAGCCTACCAATACCAGCGCCAGTGTGATGGTCGCTCCAATAGTCAAAAGTGTCAGCAGGTCGAGGTAAAGCGGCTCGCTATTAAGGGTAGCGAGGAGCGCGCGCCGGTCATACAGATTGTTAAGCCTGAGAGATGACGTGGTGAGCGCGGCACGCAATGAAGTTAACACAGCTGGCTCATCCTGGGTTTGCAACCAGAGGTAGTTGACTGGAAGCACTGCTTTAGATGGTGAAGAGGACGATAATGAGCCGGTATTGATGGTGTCATCTCGCTGGTAGAGCGCGGCGTAGGTCGAATAATCCAGCAAGACGCCGCCGCCAACAGTGATGGTATCGCCACTGGCATCCAGTGTCGCCCCAGCGTTCACGGTAGGGATGTGTTGTACCAGCGCAACTACAACGCAATTGAGCGTGCTCGTATTCGTTCCCGAAGTGTAATCGGGCAGGCCATTCATGTCCAGCGAAAACCTGGAGCCGACCTGCAGATTTTGACTGCTCGCTGCCGATGCATCGATGATGACGGGGACTCGACCTTGCTGGATGGCATGCAGACGTTGTTGATTGAGCAGCGCCATCAATGAAACGAGGGATTGGGATGAATCCTGCGTGGTCCAGGCGGCGGTCTGCGCAAATGTACTGGCATCGACAGCTTTAACAACCATATGAACATTACCGGGTGATTGAGAGAAAATGCCATCTCCGCTAAAACCTGCGGTCGCGGAGGTAACGCCTGGAAGTTGTTTGTAGGATGATGTGATCTCGCTAAGAGAAGCTGCCTGAAGGTTAGTGGGAGAAGTAATGCTTCCGCTGAAATCAGCGCCTGACTCAAAGGCTGCGATATCGGATGACCTCTGGGCCTGGGAGGCAGTGAAGACCAGGGAAAATATAGCGAACGCAACGGTGAGGGCCAGCAGGAGCGTTATGCGCAGCGTCTGACGCGGAGCGCGGTCCATGTGCACGAAAGCCAGCATAGCGATGGCACCCTGACCGCGAGCAGAGAGCGATGCGCCCAGTCTTAGCAGCAAAGGATAGAGGCGTAAAAGTAGAAGGACGCAGCCGATAGCCAGGAATAACGGGGCGATGAGCGTCAGGGGTGATGCAAACAGGACGACGCTACGCGTACTGGTCAGTTGCTCGCTACTGTTGAGGTAGAGCGTGATGACGTAGCCGGCGAAGGCAATCACGATAGCCGCGATATCTATCCTTAGACGTTGCCAGATTGGTCGTTGCGATGCGCGCGCAGTTTCACGCCGGAGCGCCTGGATATTCATGCCCGCCGCGTACCCTAGCGCGAGGATAAGCGCGATGATGGCGGCCAGAGCGGTTGCCAGGGCGTACCAGCTTACAGAGAGCAGCGCGTTCCAGGGGTGGTTTGTCACGAAGGTGAGCGCGTCTCTGCCGCCTGGTTCAAGGCTTTGACTGGCAAGAATGCCTGCCGACACGAGCGCGAGTAGCGGACCGATCACAAGCGCGATAAGGCCCAGCATGATGCTCAACATGACCATCGATCTGAAAATCTGGCTGCTGCTGGCACCTCGACTGCGCAAAACGGCGATGGCTTCGGCCTGCCGATCAACCAGCAGGTGGGCGAGCAGGCTCGCAAAGAAAAGCATCAGCCCGATAATGAGCGCCGATAGAATGAAAATGGGTATAGCGATGACATCCACGCGGCTGAGATAGCGCGTGAGGGTGATGGGAAGATCAAATGAATTAGAACTGGAAAAGGAGTTGGTGGTGGAATTGAAGATATTTACCTGGGTTAGATAGGGAAAATTGGTGATGCCGTCGAGAGGAATATTATTCTGCGCGTTTTCAGACACGTGCGCGACATCCGCCTGTAAGCGCGTGAGGGAACCGATCAACGCGTTGAGTTGAGCGACCACCAGTGGAGAGCTATGTAGAGGATAATCCCAGGTGATTACAAATGGCTGAGACGTGAAAATTGCATCGCTATGAAGCGAACTGGCTGCCTGGTCGAGCGCGGCCAGCAGGGAGGCATTTTGCACGAGCAGCGTATCGTTGTATTGCTGCACTCCAGTTGCTGCCGGTTGAAAGTCAGATCCATGCCAGTAGGGATCGCCCGGAAATACCTGTATAAGTCCAACCACGAGCATGTTCAGTTGAATTGTTTGGTGGATGGGTGGATTGGGCGGCCTGGCAGCGAAGGCGTTCAGGCTTACTGCCAGCCTGGAGCCAACAGACACGTGCAGATTGCTGGCGGTAGCGGGGGTAAGCAGTGTCTCGATATCTCCGCCGGTGTTGGCTGGCAAGTGGCCTTGCAGCAACGTCAGGTGCGCTGCCGCCTGTTGCACAGGGGCGCTTATCACGCTGAGCGTCGTCACCTGCGTGGCTGTTGACGGGTTGGAGAGTTGAAAGCCAGTCTCCGAGATGGTGTAGGAAGTGGCGGGCGCGAGATACACGCCCGCGTCTTTTTGCACCAGGGCGTCAATGCTTTGTTTTACTCCACCTACAGTCCGCGTCGACAAGGCTTGAGTTGAGGTATCGAGCATGATCTGAGAAGTGGCGGGGGTCGCGCT
>DATLSI010000098.1:0-47618 GCA_035534255.1 Ktedonobacteraceae bacterium | reverse complement strand
CCCGCATCGCGCGCGCCTACGGCGGATCGATTACCCTGCTCAGAGTAGCGGAAGCGCCTACAGAGTATGGTCACTACCTGGTATCTCCTTACAGCTATTCGAAGAAAGCCATCGATGCAGACATTGCCAGGTTGAAAGAGTACCTGGAAAAAGTGGCACAAACCGAGGAACTGGCTGGCATCGATGTCGAAACTAAGTCCCTATTCGGCGCGGTCTCCCCAACTATCATCGCTGCCGCGCAAGCTTACCATGCCAGTTTGATCGTGATGTGCAGTCACGGTTATTCCGGCTTCAAACGCTGGGTGTTGGGCAGCGTGGCCGATAAAATCACACGCCATAGCACAGTACCCGTGTTGATCTTGCGCGAGGGCGCGGCGCTGCCGACCTCGTCATCACATCAGCCGGTGCGCGCGCTGGTAGCCCTGGATGGTTCTACGCTGTCCGAGACCGTGTTTGAACCAACTACATACCTTGTTGCAGGATTGGCGCGAGCCACATCACAGCAAGGTGAACTGCGCCTGCTGCGTGTCGTAGACTTACCGTTCAGCAGTGGCAATTTGAAAAGCCAGGTCTACATCGATAGCGAAACCAGGAATGAGGCGGTGAAAGCGGCGCAGGATTACCTGAAGAAGCTAACCACGCGCCTGGAAGAGGATGCTTTGGCGGACCTTAACATCACGGCTAAGACATCGGTTGAGTCCGATCCAGATGTGGCAGAGGCCATCATCAAGCAGGCGGAAAGGGTGGAGGGTGGACAGGTCGATCTGATCGCCATGGCCACGCATGGCCGGGGTGGAATGCAGCATTTTGTGATGGGCAGTATCACCGAACGTGTGCTGCACCACAGTAAGCTGCCTCTGCTGATTGTGCGCCCGCCAAAAGGCGAGAAAGAGAAGCAGGGGGCCGTGGTCGAAGCAACGGAAGTCGAGATGCAATCCTGGGTCGGGCTGCTCTAAAGTAGCCTCCCTTCGCTTTTCTTTGAGAGGTTTCCCTCTCACACATTGAGCATAACACGTGTGCATCATTGCGAGGCGGTCACAAAGGCCACCTCGCCAGTCCTGTGTACGAAATGTGACACCAGTTGTGCAGGGCGTGATTGAATTGTGATACCTCGGCAGTATGCTACTCTCTAGAGAAGATAGTCATAGAGAATGAAAGAGGGCAGTATGCAAAACAAACGAATCACGCAGAAATCTCTTGGATTCATCTTTATTATTATCTCGGCAATCTCCTTTGGCGCGATGCCTATTTTCGCGCGTCTTGCTTACGAATCGAAGGCTGATCCTATCACCGTCCTGTTTCTCCGCTTTGGTATCGCCGCTCTCGTCATGTTTGTGATCCTGTTCGCCAGCAAGACACCTATTCCACGCGGCCTGTTGCTATTGGAACTGATCTTGCTTGGCGCAATCGCATACGTTGGCGAGTCGCTGGCCTACTTTACCGCTCTGACCATGGCCTCAGCGGGCTTAGTTGCGCTGCTGCTATATATCTACCCCGCGCTGGTGACGGCTCTTTCAGCGATTTTCTTGAAGGAGCATCTCACCACTCCCAAAATCGTGGCGCTCTTTCTCGCGCTGTCAGGCACAGCGCTCACCATCCAGATTACCAGCGGGGGCAGTATTGTGGGCATCTTGTTGGGCATCGCGGCTGCCGTGGACTATGCCATTTACATCATACTGGGCAGCCGCATTGTACGGCGGTCAGGCCCAATCAGCTCGACCACCATCATTATCGCTTCGACGGCAGGCGTATATGCCATCATCGCACCCATTCATGGAATGACATTCCCTGTTAACATACAGGGCTGGATCGCGATACTGGCGATTGCGCTGGTCTCGACGGTCCTCGCCTTTGTGACCTTCTTCGCCGGACTTAAACGCATTGGCCCGACCACTGCTTCTACGCTCTCCACCTTTGAACCCATTGTGGCAGTGGCATTAGCGGCCATTGTGCTGGGCGAAACCATCACCCCGGTGCAGGCGCTGGGCGGCGCGCTGATCCTGGCCGCTGTCGTCATCCTGTCCAGAAACGAGATGCGCCGCAGCAAACAAACAGAATCACAGGGAGACGTGGACGCTTGCGAGGAGGCAGAGGACGAAAGGGCAACCGCAAGGGTCGTCCATACAATGGCTACGAAATCTGAATGACAATTACTAAGTTGGAGGCATCTATGAAAAACACATGGATAACAGTGGAGGGCAACGAAGCTGTTGCCAATGTCGCGCATATGTTAAGCGAAGTGATCGCCATTTACCCCATCACGCCCTCGACGCCGATGGGAGAACTGGCCGACGCGTGGTCAGCGGCGGGCCGCGCTAACCTGTGGGGCACCGTTCCCCTGGTGATCGAGATGCAATCGGAGGGGGGAGCCGCCGGAGCTTTACACGGCGCGCTGCAAACAGGCTCATTAGTCACGACCTTTACCGCCTCGCAGGGCTTGCTTTTGATGCTGCCCAACATGTATAAGATCGCCGGAGAACTCACTCCCGCCGTCTTTCATGTGGCGGCGCGCTCACTGGCAGCCCAGGCGCTCTCCATCTTTGGCGACCACTCGGACGTGATGGCGGCGCGCGCCACCGGCTTTGCCGAGCTCGCCTCCAATTCGGTACAGGAGGCGCAGGATATGGCCTTGATCGCGCACGCGGCAACCCTGCAAGCGCGCGTACCTTTCCTGCACTTCTTTGATGGTTTTCGCACCTCGCACGAAATCGACAAAATCGTGCCACTCGACCGCGCAGACATACGCAGCATGATCGACGATAGCTTTGTGCAGGCGCACCGCCAACGCGCGCTTTCGCCCGATCACCCCTTCATTCGCGGCACCGCGCAGAATCCCGATGTGTACTTCCAGGCGCGCGAAAGTGTGAACCCCTACTACCAGGCCTGCCCTGCCATCGTGCAAATGACTATGGATAAATTCGCGCTGCTAACGGGGCGTCATTATCACTTGTTCGATTACGCCGGCGCGCCAGACGCGGAGCGTGTCATCGTGATCATGGGTTCTGGCGCTGAAACGATACAGGCAACCGTCGACTACCTGGCGGCGCGTGGAGAAAAAGTGGGTGTGCTCAAAACGCGCCTGTTTCGCCCTTTCTCGGTGGAACATTGCTTGCAAGCGCTGCCACCTACCGTCAAGGTCATCGCCGCGCTTGACCGCACCAAAGAGCCTGGCAGCGCGGGCGAACCGCTCTACCTGGATGTCACGGCAGCCATCAGCGAGGGCTGGCGCACAACCCACGAGCAGGCACTCCCGCGCATCATTGGAGGGCGTTATGGTCTCTCATCGAAGGAATTTACACCCGCGATGGTCAAGGGCATTTTTGACGAGATGAGCAAAGCAGAAGCCAGACAGCATTTCACAGTTGGCATCAACGACGACGTGATGCACAGCAGCCTGGCATACGACCCGGCTTTCTCCATCGAGCCGGAGGAGACGGTGCAGTGCGTCTTCTGGGGACTGGGTTCCGACGGCACGGTGGGCGCTAACAAGAACTCGATCAAGATCATCGGCGAGGAAACAGCAAACGATGCGCAGGGCTACTTCGTCTACGACTCCAAGAAAGCGGGATCCGTGACGATCTCGCACCTGCGCTTTGGGCCGCACCCCATTCACGCGCCCTACCAGATTGGAGCAGGCGAGGCGCAATTCGTGGCTTGCCACCAGTTCTCTTTCCTGGAACGCTACGATGTGCTCAAGTATGCCCGTCCCGGCGGCGTCTTTCTGCTCGATAGCCTCTACGGGCCAGAAGAAGTGTGGGAACATTTGCCCGTTGAAACGCGCGCTGCTATTCGCGATAAGCATCTGCGCTTCTATGTGATTAACGCGCATAAAGTAGCGAGCGATATCGGCATGGGAGGACGCATCAACACCATCATGCAGACCTGCTTCTTCGCCATCAGCGGCATCCTGCCACGCGCAGAAGCTATCGAACAGATCAAAAAGAGCATCAAGAAGTCCTATAGCAAACGCGGCGAGGCTGTCGTGCAGCGCAACTACCAGGCCGTCGATGCTACACTGCAACATCTCCACGAGGTGCAAATCCCCTCTGAGGTGAACGTTCCCATCGAAGCGAGTATTGCTATGACGAATGGAGATCATGCTGCCGCGTCGCATCGCGCTCCAGTGGCTCTGCCCGTGCTGACACGCCGCCCGCCTGTTCCGGCGGAGGCTCCTGCTTTTGTGCGTGATGTACTTGGCCCCATGATCGCGGGTGACGGTGATATGCTGCCGGTAAGCGCGCTGCCCGTTGATGGCACCTACCCGTCCGGCACCGCACAATGGGAGAAGCGCAACATCGCACTTGAGATGCCTGTCTGGGAGCCTGATCTGTGCATCCAGTGCGGCAAGTGCGTGATGGTTTGTCCCCACGCAGTGATCCGCGAAAAGGTGTATGAGCCGGACAAGCTGAGAGCTGCGCCGGAGGCGTTCCTGTCGATGGACGCCCATTTCAAAGAGTTTCCCGGCATGAAGTACACGCTGCAGGTCTCGCCAGAAGACTGTACCGGCTGCAGTTTGTGCGTGGAAGCCTGCCCGGTGAAGGACAAGCGGCAGGCCGGGCGCAAAGCCATCAACATGGCCGAACAACCGTCCATACGCGAGCGCGAAAAAGCCAACTGGGAGTTCTTCCAGACCTTACCGGAAGTCGATGCTACACACCTGAACGTGGCGGCCATCAAAAATTCGCAGTTGCTCCAGCCGCTCTTCGAGTTTTCGGGGGCGTGCTCAGGCTGCGGCGAGACACCCTACATCAAGCTGGCAACACAACTGTTCGGTGATCACATGCTGGTCGCCAACGCCACCGGCTGTTCGTCCATCTACGGAGGAAACCTGCCTACAACACCCTGGACATTCAACCAGGAGGGACGCGGCCCGGCGTGGTCCAACTCACTCTTTGAGGATAACGCGGAGTTTGGTCTGGGTATGCGCCTGACCTTGGATAAGCAGAACGAATTTGCACGCGAGTTATTGACTCGCTGCGCCGCCACAGTTGGCGACCAACTGGCACAGGCGCTGCTAGATGCCGATCAATCGAGTGCAGCCGGCATACGAGAACAGCGCGCGCGCGTCGCCCTGCTCGTTGAGCGGTTGCGAGAAGCTCAAAGTCTGGATAGCGACGCGCAAAATCTGCTGCAACTGGCGGACGCCCTGGTCAAGAAAAGTGTGTGGATCATCGGTGGTGATGGCTGGGCCTACGACATCGGCTTTGGCGGCCTCGATCACGTGCTGGCGTCGGGGCGCGATGTCAACATCCTCGTATTGGATACCGAGGTGTACTCCAATACAGGAGGGCAGGCCTCGAAGTCCACCCCGCGCGCAGCCGTCGCCAAATTCGCAGCGCGTGGCAAGTCTATGCCCAAGAAAGACCTGGGGATGCTGGCTATGGCCTATGGCAACGTCTACATCGCGCGCGTGGCAATGGGCGCGAACGACCAGCAGACGCTCAGAGCCTTCATCGACGCCGAAGCCTACGATGGGCCATCGCTCATCATCGCCTACAGCCATTGCATCGCGCACGGCATCGAGATGAGCAAGGGGCTGGAACAACAGAAACTGGCGGTACAATCGGGATACTGGCCGTTGTATCGCTACAATCCGGCGCTGCACGCTGAAGGCAAAAACCCGCTGACTCTCGACTCTAAAGACCCGACCATACCACTCGAACAGTACGCCTACAACGAGACACGCTATCGGATGCTGCTGCAAAGCAACGAGGCGCGCGCCGAGGCACTCATGCAACTTGCCAAACAAGATGTCAAAGAACGCTGGCATGAATACCAGCAGTTGGCTGCTGAATAAAAGCGGACCAGGGCGACCGCGAGGGTCGTCCCTACTCTACACGCCTGCTGTACACGATGCAATCGAAATATGGTAGGGGCGACCCTCGCGGTCGCCCTGGAAAGAATTGAAAGGAGACAATCATGCCCGATCTCGCGACAACCTATCTGGGGTTATCCCTGAAAAACCCGTTGGTGGCCTCGGCATCGCCGCTCTCGCGCAGGCTAGATACGGCGCGCCACCTGGAAGACGCTGGAGCAGCCGCAATCGTGATGTATTCGCTGTTTGAAGAGCAGATCACGCATGAAAGCCACGAACTGGACCATTACCTGGAACGGGGCACGCATTCTTACGCCGAATCGCTCAACTACTTCCCCGACCTCGGTCGCTATAACCTGGCGCCGGAGCAGTATCTTGAGCATCTACAGCGCGTCAAACAGGCTGTTTCCATCCCGGTCATCGGCAGCCTGAACGGCATCTCGTCCGGCGGTTGGGTCGAGTACGCGCACAAAATCGAACAAGCCGGAGCCGATGCGCTCGAGTTGAACATCTACTATATGCCTACCGACGTTGATTTGAGCGGCGCGGAACTGGAAGAGAGCTATCTCCAGCTTGTGCGCGATGTGCGCACCAGGGTGAGTCTGCCCATCGCGCTCAAACTCAGCCCGTTTTTCACCTCGCTGCCACATATGGCCAAACGCTTTGTCGAGGCAGGCGCGAACGGCCTGGTGCTGTTCAATCGCTTCTACCAGCCAGACTTCGACCTGGAATCCCTGGATGTGGTGCCAAACCTGGTACTCAGCTCGCCGCACGACCTGCGCCTGCCCCTGCGCTGGATCGCCATCCTGTATGGGCGCGTCGCCGCCGACCTGGCGCTGACGAGCGGAGTACACAGCGCGACAGATATCCTCAAAGCGATGATGGCGGGAGCCAACGTAGCCATGCTGGCATCGACGCTCCTGACGCACGGCATCGACCGCCTGACACACCTGCTGCATACCTTGCAGGAGTGGATGGAGCAGCACGAATACGAGTCCATCGCCCAGATGCGCGGCAGTATGAGCCAGCGTGCCGTAGCCGACCCGGCAGCCTTCGAGCGTGCTAATTATATGAAGGAGTTAAATTCCTTTAATCTCTATGTGATGTAAGAACGACAAGAAAGCAGTGTGAATGGGCGTGCTCTTTCACACTGCTTTCTTGTCGTTCTTACCTTTTCCATCCAAAATCATCTCATTATCCTCGCCCAACAAGGGCGGCGCTTTATACAAGCGCGTGGGTGTCTCGGAGAAATGCATGGGCGAACCAACCAGCTGAATCTTTCCGGCGCTGGGATGCTCGCATTCCCAGACCAGCCCGCGCGCCGCCAGTTGTTCATCGCCCAACGCCTGCCTCACTGTGTTGATGGGCGAGCTGGGGATGCCCGCTTCGCGCAGACTGATTAGCCATTGCGAGGTATCTCGGCCAAGAAAGATTTCCTGTAAGCTGCTGATAAGCTCTACGCGGTGGCTCAGTCGCAGCGAATTGGTGGTAAAGCGTGGGTCCTGCGCCAGGTCGTCGCGTCCCAGCAGGCGGCACAAGCCCCTGAACAACCCATCATTGCCGCAGGCAACCGCGATATATCCGTCGCGTGTATGGAACGATTGATAGGGTACGATATTGGCATGGGCGTTACCATGTCGGGTGGCTTCTTCCCCGGAAATCAGGGTATTAGAAGCAATATTCGCCAGCATGGTCACGGCGCACTCGAAGAGCGAAAGATCGATATGCTGCCCCCTGCCAGTGGTTTCGCGCGCCCGCAAGGCTGCCAGGATGGAGATACAAGCGTACATGCCGGTGGAAACATCCTCGATAGGCGAACCCACTGGCATCGGTTCGCCATCGATCTCGCCGGTGATCGACATCATGCCGGATTCGGCCTGCGCGATATAGTCATAACCGGGCAGTTCGCGGCGCGGACCGCTGTGCCCGTAGCCACTGATTGAGCAATAGATCAGGCCGGGATTGATAGCTTTCAGGTCTTCGTAGCCCAGTCCTTTGCGATCAAGCGCACCGGGACGAAAGTTTTGCACCAGGATATCAGCTTCTTTGATGAGCTTAAGCAATCGCTCTTTTCCTGCGGGTGTGCTAAAATCGAGGGTAATGCCGTACTTATTGCGATTGAGTCCCAGGTAATAGGCACTCTCTCCGGCAACATAAGGGGGGCCGAAACGCCTCGTATCATCGCCCTCTCCCGGATGCTCAACCTTGATGACGGTCGCGCCCAGGTCGCCCAGCATCATGGTGCAGTATGGCCCGGCCAGCACGCGCGAAAGATCAACCACCGTGATCCCTGCCAACGGACCCTGTTGTGACTCAGTTTGTTCTGTTCCGTTCATTCTTGCCATTTCCTGTCCATGTATAAATTTGGGGCGACCGCGAAGGTCGCCCCGTACTACCCACACCACACAACGCTCTTTACTACTCGCCGCCGACAGCAGCCCCGGTCATTGCCTTACCCCTTTCTTTGGTGAGGCGACGTCCCATCGAGCGATTGGCGGACGCGAGCGCTCGCACGAACAGCCAGGCCGCCACCAGCGCCACGCCTGCCAGCGAAATCCACACCAGCACCAGCGCGACGGTCGGGTTGCTATTGCTAGTGAAGGCCTGCCCGAAGCCGGACAGGTAGCTCTGGCTGGCGGCTTCGACGGCGAAGACCAGAGGGCCGTAGTAGAGCGTCGCGCCGATCACCATGAAGAGGGTCGACAGCCGGTAAGCGTTCACGTCATCATCCACGCGCCGCGAGAGTTTGACAGCCAGCGACAGCAGCAGGAATAGGGCTGCCAGCGAACCGGTGATGGGCAGAGGTGTATTCACGACAATATTGGGCTCAAAGAAGAACCAGCTCAGTCCGAAAGTGATAAGCAGCAACGCATCACGAATGAGCAGGTAGGACATCCACCAGATGTCCGCGCCCAGGCGCAATCCGCAGCGACGCAGCGTGCGCAGCACATATGGGCGGCCAAGATGCAGCATTAAGGCCATGGTCCACAGGACGGGCAGAAAGGCCACGATGGTAGCGATTAACCACTGCGAGCCACCCTGCACCAGCGAGTTGGTGACCGCGGTTTGGACATCATTCGGGTTCATGGTATATCTCCTCTTGAACTCTCCGCCATCCGGCGGAGAGGGATATATTTGTGATCAGTACGAAAGCAAAACTATGACAACTCGCGTCCTACTTAGACGTTGTTTCCGGCACTTCCGCGCGACCGCCGGTCATCAGGGTGTAGCCCGCGGCCACTGCTCCCATGATAGCGAAGAGCGCGACGGTAATGTAGCCGAGAACGACGGCCCACGTCGTGTTGGTGTTCGACACCAGGAACTTGCTGACGGTCAGAAGCTGGCCGGTCGCCACGCCATCGAACATGACGCCGAACAGATACGGCACGAAGTAGAACAGCGCGCCTGCCGCCAGCAACCAGGTCACAAGACGGAAATCACGCAAGTTGTGATCGGGATCACCCATGAGCTTGACCAGCAGGACGCCAAACAACATGACTGCTGCAAAACCGCCCGTGAGAGGTAACCGATCGGTCGAGACGACGTCGGGAAACAAGAACATGAAGCTCATGACCACACCTGTGAGGATCAAGAAATCGCGCAGGGCGATGTAGATCAGCCACAGCAAATCCGCGCCCAGCCGCAGGGTGAAACGATCAATCATGTCCAGGATGTAGGGGCGACCCAGGTGCAGACCCAGCAAGGCCAGCCAGATAACTGGCAGCACTGCCGCGATTGTTCCCTCAAGAAACTGCTCTAAGCCTGCATTCATACCTGAGACGATAGCATTGGTAAGAGTGTCAACATTCACGATAGAACCTCCTATTTTTTAATTACTGTGGCATCATAACGGGAACGACCGGGCGCGCTTTGATACTCTCTGCTCCAATCACTTTGATGGACGGGCAGAGATACGCAAGGTCGCAGCGCAGGCAGCGGCTCGCTTCGCGGCGCGCCTGTTCCTCGCTCAAGCCTTTCGCAAATTCAATACTGCGATCTCGTGATGCCGACTCCGCAAAGGGCATCACTTCGCGCGGCGTGGGCCGCAGATCAAGCGTAATTACGCCATCCTGGGGAAGCGTCGAGACGGTTTCGCCTTCGTCTTCCGGCATCTCTTTCACACTGCGCAAAGCGAGATGGCTCAGATAGGCATGGATCGAAC
This sequence comes from Ktedonobacteraceae bacterium, assembly GCA_035534255.1. Taxonomy (GTDB): domain Bacteria; phylum Chloroflexota; class Ktedonobacteria; order Ktedonobacterales; family Ktedonobacteraceae; genus CF-113. The sequence goes on along the minus strand of DATLSI010000098.1, from coordinate 37,641 downwards.
GCGCCGCCAGCCTGCCGTGCGCCGCGGCATGGATGACGGTTTTGGGGCCGTAGGTGACATCGCCAGCCGCGAAGACGCCCGGCGCACCTGTCGCCAGCGATTCGGGGTGAATGAGCAGCCCGCCCCAGGGAGCGACGCCCACGCTGGTACCCTCTGGTAAGAAAGAAGGGTCCGGGGCCTCGCCAATGGCGATCAAGACGACATTTACGGGAATATCAAACTCGGTTCCCAGCACCGCTACTGGTTTGCGGCGTCCCTTTTCGTCTGGTTCGCTTAACACCATACGCTGGCAGCGCACGCCGCTCATCGCTCCCGCCGTCGAGAGCATCTGGACGGGCGCGACCAGTTCGTGCAGGTGGATGCCTTCTTCGAGCGCGGCTCGCACTTCCTCGGCCTGCGCTGGCATCTCGACCCGACTGCGACGATACAGGATATGCACTGAACGCGCGCCCGACCGCAAAGCGGAACGCGCCGCGTCTAATGCAGTGCTACCTCCGCCAACCACCGCGATATCGCCCTCGAGCCGGGTTTCAGGGTTCAAGTTAAAGTCTTTCAGGAACGTAGTCGCGGGAATGACTCCCTGCATATCCTCACCCGGCACGCCCAGACGTTGGCTGCGCTGCGCACCAACCGCCAGCAAGACGGCATCGTAGTCGCGCTGCATATCCTCAAAAGCGATATCACGCCCGATGGCAGTATTCAGTTGAAACTCGACGCCCAGATCGCGCATGGCATCGATATCGCGGTTTAACTCGGCGCGCGGCAGGCGATAATCGGGGATGCCGATGGCCATCATACCGCCTGCCACCGGCATGGCATCGATGACGGTCACGCGATAGCCGCGTCTTGCCAGGTAGTAGGCCGCGGAAAGTCCGGTCGGGCCTGCCCCGACGACAGCGACACGCTCGCTGTAGAGATGCCTGGGCGGCTTCACCTTGCGATGCTTCGGCGCACCGTGATCCATGGCGAAGCGTTTCAAGTCGCGAATGGCGATGGGCAGATCGAACTCGCCGCGCCGACACGCATCCTCGCACGGAGCAGTGCAGACACGCCCGCAGATGCAGGGGAAGGGGTTTGGCTCGGAGGCCACCTCTAACGCTTCGTCGTAGCGACCTTCGGCGATCAGGCTGACGTAGAGACCGGCGTTCGTACCGACCGGGCAGGCTGCCTGGCAGGGCGCGCGCAGGTCCTCTGTGCGTTCACCCAGCCAGGAGCGCGAACTTTGCCAGACCGCTTTGCGTTCGGCCACATGCCAGGCGTGATCTTCGCCCCAGGGCGCTTCTCCCGGCACGTCGGGAAAGGCGCGCGTGTAGGCATCGAGCGGCTGCCAGCCAGCTTCGGGCGGAAGATGCGTCACGCTGCCACGTTTGGCAAAGGCGACTTCCTGCACGCTGCTCTCGATGGTGATGGCGTTGGTGGGACATTCCTGCGCGCACACCTGGCAACCCACACACTGAGTGACCTGCACTGGAACCAGCATCATCCACGAACGCTGCGCCCAGTCGCCGGGAATGGGGCTATGCCGTTCTGTCTCGCTGCCAATCTCGCCTTCACCCGATGGGCGCGACATGTCCAGGCAGCGCACCGGGCACAGGTCCATACAAATACCGCAGTTGATACACGTTGTTTGATTAACATGAAAACGATAGGCCATATGACCTCCTGTCAAGAATACAGAATTCCGGGTTGACGCGATTGATCGCGTCTCTCCATTTGTTACTGTGAGAAGCATAGTGCGTGTATATCACAAAACAATCACAGCAAATAACAAGAAAGTCACAGGCCGCACACAACCGGAAAACCATAAAGAATGTCGAGGAGACAGGTTTGTTGTGAGTTTTCATTGATACGGCACTCAACGCATGTAACACGGGTTTTCTGTTCCCGTAGAAACTGTGAACCATCGGTGATACCATCGTCATGTTTTGTGAAATAAATGTGACATAGATGAGCCATACTCTTAACAAGGAACGATAAACGTAACCTTATCGGAAGGTTCAGCGCCTCCGATTATATATGAAAGTGAGAAGATTATTACAACGATTCACCATCATAATATATCCAAATCAAATTGAGAGGAGTTACATAATGAAGTATCGGCATTTATTCGGTCTATTCGCCGTCTTGAGCATTCTCCTGGTGGTGCTGGCTGCCTGCGGCAATAACACAAATACCACACCGTCGGGGTCGCAAGAGGTTCAAGTCACCCTTAATGCCAACACTATTACCTCGTCCGTGACAACCTTCGCGCCGGGAACAGTCTACCACTTCGTCGTCACCAATAAAGGGCAGAATGCGCAAGAGTTCGCCATCATGCCAATGGGAACGGATATGGAGCATATGTCGATGAATGATATACACAAGGTTGCCTTGCATATGCTAGATGATATCGCTCCTGGTATGACAATGACGTTTGATTATAGCTTTGCACAGTCCATGATGAGACAAAACTTTGAATTCGGTTGCAATTCGCCTGAGCAAAACACAGGATGGATGAAGCTCCCCATCACGGTCAACCAGTAATCTGTGACAAGATCATCATGATAATAATGGAGAGCGTCCACTGCGGACGCTCTCCATTATTAAACCAGGTGTAAGAAGCGATCAAACCAACCCTTGCGGCACAATGTGCCAGTAGGCGCGATTGAAGAGCTGCTTCTCCATGTGGTAGTACAGGCTGGGTCTTGGTGGGCGCGGCGGGTGTTCGTAGTTGAAGACTAGCTGGGTCGCCTTGTTGTAGCCCGTCTCCAGGAAGCACATGACCTCGCCATCATAGGTCCCCTCGTCAGCTTTCAGCTCCTCGCCACGAATCTTCGCCAGAATACGAGCGGCGACGACCTTCGCCTCGAAGTGCGCGGCTGAACCGCTCTTGGAGACCGGCAGGTCGGTCGCATCGCCTAGCGCATAGACGCCCTGCTGACCTTTCACCTCCAGTGTGTTGCGGTCGGTCGATATCCAGCCCTGTTCATCGCCCAACCCGGCGTCCTCAATCACTCTGGCTCCCCGGTGAGGAGGAACTAGCACGAGCAGATCATAGGGAATCTCTTCCCCCTCCAGCGAGGAGATGATCTTCTTCTCGGTATCAACCGACTCGGTATTGAAGAACACCGTGTAGCCGATGTGTCGCTCATCCAGGAGCGGCGTGACGGCTTCCGCCACACTTTCGATCGGGAAGACGCGCGGCAGCGGGAAGAGGTACTGGATTTCCGTCTTACTGCGCAGATCGTGCTTCGCCAACCACTCGTCGAGCAGGAAGGTGAACTCCAACGGCGCTGGTGGGCAGCGATAGGGGATGCCGCCCACGGTAATGACGATCCGCCCGCCCTCGAAGCTCTGCAGCGCTTGGCGTAGTTGTAACGCCGCTTCCGCGCTGTAGAAGTGGTGCCAACCACCAGCGCCGTTCGCCTCGCTTAACCCGCCCAGGTCCTCAGGGGCCAGGCGCGCACCCGTTGCCAGTACCAGGTAATCGTAGCTATACGTCGCTTCGACCGCTCCGCCGGTGCCCGCGATCTCGTCAAAGCCCGGGCTGTAATGCACACGCAGTTCGCGGTTTTGCGTATCGATGCCGGTCACCGTACCTCGGATGTGTTGCACATGCCGGTTGAGCAGACCGCGCTCATCGCGGATGATCTGGTCGCTCTCTAGACCCTCATGGTTAAACGGCAGGTACAGCCAGCCGGGCATATAGGCGTGCTTGCCGGTGCTCTCGATGAGTGTGACTTTGGCGTCTTGTGGCTCCAAATGGCGCGCCAGGAGGTTGGCGACGATGGTGCCACCTACTCCCCCGCCCACAATCATGATGTGTTGGGGCATAACGCTGCCTCCTTCTCAATGGGTTTTGCGCGCGACGAAGCGAGTATATCCCTGCTCCGGGAACGCTCCGATAAATTCGTGCCTGGCTTTCTGTATCCAGGCCGGAATATCTTTCGCTGAACCTGGATCGCTGGATAGCACAACCAGCACGCCGCCCACCGGCAACGTCTTTATTCCCCGAATAAGCTCCATGAGCGGTCCGGGGCAGAAGCTGCCGCGCGCATCGATTTCTTTATCTATCGTGATCTCATTCAGTTTTGACATAAGAACCAACTCCTTTCTTTCTGAGAAGAACGTGAACAGGTGAAGTCGGGCAACCGCTTGTGATGGGATCACCCTTCCTGGTTAGATGAACAGGGTGAAGCGTCCCTCCTTGGCGCGCTCGACGAAAGTAGCGACGCCGGTGACATCGGTCACAATCGGCTCAAGGTCGCTCAGCTTCATGTCGAACAGTTCCATCGTCATGCTACACGCGTAGATTTTCACCTCGCCCACCTCCATGGCGCTCTTCAAGTTCTCCATCCAGGAAGGGACCTTCTTCGCCATCATTTGCTTCATCATGACCGGGCCATACTCTTCGAAATCCTTGCTAATCTTCGTGTTGGTCTTGTAGTTGTCCTTGCGGAACGCTTCCAGACCCCACGTGGTCAGGAAGAGTTCCACTTCCAGGCCCATCGCAGCTCCGCCGGTGGCGAGGATGGAAGCGGCTAAAAGTTTGTCAACGGTTCCCGAAAAGACGATGATCGACATGCGATCTTCCATTGTTTTACTCCTTTGTCTGCTCTTGATCCTCCTGTCTTCATGCATTGAGGATCAAAATACGACTACTCATTGCCTCATGACAGAGCCATGAAGCACAGAATTCATGAAAGTGGTGCGGCGACATTCGGTGTCTCCGCCGCCTCAACGATACGGTAGGTATGGGTGAGGTGCGCCACCTTGCCCAGCATAGCTCCCGCGCCACAGTAGCGTTCTTCAGAAAGCTCGATCGCGCGTGCTACTGCTTCGGGCTGAATCGAGTGGCCGGTGACGACGTGCTCGACGGTAATCTCGACAAACACCATCGGGTGTTCTTCAGCGCGCACACCCTGGACATGCACCTCGTAGCCGATCACATCCTGACGTTTTTTGCGCAGAATCGAGATGACATCCATGCCGGTACAGCCGGCCAGTCCGACCAGGAGCAACTCCATGGGGCGAAAGCCCGCGTTCTGGCCACCTCCATGCTCATCCGCATCCAGTGTGACACGATGACCAGACCCGCTCTCAGCCACGAAGCGCATGCCTGTCTCAAGTCTCGCCTGCGCCATCATTACTTCTGCCATAGTTCTTTCCTTCTTATTCGCATATTCGAATAATCACTACTTCGCGTATTCGAATAATCACTACACCAGATACTATAGAGTCTGGATATCACTACACCGTCACGGCTTAAAGGCACAATCTCACGGGAAGATCACATCTTTGGGTCTGCTGCCCTCATTCCAATAGAGCCAGCACCTGTTTGCACGAGTCATTTACTTCTATTCTATAAGAAAGCAGGAGTGCTACCGTCGTCTAATTTACCGCCCGCGCTGAATACAGGCGGTGATGTGGATTCCTGCTGATCGAGCCTGCCCTCGCGAGCCGCCCGCACAAGCGCCCAGACCTTCTCCGGCTTGAGCGGCATATCGATGGTCTTGATGCCTAGTGGCGCGAGAGCATCCAGCACAGCGTTGACAATGGCGGGCGGAGCGCCGATGCAACCCGCTTCTCCTACACCCTTGGCACCCAGCGGATTATGCGGTGAGGGAGTCTCCACGCTTGCAGTGATAAAATCGGGGACTTGCCCGGCATTTGGTAACGCATAGTCCATCAGAGTACCGGTAAGAAGCTGACCACTGTCCTCGTCGTACATCACTTCTTCATAGAGGGCCTGCCCGATACCTTGCGCCAGCGCTCCATGAATCTGGGCATTGACAAGGTACTGGTTCAGGACGCGCCCACAGTCATCTACAGCTACATATTTGAGTATTCGTACCTCGCCCGTATCGGTATTTACCTCAACTTCCGCGATATGTGCGCCAGAAGAGAATGTCGCGCTCGGTGGGTAGAAGTCGCGCCAGGCGGCTAACCCCTCGATGGGCGTGCCATTGACAGGATTCGGCGCTTCATGCTCGATCAAATCAGGCTGTTCTTCGACCCGGCGCGCAAGTTCGCCCAGTGCAATTTTGCGGGCCGGGACGCCCTGCACCATCACATTCCCATCCTCCAGTATCAAGTCCGCCGGGTCCGCTTCCAGCAGTCGCGCTGCGACCTGTAGGGCCTTATCGCGCACAGCTTCTGCAGCGAGCAGTACAGCGGAACCCGCCACCTGCAACGTGCGGCTCCCGAATGTGCCGTATCCAAAGGCCGGCAGACCGGTATCGTTCATGCGAACCTCGACCTTTGACCCCGGCATTCTAAAGGTCATAGCGGCAATCTGCGCGAAGGTGGTGAAGTGTCCCTGACCGTTGGTAGCGACACCACTCAGCACCAGAATAGTTCCGTCACGGAGAATGCGCACCGTAGCAGATTCCTGCGGAACACCAGGGCGGTTCGGACCAAGGCCACCGCCTGAAATTTCGACAAAGGTCGCCATCCCTATCCCGGTTAGGAGCGTGTCATTCCCCGCCGCGCGTTGCTCGCGCTGCTTCGCTCGCCAGCCCTCGTAATCGACCAGTTCAAGCGCGCGGTCAAGAGCAAGCTGATAATTGCCGCTATCGTACTTGACACCTGTCGGCGTCTCATAGGGAAAAGCATCAGGCGCGATAAAGTTACGGCGGCGCACCTCGGCCGGGTCAAGCCCCAGTTCGGTGGCGATGCGATTGATGGTGCGCTCCAGAATATAGCTCGCTTCTGGTCGCCCTGCTCCCCGGTAAGCGCCCGTAGGCACTTTATTGGTGAACGCGCCTACAACCTGACTATCCACTGCCTCTATCCTGTACGGGCCATTAAGCATAGACGGCGTGCCGTTGGGTACCATGGCCGTCGTAAATGCCAGGAACGCACCCAGATCAGCAATCGTGCGTACTTTAAGGCCAAGCAACCGCCCATCGTTCTGGAAGGCAGCCTCAATGTAGTTAATCTGGCCGCGACCGTTTGTTTGAGCCTGCAAATTCTCGCTGCGAGACTCAATCCACTTGACCGGACGCCTGTATTTGAAAGCCAGCAATGCGGCGACAATTTCTTCACCGACGAAACGAGTCTTCGAGCCAAAGCCTCCGCCGACTTCAGCGTTGTATACTCTGACGCGGCTGCGGTCAATATTCAGTACGCCGGCCAATACATCCCGCGCCCCGTAAATGGCCTGAGAGGATACCCAGGCCGAGAACTGGCCGCTGGTCGGGTCGAAGTCGAACATGCAGGCGCGCGGCTCCAGAGAACTGGGCGCGACGCGCTGGTTTACCACACGCAGCTTGATTGTGTGATCGGCATTTGCAAAAGCAGCCTGGATATCTCCTTTACCCGACTGCGACAGGAAAGCAGCGTTAGAGCCAAAGTCCTCGTAGAGCAGTGGCGCGCCCGGCGCGAGCGCTGCTTCCGGGTCAGTTACAGAAGGTAGAGGGTCATAGTCTACTTCAACCAGGTCACGCGCATCTTCCGCGATAGAGAGGCTTTCGGCAAGGATCACCGCGACCGGATCGCCCACGTAGCGAACCCGTCCCAGCGCCAGAGGCCGGCGTTCCGGCTTCTTAAGGCCGGGCATTGGTATGGAATCCATGGGGTGCATATCGCTCAGCAGTTCGGAGCTTGCGAAAGCAGCCACGACACCGGGCAGCGCTTTTGCCGCGTCCATCCGCATATCTGCGAGTATTGCGTGGCTGTATGGACTGCGCACAACAGCCATATGGAGTGTGGCGGGTCGCCCCTCTGGTGGTCTCAAATCGTCCACGTAGAAGGCCTGGCCGGTAATCAGCCGGTAATCTTCTGTACGACGTTCCAGGCCAGCAGGTATCTTTGTCTCTATCATTCTTTACACTTTCAAGCAATCTAGAGGTACAATAAAAGGGAGGCTCCAAATAGAGAGCGCATGTGAAATTATACCCCAATTATTTTTGTTGTAGCTAACGTAGTAGAAAGGATGTTTTCGATGAACAGAAGAAATAGAGACTACAAAGGCTATAGAGGAGAGCACAGACGAGGACGCAAGCGCTCACTCTTTTGGAGAATAGTTGGCGATTCACTCTTGTTTGCCGCAATCTCCCGTCTCATTCGACGTTTCATGGGCCGGAAATAGTTACAGTGTCCCCAGTGGTTTTTTCGCCATCACTGATCCACTGCGCGGGAACTGTGGAGGGCAGACTTTCACTTGTTCCCAGATCAGCAGACGCCTGCCATCCTCCAGGCCAGGCAAAGTTACTGCTTTATCGGCTTTCAGGATTGAGCCGAGTTGCCTGGCGGCAAGTTTGCCTTGCGCCAGCTCCTCTGCCAGTTCGCCTTTTTTGGGCAGGATGATTTGACCGCCAACACGACAATAAGGCGCTGCATATTCCAACAAGGTAGGCAGCGAAGCGACGGCACGCGCCGTTACAAGATCAAACAACGCGCGGTACGCCTGCCGGTGAGCCAATTCTTCCGCGCGTCCCTGCACAGCTTCAACATCGCGCAGTTCTAATGTCTCTATTATGTGCCGTAAAAAAGAGACTTTTTTCCCCGTTGCTTCTAACAGCACAACCCGCCATTGCGGGCGCAGTATCTTGAGCGGCAGACCCGGAAAACCCGCGCCCGCGCCAATATCCAGCACCCGCGCCTGTGGAGCATCAAAAGCGGTCAAAATGGAGAGAGAATCTAGAAAATGCTTGAATAAAATCTCTTCGGGATCGGTGATAGCGGTCAAATTGAAGCGGCCATTCCACTCGATCAGTTCTTGCCGGTAGCGCAGCAACTGTTGCAACTGCAGCTCGTTGACAGCCGGATCAAGCCGACGTAGTCCCTGCATAAACAGATCAAGTGAACCCCCTTGCGACATAATATCCCTCCAGGGCAACCGCGAGGGTCGCTTTGCCTACTTAACTGTCAATCATTCTCCCACACCTATCTTAGGCGATGATCCTCCGTTTATTGTTCAGATAATCGACCAGCAGGTATTCGCCGAGGTTATTCTTGTCAGCGTAGAAGGTGCGACCGTGATTGATCTCCGCCATCTGGTTGACGAAGGCGACCATCCAGCGGTCATCTTCAAGCATGAAGGTATTGATGGTCACACCTTCACGCGTACATCGCTGCACCTCCAGCAGTGCCTGTTGCTCCGCGTAGGGGTTCGGGGGATAGCCGAACAGCCATTCGCCATTTTCATACCAGACGGTCGGGCCGCCGTCGGTAATCAATATGATCTGCTTATTGACGCCGTGATGTCGTCCGAGCAATTGCCGTGCCAGCATAAACCCGTGCGCCAGGTTGGTGCCGGTATCGTTGTCGTAACGGCTCATCTCGACCAGTTCTTCAGGCTTGTACTCACGCGCGATGCGTGAAAAACCCACAATATGCAGGTTATCGCGCGGGAACTGCGAGCGGATCAGACTTTCCAGCGCCACCGCGACCTTCTTGGCGGCTGGCTGGCAGCCGTTGTAGATCATGCTCATGCTCAAGTCAATCATCAAGACTGTTGATGACTGAGTGGTGAACTCGGTGCGGTATACCTCGAAGTCTTCCTTCTGCAAATCAACGGGCGTACCGGTACCACGCCGGTGTAGAGCATTCATCAGAGTCTTTTCCAGGTCGAGCAGGAATGGATCGCCGAACTGGTAGGGTTTGCTCTCATCCGTGCGCTCGCCGCCAGTTCCTCGGAACGGGCTGATATGCCGACCAAAGCCATCGCGCTTGAGCTTATTGAAGATATCCTGGAGAGCCTTCTGACCGATCTTGCGGATACCCCGCGCGGTCAATTCCCACTTGCTACCCTTCTTCTGAATATATCCGGCCTCTTCCAGCACCTTCATCAGCTCTTTGAGCTGCTCGACGGACTGGTACTCATCATCACCAAGCAGATCTTTCACCTTAGCGCTATCGATGGCTTCAAGGTTATCAAGTCTGCGAGCCTCCTTAAGCTGTTCTTCCAACCCCTCCATCTGCTGCAAACGTCCCATCATGCGCATAGCCTCGTTGAGGGGCAGCGACTCGCCACCTCTAAAAGGAAAGCGCGTGCGAGCCTGCTCCGACGGCATGAGAGCTTCGAGGTTCTGCGCCAGTTCCATCATATCTACGCGGATACGATCATCGCCCATGAGTTGCTCCATGAGACCTTGCAATTCCTGGCGTTGCTCCGGCGAAAGATTATCCATGATGCCCTGCATAGCCTGCATCTGCTGCTGCATTTGCTCGAGTAGATCATCGAGCGAGTTCACACCGGGAAAGTATTCTCCGTGTTTTTGCATGAACGCGTCGAAGTCCGGTTCGCGCCCTTCCTGTCGCTCACGCAGCATCTTATTAAGGTCGCGAATCATCTCGCGCATCTTCGCAATATCTTCCGGGGTCATGTTTTGCAGGGACTGCTGCATGCCCTGGAAAAATTGCTGCATCATCTGCTGTTGCAGGCTAGCAAGCAACTCGTTAAACTTATCACGCGCCTCGTCATCCATGAAGTCGTATTCAGAAAGCCCCTTGATCTGGCCAGGGATATCGCCGGGCAGTTTTTCCAGGTACTCCTGTTTGCGTTTCGCAATCATCTCCAGCATCTTGCGCTTCTGTTCAGGCGTAAGGTCACTTTCGCCGCCTTCACCAGACTGTCCCGATTGACCAGGCTGGCCCTGCTGTCCCGCTTGACCCCGCTGGCCGGACTGCTGTGAGCCTTGCTGCTGACCGTCCGATGGTTGCTCCGAGCCTTGCCCTTGCTTACCATCCGATGCTTGCTGCTCGCCCTGCTGACCATCCGATGGTTGCTCCGAACCTTGCCCCTGCCGACCATCCGAGGATTGTTGTCCGTCAGATGGCTGCTCCTGCCTGTCATCCAGTCGGCGCTGGATGCCCTCGCGTTCGAGATTCTTGATCTCCTCGAGTTTCTCGCGCAGATCATCCATCACACCGGAAGCCATGTTATAGCGGTTGAGCTGTTCGTTGCGCTGGTTGCGCATGCGTTCCAGCAACTCGCGCAGGCCCATCGTGCGGCGGCCATCTTCAGAGCGTATACCCTCCTGCATCAGGCGTTTGAGCGCCTGATGCAGGTTGGCATCTTCGAGATAGTCATCCGAGAGCGCGTTCAGGATATCATCCGCATCCAGACCTTCGATACGTTGTGTCCCATCCCAACGTGAGTACCCGTAGCGGTTTTTGTAAAAGCGTTTGAACATGGGAACGTTCCTTTAGCGCCGGTAGCGCGTTTTGCCGTTAATCTCATCCTTATTAAGCCGTCGGTTCAAATGCAGGCCCTCGAGAATAAATTCAACGGATGACGCGATGCTGGCAGGGCTGCCCCGGCCATTGAGTTTATCAACGGCCTTGCTCAGACCTCCCACTTTGGCTAACTGGTTGACATACTCCATCGAGGGCAGGTCGTCACCCACCTGCACATTTAGACCGCGCTCGAAGCCAGCTACCAGTTGTTCAAATTCGCGCCCATCGAAGTATTCTCCAAAGACTGCGAGAATGGCATTGTTGATGAGCTTTTGCACGACGCGTTCTTCCTTGACATCGCCCACCGTATCAAGCTCGATCTTGCCACAGGTCGAGGCAATGATGGAGGGAAGATCGCTGACGCGCGGCGCAACCTGCCGTTCTTTCAAGCGCATTGCGCGGCGACTGGCATTGCTCAACACGTTCTCGAAATTAGAGATGGAGACGCGCACGCTCACACCGGAACGCTGGCTTATATCATTACTATTGCGAGCCAGTTGGGTGATGTTAGCGATCACTTCCTTCATGAACTGCGGGAAGATGATATCCATGCCCTCTGTAGTGAAGTGGTTGCTTTCGGATTCCATGATCTGAATTTCGTGCTCGACAGTGGTAGGATAGTGCGTGCGAATCTCTGACCCAACACGGTCTTTGAGCGGGGTGATAATACGTCCACGATTGGTGTAGTCTTCCGGGTTGGCGCTGGCAACCACGTACACATCCAGCGGCAGGCGAATTTTGTAGCCGCGAATCTGCACGTCGCGTTCTTCCATGATGTTGAGCAGGCCAACCTGAATGCGTTCTGCCAGGTCAGGCAATTCGTTGATACAGAATATGCCGCGATTGGTGCGCGGTATCATGCCGTAGTGGATAGTCAGTTCATCCGAGAGATAGCGGCCCTCTGCCACGCGCACAGGATCAACCTCGCCTATCAGATCGGAGATGGTGATATCAGGCGTGGCAAGTTTCTCGCCATAGCGCCTGTCACGCGGCAGCCACGCGATTTCGACCTGCTCGCCGAACTCATCTACTTTATCACGGCAGGCTTTGCAAATGGGTTCAAAAGGATTATCGTTTATCTCGCACCCATCGATGACCGGGACAACCTCGTCAAGCAGGTTTGCCAGGCTGCGAGCCATACGCGTCTTTGCCTGGCCGCGTTCACCAAGAAAGATGATGTCTTGTCCGGAGAGGATGGCATTTTCAACCTGGGGGATGACGGTATCTTCATAGCCTATAATGCCTGGGAATAATTCTTCCCCGTGCCTGATCTTCTGAATGAGATTTTTCCGCATCTCCTCTTTGACTGAGAGTACTTTATATCCACTTTCTCGCAACTCGCCAATCGTGCGAGGTCGGGTAGTAATGGTCATTCCGCTTTCTTGTTACCTTTCTTGGGGGTTGGCACGCGCGATACATGGCCGGGATAGGGGCAATTTTACCGATCCAGCATGTTCACGCCGCACCAGAAACAGGTGGAACCCTCTTTATTCTACCGTCTGAAAACAGAAAGCGCAAGGGTGTGACAGGTGATTAAGGCAAGTCCACCATATACGCGCGGACACGTCGATAGGATTTAAGGGAGGGCTTCTCTGTCTTTAGCGCGATCTCTTTGCGGGCCTGGCTCTTCCGCGCAGGTGATGAGGAACGCTGGTCACAACGATACCGGGGCGGAAAAGCAACGCGCCTTTCAAGCGCAAAGCCGTCTGGTTGTGCAGCAGGTGCTCCCACCAGTGCGAGACGATAAATTCGGGGAGAATTACTGTCAGCGTATCATCAGGAAACAACTCATGCATCGAATCGATATAGGCGAGCAATGGACGGCCCAGCGAGCGATAGGGAGATTCGATAATGATCAAGTGCGTCTCTTCGTCATTTCCTAAATGCTTTTGCCAGCGATCCCAACGCTCGCGAACCTGCTCAGTCTCATTCAAATCGACAGCGACATGCACCGCGATCACGTGGCTTGTAATCGAACGAGCGTAGGATAGACTCTGGATGGCGGCACTGTCAAGACCAGCGATTGGCACGATAATACGATGATGGATATCCTGTGGGTGAAAAGGAATATCTGTGGTGCGCTCGCGTTCAACACGTTCGTAATGATGATGGATACCCATAAACATAAACACGAGCAAAGGGATGAGCAATACCACAATCCAGGCCCCTTCGAGAAACTTTGTCGAAGAGATGACAAGACTGACCAGCAGCGTGGTAAATGCACCAGTACCGTTGATGATCATACTGCGCAGCCAGCCTTTGTGCGATGTGCGCAGTCGCCACCAGTGCAACACCATGCCAGCCTGCGAGAGTGTGAACGACATGAACACGCCCACCGCGTACAGATTAATCAGCGCGGTAGTAGCGCCATTGAAAACGACCAGTAACAGCCCTGCCAGGACAGCGAGAAACACAATGCCAATCGAGAAAGCCAGGCGATCTCCCCTGAATGCGAACTGGCTGGGCAGGAACTTATCTCGCGCCAACAGCGACGCCAGGCGGGGGAAGTCGGAGTAACTGGTATTAGCCGCCAGAGTCAGGATAAAGAGTGTAGCAATCTGGAACACAGGGAACATAAAGGATAGAGGCCCTGTGAATATTTGCTTGGAAATCTGCGCGATGACGGTCGGATTACCCTGGGGATTGGCCTGGATATGATACGAAGTTGCCATGATGGTGATGCCAATGAAAAGAGTGCCAAGAATGACGGCCATCCATGTCAGCGTGGCGCGCGCATTACGCGGTTCTGGCTTCTTGAACGCCGGTACGCCATTGGATATGGCCTCCACGCCAGTCATGGCCGAACAACCGGCAGCGAACGACTTCAAGATCAGGAATAAGGTCAAGGGTTCGCTGGCTTTCACAAGAGCATAGTTGCCAATAACCGGGTTATGCTGAATGAAGAAAGATTTGATGATGCCGACAATTATCAGCGCCAGCGCGCTAAAAATGAAGACATAGGTAGGAATGGCAAAAATCGATCCCGATTCGCGCACACCTCGCAAATTGACAACTGTTACTAAAACCACCAGCGCAACGCCGATCACCACCACGTAGTTTTGCAAGCCACTGAAAAGCGATACCAGGTTTTGTACCCCGGAAGAGATGCTCACCGAGACGGTCAGAACGTAGTCGATCAGCAATGAGGCGGCTGCCACGAGGCCCGCCGTCGTTCCAAGGTTATCCTTCGCAACGATGTAGGAACCACCACCGTTAGGATAGGCAGGGATGGTCTGGCGATAAGACATGGCTACAATAGCAAGCAGCAAGACAATGGCGAAGCTGATAGGTATGGTGAGTCCCAACACTCCCGATCCGGCAGCCACGAGACTGAGCAAAATGGCCTCTGTCGCATATGCAACAGAAGAGATGGCATCTGAAGACAACACTGCCAGCGCTTTGAACTTGGTAAGTCGTTCGTGTTCTTGCTGAGCAGTCGCAATCGGCGCGCCAATCAACACCCGCTTAATGGTGTAGAGTACCTTTGAGATACCACCCTGTGGAGCCTGCGACAGTTCGGTCGCTTCCAGCAAGCCTGTGCTGATACGCTTAAAGGCGCGTTGATTGGTATAAACGACGCGTACTCGATCATTGCCGAGAATACTACCTTTAAGTACTTCGGCGCGAAGCAGTTGCGTCGGGTCGTTATCAATCAACTGGGGCTTTTCTTCGTTTTTGACAGCCGGTTTGCTATCTTCCAGGTCTAGATTCTCCGGGTCGCTCATTGTTTCTCACATCCTGAAACATCAATGACTATTCCATTTAAAACCCGATTCCAACTATCGCGGAGTGAACCAATCGAACCAGTTCTCCTCTTGTGAACCAGGAGGTATGCGTTCATCTATAACTTTGTGCTGTATCTTATCCCAGTATAAAATAGTTCGCTCTCATCAACTCGTGCAGAGCTTCGCTAACAGTATAGTTAAGCAGCGCGAGATGAATCAAGCTTCATTGAGTGCAAAACGTGCGTTTTCCTGGCATCCAGCGCAGCAGAGACATGCGTAGTTTCTGAGACAGTGTGAGCCGGTCATCGGATGGCAAACGTATAATGTAAAGCTTACACTTTGCCTCATCTACAAGCTTACTAATGATATCCGCCGGGAGAAGCAAGCCGCCTTTATAGCTAATGAACAGCACAATTCCATCGCATTGCATCTCGTATGCCAGCATACAGATCGATTGCGCGCAATCCTTCGTGTATCTCTCATAAGGTTCAACAGGAACAGCATAAGCACGCGCCTTGTGCCGTGTCACCTCCAGAAAATCCTTTGACTGCTGAACGAGGTCGAGACGAGAGTCCTTCTTGCCATACCTTTCTGCAATCGGAATCAGAGAAAAGGGAGCAAGCGTTGCATCAGATCCTTTCGCAAGCCGTACAGCCTGCTCAATCGCGCGAACGTCCAGGCCATGCTGAAAGGGCAATAACAATTTTTTCGTCATCTCAATAACCTCCAGATTAGCCAGGTCACTCTATTGCTGAGGTAAAACAATTCTTTTTTCTCACAATATAAGAGTAACCTTTGCAGTATCAAGGAAGGCTAAGAAGAGCAGTAGAGAATCTAAAGATTCGCTCAAATATTTTGTGGTTCTTCTCAATCGTCGGCGTTGAAGCGATAGCCTACACCAGAAATGTTAAGGATGAAACGAGGATGGGCCGGGTCCGGCTCGATTTTGCGGCGCAGTTGGCCGACGTAGACATGCAGGTAGTGGGATTCCGCGCCATAACCCGTTCCCCATACCTGGGAAAGCAACATCTGGCGCGTCATAATCTTGCCGCTATTCTTGATTAACGCTTTGAGCAGGTCATATTCGGTCGGAGTAACCTTGATCTCCTGCCCATTTAACAGCACATGCCTGTGAGCAAAATCCACGCTGAGCGGGCCAGCCGTAAAGACCGGCTCTGTACCAGACTCCACCTGCGCGCTATGGCGGAGCGCCACGCGTATGCGCGCCAGCACTTCATTCATGCCAAAGGGCTTGGAGACGTAATCATCTGCTCCCAGGTCCAGAGCCAGCACCTTATCACGCTCGGTATCTTTCACAGAAAGCACGATGATGGGCAGGTTCGATTGAGAGCGCACTACTTTACACACCTCAAGCCCACTCATGCCCGGCAAACCAAGATCAAGCACCATGATATCAGGACGGTAATGAGTAATTGCCTCCAAAGCTTCTTCACCACTATGCGCGGCGAACACTTCAAAACCATGCGCAGTCAAGCTGCGCTGTAATGCGCGCACGATTTCAATCTCGTCGTCAACAACCAGAATACGCGCCCCACTTTTACTCATTCTGCATTCCCTCAGCTTTCCCCAGTGGTAAGGTGAATCGGAAGACCGCACCGCCTCCCTGCCGATTTTCCACCCAGATACGCCCTCCATGTGCTTCGATGAGGCCCCGGCAAACAGCCAACCCCAGTCCTGAACCTGTCGGACGCGTGGCTTTTGTCTCCGTACTCAGCACTCGATAGAATTTATCAAAGACGCGCTCGACATCCGCGCCTGGGATACCGGGTCCGCGATCAGCAACGCTCACCATAATACTAGTATCTTCACAAAGTTGCACGTTAATGTCAATAGGGGAGCCACCTGGCGTATAACGCAGCGCATTTTCGATCAGGTTTGTGAACACCTGGTCAATTTGCAGGTAATCCAGTTCCACGGGTGGCAGATGGTCGGAAATCTCGGTATGTACCGCGCGCCCTTGCAAAAGCGGCTGCATGCGTCCCAACACATCGTGAATCAGTTCATCAAGAGGATACCACTCCTTCTCAGGTTTGAGCGCGCCTCCTTCGATACGCGACATATCAAGCAGGTTCGCGACCAGCCGGTTGAGGCGATCCGCTTCGCGCACGATGGCCTGGGCAAAGCTATGGCGTGCCTCATCATCCCATTGTACATCTTCTTGTAGTAAGCTGCTGGCTGCCGCTTTGATTGACGAGAGTGGAGTTCGGAGATCATGCGAAACCGAAGAGAGTAGCGCGGCACGCAGCGTATCTGTGCGTTGCAGCACCTCAACTTGCAGACTTTCTCGACGCAGACGCTCGCGATCAATCACTGATGCCGCCTGATCGACAAATGACCAGAAAAATGCTGACCCCGGATGCGCGCGCTCCCGTTCGACCCCCAGACTTCGTTCGACATCAAACAGGCGTGGATCATCCTCCATCGATAACCGTAAAACGCCGACCACGTGCAGGCGCAATTTGAGCGGTACCATCCTCACATACCTGCGTACAGGATGGTTCATACTTGAACTGCGCAACACCACTCTTTGCGCGTAGTTATCAGATGCCTGGGGCGCGAGCAAGACATCGTGCAATTCAGCAGTCTGCCCCTGGCTCATTACCCAGGCAGCCGTAGCCGACTCATCGGGCAACAGCGATTCCTGATCTCCAGCCGCGCGCGTACTCGCCCGCAGCATCAGTTTTCCATGCTCTTCGGGTAAAAGAATTGCGCATTCTCGCACGCCCCAGCGAGCAAACACATCGACAACAGCGCGGGCAATGATGCGCAGTTGTCGTTCAAGGTCTTCCTCGCGATTGGTATCACGCAACAGCTCATATAAAATACGGGACTCGCGTTCGCGCCTCCTGGCCTGATCTGCGCGCTGGCGCAGCGCCGAGGCCAGCTGCCCCGTTATGATGGAAGTCGCCAGGAAAATGAACAGGGCCAACCACTCGTCCACTTTTCCAATGGTAAATGTGTAAAGTGGTTGAACAAGAAAAAAGTCGAATGAGAGGAACGCCACCAGCGACGCCAGTACAGCAGGATACATCCCCCGCGTGCTGGCCAGAGCCAGCACGATAAAAAGATAGGTAAGTGAGATATTCGGTATGCGCGGATAGAGTTGAAAGAAATAAATAACGCCCGTAACGAGCAACGCTCCAACAATAGCCAGCATGCTGTCGCCGCTATAACGTATCCAGCGCGTTCTATCGCCGGCTTTCAATGGTGGGAGGTAATCAACCTGGCTCATAATTCATCTCAAAGCAGTGTATATAGGTTCAGTTTTTTCTTTCCCCTTTAGCATAGAAGATATGTCAATAGTTCGTCAAAGGTCATTTGCCTTTGAAATATGCATACGCTATACTCTGAGCATGAGACAACAACGTCTGCTCTTACTGCTTTTGCTGCTCTCTATCCTGCTGGCAGCCTGTAGTCCGGGACACCTGGGCGGCAATGAAATCGCTTTTGTGCGCGATGGACATCTCTGGACCGTCGATCCCGATGGAGCTAACGCCTTCGAGGTTGTATCCAGTAATTTACCGGTGATCGGATATGCATTGTCGCCTGACCATCAAATGTTTGTGTATCGCGAGTTGGATAGTCATTACGCCAGCACACCCGCAGGCAAACATCTCCAGATAAACTCTATTACCGGTCTACCCGGCGACTTCCCCTCTTCTCTCTACACTATCGGAATTGACGGAGGTTCGCCCATCCCCATTATTGGTTCGCTCTCCAACATTCAGTACAGTAACGCCTGGTGGATTCGTAGTGGAGAGCATCTGCTTTATCGGGAAGAATCGACAAACCTGCAAGGATCGCTTCCCTCCGCCGTTATATGGTGGGTCTCGCAAAACGATCAACCCAACGGCATCGCGCGTATAGCCTTGCCTGCCTCATTCTCCATTCCATCATTCTCAACTTCATCTATGGCTATAGGAAATTCCCAGGAGGGCGTCTTTTCGACCACGCTGGCTGGCGCTGACTTGCACATTGTCGTGCATGGCACTCTACCCGGCCATCCTTTGCCCGCGACGTTGGAGCGCGTCTTGTGGCAACCGTCTCATCAGCAACCCTTGCTACTTTACGCTGTCAAAACTACAATCGCTGCGCCGCCAGCAAACCACAATGCCACCACGCCGCCTGTGCAACTGGTGCTTAATAATGGCGCGGGCCAGATTTCTAGCATTGCAACCTGCTACTGCACGCAGTTCGCCTGGTCTCCTGACGGCAACTCCATCCTGTATAGCACTGGCGAGACCTACGGCGTCTACAATTTCGTTTCTCACACCACCTATTCATTCACCGGTGAGGCTGGCAGCGCGCCTTACTGGTCGCCCGATAGTCGATTCATCTTATTGGACGGACTACACAGCCTCTCGCTGATTGACATTACCAGTCAGCAGCAGCGGCTACTGCTCAGCGATGATATGGCTGGAGTTACCGGCACAGCCATTCCTGGTGCGAACGCGCTGTTACAACCATTATTAAATAGCCTCTGGGCTGCCGATAGTCGTCATTTTCTCATACCCACGCGGAGTCGGTTGTTCTGGCTAGGCCAGAAATTGAGTTCAGGGAATGGCATTTACACGGCCAGCATAAACGAGAAGGGTCAGGTAGACGCAACAGCTTCAGTCGTCGATACAGGCAATGATACTCAGGCGGGCTGGAGTTATGAAAACCCTGATACGTCATTTTTATTTTTGTAGCATCGATATCGCCTGACGTGCTGATAGGCGCGGAGAGCGCGTCGCGCGCCTGACAGAATGCACCTCAATGTCCTGAGTCCGAAACATCACGCTTGCAAACGCGACCACATCATCCTCGTCGAAGTCCTCACAGGAAAAAATGTCTATATTGACCATTTTATAAGGAGCCCAGGCATGCAGACTGACATGACTGGTTGCAATAATCGAGAAACCTGAATAGCCATCGTCTAAGGGATTGCTTGTTTTTATAAAACGCAGTTCGACTGGTCCGACTTTTTGCATCCCGATACGCGTGGGAAACTCGTCAAGTACCCGGCGCAAAAAAGCCTCATCTGCCAGCAAATCCTGGTTACAGCCATAGAGGTCAAGCATGACATGCAACATCGGCGACTCCTTCTCAATTCTCGTACCATAGTTCAATTGTTCAGCCATGCATCCGCTCAGATTACGTCTTCAGGCTGCGGATCACGTGCCAGGATACTCTGCCTTACCAGCAAGTATAGCTGGTCAACTCTAGTTTTAACGGTTATTTTTCCTTTGCGCCATGATGTATAAATCAACTTTTTCCCATGATAGGCACCTCACAATTCGGTGTAGACCTCCCAAAATTGGTAGGCACATCTCATATTCTCTGGTTGAAAACACCTGCAGCAGAAGAGCTACTTTACAAAGTTCCTGTATCGGGAGAAAACACTTGACCGCATAGAATGAAGAGGTTATAGTAGTCTGGAAATTCTCGGCATATACAAAAGGAGTAAAGATGGGAAAAACCTCGAACGGCAAACAGAGTAATCAATCAACTCGTGACGATGCATTCGACCAGGACGAATATGACCAGATGGAGCTATTGGAGCGCCTGGAAACGCTGCGCGAAGATATGGAAGACCTGGGAGTTACAACACTGGCAGAGGTGATTGAGCGCATCGAGGCACTGCACAAAGCATTGGATGAGCAATAGCAGGAGCATGAAATCCATGTAGGGGGCGCTAATCTGGCCTTGTAAATTTGCCCTACGCGCCGCGCCCCATTCCATCAAGAGCAAACTACGCGCCGCCCAGGTATGCCTGGCGCACAAGATCGTTGGTCAGCAAGTTCTTTGCCGTATCGCTCAAAACAACCTGGCCCGTCTGTAAGACGTAACCACGATCGGCAAGGGCAAGCGCCATTGAAGCATTTTGTTCGACGAGAAAAATGGTAACACCCTCGTCGCGTACTCGTCGAATGGTGCTGAAGACCGTCTCCACCAGAATTGGTGACAATCCCATCGATGGCTCATCCATGCAGATCATGCGTGGATGGGACATCAAAGCGCGTCCCATAGCCAGCATTTGCTGCTCGCCACCGGACATCGTACCCGCGATTTGTTTTAAGCGCTCTTTGATGCGTGGGAATATCTCGCAGACATGATCGATATCTTGCTTGATTTCCGTCCTGTTGCTGCGGATGAACGCGCCCATCTCCAAGTTTTCCAGTACGCTCATACGAGGAAAAATGCGGCGCGCTTCTGGAACCAGGGCCATGCCCAACCGCACGATATCGCCGGGCAACTTTCCATCGATGCGCTTATCCTCAAATTCGATAGTACCCTTGCGAGGGCGCACCAGGCCAAAAATGGTCTTCATGGTAGTAGTTTTACCCGCCGCGTTTGCCCCTAGCAGGCAGACAATCTCGCCCTTGTTGACTTCAAGCGTGACGCCGTTCAACACCTGACTGGGGCCATAGAATGTATCTACATTTGTCAATCGTAACATGACAGACCTCTCGATCTTTACTAACTCTTTACTTTCGAGCTACTCCGCCGCCTGCTGCTCGGTCACTGTAGGTTGGCCAAGATATGCTGCAATCACACGCTCATCCCGCCGGATGTCCTCCGGCAAACCCTCGGCGATCTTGCGCCCGTAATCAAGGACAGCTATACGATCTGAGATACCCATCGTCACCGTTAATTTATGTTCAATCAACAGGATCGTCAGATCCAATTCATCGCGCAGCCTGCGCACATATTTCACCGCTTCGAGGGTTTCAACTTCGTTCATGCCTGCTGTTGGCTCGTCCAGCAGCAGCAATTTGGGTTTAGCAGCCAGCGCGCGAGCAATCTCGACCCTGCGTTTTTGCGCATAGGAGAGATTGACGACATATTCATCCTGGCGCTCGATCAGTTCATTGCCGAAGAAGCTCAGGAGTCGGATTGCTCGCTCGCGCGCGTCCGACTCCTCGCGTTTGACTCTGGGTGGTCGGAAGAGCGAACCCAGAATACCGGCGGAAAGCTGCGTGTGCTGGCCCACCAGCACATTTTCGAGCACGGTCATGTTGTTAAATAGACGGATATTCTGGAAAGTCCGTGTGATTCCGCTTCTGACCACGCGATCAGGTGACAATCCCA
Source organism: Ktedonobacteraceae bacterium (assembly GCA_035534255.1). Taxonomy (GTDB): domain Bacteria; phylum Chloroflexota; class Ktedonobacteria; order Ktedonobacterales; family Ktedonobacteraceae; genus CF-113. The sequence continues at coordinate 15,658 of DATLSI010000098.1, read as the reverse complement.
ACATCGTCTTACCGTCAAAGACTATATCACCCGAAGTGGCTTGATAGATACCCGTAATCAAATTGAATACCGTGGTTTTGCCGGCTCCATTGGGTCCGATGACGCTGATAATTTCGCCGGGCCAGATTTGTAGAGTAACATCTTGCACTGCTGTCAGGCCACCGAACTGTTTAGTAACGTTTTTCAAGTCCAGCAGGGGCTGCTCAGAATGCTCACGAACCTGTTCAACACTCATTGTCGTTCCTTCTCCTGCTCGACGTTATTCAATACGAACTTCAGCTTCAAAGCCTGGCTCAGTAGGCATGACATCCAACGAACCCAACTCCATAGCCCCTTCATCAGGATCGCGATGCAATTCTCGCCGCCTGCGCGCACTTGGAATAAGACCTTCGGGGCGGAAGACCATTATAGCGACCAGGGTAATCCCGAAAACCAGTTCGCGAATATTACCGAACGTAAAGGTTGGAATAATGTGGACAATAAACTGGTTTATGCCGTACATGAAGCTGGTCGGATCCGAAGCCAGCGAATCAAGTTGGTTCAGGATAAACAGATTGATCGAGTAAACAGTCAGCGCGCCGACAATCACGCCGGGGATACTGCCGAGTCCACCGATAACCACCATAGCCAGGTAAATGACCGAGTCGTTAAAACTGAATAAATCTGGTGAAACACCGCCCAGTTTTGCTGAGAAATACGCGCCCGCGATGCCAGAAAAGAACGCACCCGCGGCAAAGGCGAACAGTTTTGTCCTGACGAGGTTAATGCCAGAGGAGGCAGCTGCGATTTCATCTTCGCGTATGGCGATCCAGGCGCGTCCCAGGCGAGAGTCACGCAGGCGCACATTGGCCAGAATGACGAGGCCAATCAAGGCCAGGATCAAGTAGTAGTAGGGGACAGGCGTGACTTGCGACCAGTTCACACCAAAGAACGAGGGTGAATTCACTCCTACAATACCATTCGTCCCATTGGTGATGTTGTTCAAGTTCAAAAAGATGACAGGCACGATCTCGCCAAAGCCCAGGGTGACAATTGCCAGGTAATCACCGCGCAGGCGCAGGGTCGGCGCGCCCAACAATAGGCCAAACAGGGCAGCGATCAAAGCCACTACTAACAACATTGGCCAGAAAAGCCAGGACAGTACACGCGGGTCAATAAAGAGGCCGTTGAAAATAATGCCGAATTGACGGGAGCCAAATATACCCCAGGCATAAGCGCCAATAGCGAAGAAAGCCACGTAACCCAGGTCAAGCAAGCCCGCAAAACCTACCACTATATTCAAACCAAGCGCCAGGATGACATAATAGCCCGCGTCATTAAATCCGGCGATGCGTCCAATAGTGCCATAACTGAACAGGAATGGATCAATCACCGGGTAGAAGATGACGAACGCTACCAGCAGGATCAGGAAGAAACGTCGCGCGCCAGAACTACGCAAAGGTAAATCGTTCGGCACAATTTCTTTTGTTTCTTCGCTTGCGCGAGAGGTAGCCAATTCTTTAAGCAGTCGCTGCCTCCTGCTGGCTGCCCTGGAATTACTTGTTCCATTTTCAGCGCCGTTACCATTGCCATTTCTGGAAAGAGTCAGATTGACAGCGACCCGCCCACCGAGTCCGCCGAGAAAGTACCCACCTATGGGAAAGAGGACGCTGCGAGCAACAGTAATCATAAGCAGGCTGGTAGGCAACTGACCGGAGGCGAAGAAAATCAGATCGACAATCAACCAGATAACCGCTAGCAGTGTTCCATACCAGAAACCGCTCATGCGCGCGCGCCTTAACATAGTAGCTTTCTGTTCGTTATCAACCAGTAGCGACTCCACCTTTGGAACATATTTTGTACTGGGAAACAAGTTCAAGCGGCGACGAATTAGAAAATAGATCGGCCAGATAATGGCGCATAGGGCAAGTCCAATAACCAGGTTGTTCGTAACGGATATCAGTAAAATGGGGATAACCGCAAACAACAGCATATCAGCCCAGACTTCTATTATCCCGCGCTTGCCGCTGTCCGCAGCCACCAGGTAACCTGCCAGGCCAAAGACTGTCAGGTAGAGAATGAGAATAAAGATGACAGCTTCCACCAGTTGTCCACTGCTAACCAGGGCTGTGGAAGGGTTTATAAACCCAAGAACAACATTATTGATGAGTGAGTCGCCTTGCCAGACAAAGTTAAATACTACAATGGGAACGAGCAAGGCCAGAACCCATTTAATCAACAGGGAACGATCACCACGTGAAGGGAGAAACCTGTTAGTACTCATAGAAATAGACATGGGTACATCTCCTCGCTTCCGGTAATTTGTTGACACAATGCTTTACAAATTGCCATGACTATTCCTTACACTTTCTCCGGTAACTGTTGACCAAGTATACCGGCAGGACGGAATACCAGGATGAGTATCAGGATGGCGAAAATAATAGCTTCCACCCAGGCTCCGCCGCCATGCGGTATGCCAAAGCCATGATTGGTTGGATCGTTGGAGTCGGGGATGATATTAGAGAGGGACTGGATCAAGCCAATAAAGAGACCGCCAAGCATCGCTCCAGCAATGTTGCCGATACCACCGACAACCGCAGCAGTAAAAGCATAGAGGCCAAGCCCGAAACCAATAGTGAAGACTGTGGTTGGAAACTTCATCAGGTAGATAAAGCCCGCGGCGCCTGCCAGACCGGTGCCGATGAGAAAGGTGAAAGAAATAATACGGTCAACATTGACTCCCATCAAAGCGGCGGCTTCGCGGTCCTGGGCCACAGCCCGCATAGCGCGTCCCATGCGTGTACTACTGACCATCCACTGGAGTGCAACCATCAATATCACGGCTAAAACAATGACGACGATATCGACCAGGCCAATAGAGATCGGACCAACATAGTAAATCTTACTGAAAATCTGAGGAGGGGAAATAGGAGCGAGGCCTTTCCACAGTTTACCGACATCTTCCAGGATCAAGGATACACCGATAGCCGAGATAAGAGGTGCCAGGCGCGGCGCGTTGCGCAATGGGCGATAAGCCACGCGTTCAATCACCACACCGAGAATGGCGCACAATACCATCGATGCCACGAAAGCCAGCACCATAGCGCCTACAAGAGACCAACTGAAGGGAGGTAAATCCTGAATATGAAACGCGCCGAGAATTGTGATGGTAATGAAGGTTCCTATCATGAAGATATCACCGTGTGCGAAGTTAATGAGTTCGATGATACCGTAAACCATCGTATAACCAATTGCGATCAGCGCATAAATAGCTCCACTGGTTATGCCGACAACCAGTAATTGTATGAATAGAGTCAGAGTCATAATATGCGACGGCCCTCCTTTCTAACTAACACAATGAATTTTCTGTTGATTTTTATATACTCTACCAGATAAAAGAATAGCAAGCAAGGGAGACGTCAAATACTCTGACGTCCACCCTTGCATGCCGTACTCGTTTGCCAGCTACATCATGAACTGGCAGTTCAGACCACCTCGTCTGAGCCGGATATAAGGCTATACCACAGCCGCTGATTTACTTACGGAAGTGTTTCCGCAGTAACATACTGCCAGCCTGGCGCGCCGCTAACAGCCGCCAGTTGATAGACAGAAATGGTCTTGTTCGTTGTGTCGCCGTTGGCGTCGAAGCTCTGATGCCCGGTAACACCGTTGTAATTGGTCTGCTGGATGAAGTTAATGACATCCTGGCGGAAGGTCTGCGCACCTGCGCTATCGCTCGAGCTGGTTGCGGGCTTATCGCCAGCAGCAACAGCCGCCTTGATGGCCAGCAGCAGAATTTGCATGCAGTCATACCCGCCCGCACTGTAGGCACCCAGAGCGCCATACTTGGCCGTGTAGTTTTTAATAAAGGTAGCTGCAGATGGAACTTTGGTCGCGTCAACAGCCGCAACGGTGCTGAAGACTGGACCGCCGGTCGTCGTCCCGATAGCCGTGGCAAAGGCGCTATCCTGGATGCCATCACCACCAGCGAATGGAGTATTCTGCAGGCCAGGAGTTGTTACCATCTGTTTGCGAATCTGCAAACCGCCGTTGGCCTCAACACCAGCGAAGTAAATGACGGCAGGCTTCGTGGCAGCCACTTTAGCCAGTTCACCGGTATAGTCCGTGGTGGCCTTAATGCTGTCATGACCGAGGATTTTGCCACCGGCAGCCTCAAACTCTTTAATAAACTGAGAGGCCAGGCCAACACCATAGGTCTCGGTATCGTCGATAACATAAGCCGTCGTGTAATTCTTGGTCTTGTAGAGGAAATCCGCGCCGACCGCGCCCTGGTGGTTGTCGGTGGTAGCAACGCGGAAGTACGTCACTTTTCCGGTGGGGCGCAGGGTGGGAACCTGGTCATTTGCGCCAGTACAACCGGTATCAGGCGTAGTCTGCGTCAGGCAGGTATTGGTGTTCGATGGGCTAATCAACGCAATGGGAGCACGGTTAGTGATAGGCATCTCTGACTGGGCTACATTACTATTGAATGGGCCTACAATGCCTGCAACTTCAGCATCGCCGATGAGGGACTCAACGTTCGAAGCGCCGACGGAGGGATCGTGAATGCCGCTTGCGCCCACATCATCTTTTGGTACAAAAACTAGCGTATAGCCTGGAATAAGATGAGAAGCGTTGGCTTCATCAACGGCAAGGTGAGCGCCGTTTTGAGCCGGTAAACCATCGGTTGCTTCCGCACCACTCGCGGGAAAATCGGTAGCGACCTTAATGATACCGGAAGCAGTGGGCGTGGTGCCGGTTGTGGTTCCTGAACCACCACACGCGGCAAGCATCATCAGCAGCAATGGAACACCCATTGCCAGCGCAAAAATACGTGACCAACTCTTTTTCAACGTAGTCAGCCTCCTTTGATCAATACACTTCTTAACAGGGGTACCGAGGGCGCAGCACCCGGCTCTGAAAATCACGAACGATCTCCCCTCTTACGTTATTACGTTAAATAGCTCATGAATCTCACCATTTTCGGAGACGATCTGGTTAGATTGATAATGTTCTATGCGTCGATTGTATCAGCCTGTAGGAATAGTGTTTGATGACAGGGAATACGAATCTGTATGGCTGAACCAATTATACTTATGGGCTTATATGGTGTCAATAGCCAGTTCTTAGCTCAGGCGGGGTAGCGTTTAAGGAAGCGTTCAAAAGCTGCCACCACCTGGCGGCGAGTCTCCTCCAATGAACCGCCATTATCGATCACTTCATCAACCAGCGCTAGTCTCGGCTCGACCGGCGATTGCGCTCGCAGTCGCGCCAAAGCCTCGTCACGGCTCAGATGATTGCGCGCCATCAAGCGCGCCAACTCTTGATCTTCAGGACAAATTACTATCCATTTGCTCTGACAGAATGACACTGAACCGCCTTCGAGCAGTTTGACCGCGTCGATGATGGCAATGCCCGTCGGGCTGACAGCCGCCAATTCGTTTGCTATGGCCTGCCCAACGGCAGGATGCACAATCGCCTCCAGCCGCTTCATGGCCACTGCGTCCTGAAACACAACCTCACCCAACGCTTTGCGATCAACACTGCCGTCCGCCGCGAGTACGGTTGGGCCGAATACTCGCGCCACCTGTACCGCGATTGGCTGACCGCTCAAATAGAGCGCGTGTACCACCGCGTCCGCATCAATATAACGTTCCGCGCCCAATTCAAGCAGCATCTGCCCGACAGCAGTTTTACCACAGGCAATATTTCCGGTAATCCCAAGTATACGAGGCATAGGCTGTTTCCCTCCTCAGATATCAGGTCATAGCAACGTCTTCGCAAAGCAGTATAGCATATGCGAAGCGCCGGCAAATGGACAAAGCAGCCCTCCCAAAAGTACCTTGTATCTCCCATTTTTACTCTTATTTCGTAGTGAATGCTGTAGAATACCAGTAGAAAAACAGATGTTATTGTAGAGGAGAATGCCTGTGGGCAGACGCCTGGGATTGCTTGTTGGTATCAATAACTATCAAGATCCCACTTTCCGGCCACTTCAATACGCGGAAACTGACGCGAAGGCGTTCGCGCAATGGCTGGTAGACACACGCGGAGGCAACTGGAATCCTTCTGATGTGCATGTCACAACGGGCATGGATTCTACTAAGGAGCAGCTGGAAGCTCATCTCATACAGCTTTGTGTTCACGCCGCTGAACCTGGAGACCTCATTCTCGTTTACTTCGCGGGGCATGCATTCCTTGACGAAGCGAGCGGTACTGGCTACCTGGCAGGTTCAAATACCATCTACCAGCAGCCGACCAGCGCACTATCACTACTGAGCCTGACACAACAGGTGATGGGTTCGAGTCGCGCATCCCAGATTGTTCTGATGCTGGATTGTTTCCAGACGGGATCGGCCTGGAACAGGCGTCGATCAGGGCCGTTTGACTATCAACCATTGATTGGACCCGCGCTCCAGCAATCTCTGCAACAAAGCCAGGGACAGGGACGCATTTTGTATTGCATATGCAGAGGAAACGATCTCGCGCCCGAAGTAGGAGAGAAAGGGCTAGGATCAGCATTATACCGCACAATTATCAGCTTGAGCGGCCTCGCAAAGGACCCCTCGGCGGGACAGATCACCCTACAACAACTGCATACCTATCTTACCCGCAAGACTGACGCGCAACATCGCCCCCAGATTTTTGGGCAAGAATCGCGCCCGATCGTGCTGCTGGGCGATTTGCCATACCTCGCACCTGCATACGCGATGGATCAAAGCGCTTATGCCGTCTCCTCTTCCGCCGCGACGAGAACCTCCACTGCACCCTCCGGCCAGGTGACATTCCAGGGCGTTGGTGAGAGCGGACCACTCGTCGATCTACCCTCGCAGCATGCCGGGACAGCCACTACAGGGCAACTTTCGCCACCAGGCTCTTCATCAGGCCAGCTTTCCCTCTCTCTGATGGAGCAGAACCGCCAGCAGCAATGCATAAAACTCCTGCAACAGGCACGACAGTCACTCCTGATGCAGAATTTTCCTCAAGCGATGGATTTGACGCAGCAGGTGCTTCAGATGAATCCAACCTTCGTTGATGCACTGACGCTCAAGAGCCAGATTCTCGGCTCGACCGGACAATTTCAGGAAGCACTGGTGGCTGTTGAGCAATTGCTCCAGGTCGAACCGCATAACGCCCTGGTCTGGAGCATGCGAGCCGCGCTCCTGTCCAACATGGGTAGAACCATGGAAGCATTATCAGCAATTGAGCGTTCGCTCGTCCTCAACCCGCAAAATCCAGAGACACAGGCTATGCGCGAGTCCATTCAGGCCAATCTTGCGAGACTGCCAGATAACACGTGGCAGCCACCAAACACCACACCTCAGCCACTGGCAACTCCCGTTCGAGACAACGCGAAATCGTTTCTACTGACCGCGGCATTACAGATCTTCGCGTTCATCATTGGAAGTGCAGGCGCGGCTCTACTCGTTTTACAGCCTCATCTGCCGATCATCACCGGCTTTCTGCTGGAGAGTTTCGGGCTTGCGCTCCTCTGTATAATTGCCGCGCGTGGATCCTTCCTCTATGGCGTAGGGCGCTTGATCTTTTCGATCTTGCTTTGCCTTGTTGCCGCTGCCATGCTAGGCGGTATCTATAAGTTCGGCTATACCTGGCTGATCAACAAACTGATCGCCTCTCCACCCTTGATTGTGCCGATGCTATTCCTGGCTTTCTGGCTTGTAGCAGCCGTCATTGCACCGTTTCTCTTTGGATTAGGCGGATTTATCGGTGGCATTGCAGTTGGTGTGCGCAGGAAAGGTCGCAACAGGCGCTCAGAGCAGCCCGCGTCGTCGCCCTATTAAATTTTGCCGCAGGGATTTTGCCCGCCTATAACGCGGCACCGAGCTGTTCCCATTCAAGTAGTAGCTCATCTACCCTGGCTTTGGCCTGCTCATACTCAGCATACAGATCAGTAAGTTGCGCTGCATCACCCTTCAGCGCGGCCTGTGACAATTCATCCTCCAGGGATTTCACCCGCGTTTCTGCTTTATCGATCTCGCGTTCAACGTCCTCAATACCGCGTGTTTTGACCTTTGCCGGCTTCTTTTGCGAGGGCTTTACAGGAGGTGTACCAGATTTCACACGCGTGAGAGCCTGTGCGCCATTGCTTTTGAACGACTCAGGCACATCGAGCACGATAGGACGCTTACGCGTGCGGTAGTCAGTGTAATTTCCCATGTAGGGGATCAGCACACCATCTTCGATTACCCACACCTTTGCCGCCAGGCTGTCGATAAAGTAGCGGTCGTGCGAAACAAAGAGCAGCGTTCCCTCAAACTCACTCAGTACCTCTTCGAGAAACTGGCGCGATTGCAGATCAAGATGGTTGGTCGGTTCATCCAGTATCAGCACGTTCGGGCCTTGCAGGGTCAGTTTTGCCAGGGCGACGCGGCTGCGCTCGCCTCCGCTTAATGACCCGATGGTTTTGAACACATCGTCGCCGCTAAAGAGAAAGCGTCCCAGAAAGCTGCGCGCTCCTTCCTCGCTCAAGACGCTGGCCTGGCGAATTTCATCCACAACGCTGCGCTCGAGATTCAGTCCCTCGTGGGTCTGCGAGTAGTAGCCTGTACGCACGTTGTGGCCAGGGTAGACATGACCGTTGAGGGGTTGGATCTCACCGATGAGAGTACGCAGCAGTGTCGTCTTTCCGGCACCATTCGGCCCCAGCAACCCCACGCGATCCCCACGCAACAATTCCAGGTCAGCAACACGTACCAGCGTTTTAGGTTCATCATCCGCCCGCACTGGTGGAAAACCCACCACGAGTTTCTGCGTGGAGAAAACCATCTGGCCGCTATCAACGACCGAGTTAAAATCAAAATGCATCTCAGGAAAATCCTGCGGGCGTTGGACACGCTCCATACGATCCAGCAATTTCTGGCGACCTCGCGCCTCACGGCTGCGCTGACCGGCCTTGTAGCGCCGGATAAATTCTTCTGTATGTGCTATCTGCGCCTGCTGAGACTCGTATTCGCGTTGGCGGCGCTCCATGCGCTCCTCGCGCAGTTGCAGGTATTTTGTGTAGTTGCCCGGATACTCTTCAATACGCCCAAAAGCCATCTCAATGGTGCGCGAGACCACTTTATCAAGGAAATAGCGGTCGTGAGCTACTACTACCATCGCGCCTTTCCAGCCATTCAGGTAGGTTTCCAGCCATTCCAGGGCTGCCAGGTCAAGGTGGTTCGTCGGCTCGTCCATCAACAACAGGTCAGGCTCCTGCAACAGCAGCTTGCCGAGCGCGGCTCGTGTCTGTTGTCCACCGCTCAAATGGCTGACAGGCGCGCCCTGCAGATCACGTGAAAACCCCAGGCCGTCAAGCACCTGCTCCACTTTATATTCATATGTATAGCCGCTGGCATGCTCGAAACGAGTTTGCAGGTCAGAGTAGCGTTGCATCAGGCTCTCGTGACGCGCGCTATCGTCCTGCGCCGCTGCGTCGCCAAGCGCGTGCGCCAGCTCTCCCAGCTCTCGTTCCCACAAACGCACCTCGTCGAAGACGGTCAGCATTTCTTCGCGCAGAGTATTCTCCGGCTGAAAATCCGTAATTTGTGTCAGGTACCCGATGCGTAGATTGCGGGACAGCGCGATATTACCCTTATCCGGCTCTTCGCGTCCGGCCAGCAGGTTGAGTAAGGTGGTTTTACCAGCCCCGTTGGGGCCAACCAGCCCGATGCGGTCCTGTTCGTCAATCTGAAAGTTGACACCCTCGAAGATGCGTTCCGCCCCAAACGATTTGCCTACCTGTATAACACTAACGATTGGCATACATGTTCACCCGTATCATATGGTTGTTGACTACGATTATCATTTCGCAAAACAGGGTACCATAACCCGGCATTCTCCGCAAGACCGCTTTGCAGTTGTTTGTTACTCTCCTTGACGCCTGTCTACTGAAGCGGTAGGATGTTATAAGAAAGAACCCACAGCCCTGGCTGATGGCGAATGACATAGAGGAGGGATCATATGGAAGTACGCAAATTGACTGTTACAGATGCCGAGGCATTCTGGAATATCCGGCTGCGAGCATTGAAGGACAACCCTGAATCGTTCGGCGCGTCATACGAGGAAATCCTCGAACGTGGCATCGCGGGCATCACACAGGGACTGCGCAAGAAAGACACCACGCCTGACGACGTAACGTTTGGCGCGTTCGATGGAACCACGCTGGTTGGTATCACCGAGTTTCGACGCGAGGAAGAAGCGAAAAGACGCCACAAGGGTGTTATCTGGGGCATGTACGTGCCACACGAACTGCGAGGCAAAGGCATAGGCAAGGCTTTATTGCAGGCCGCGATTGCGCACGCCAAAACGTTACCTGGCCTCGAACAAATTAATTTGAGTGTCGTGCTTACGAGCAAAGAGGCCCGTCATCTTTTCATCTCGCTGGGTTTTGAAACCTACGGGTTAGAACGACGCGCGCTCAAGTTCGACGACCGCTACTTCGACCAGGAACTTATGACACTCCGCCTGTCAGAATGAGCCTGGCATAGATATGATATACTGGAACAGCACAACACGAAATCTTGTTGAGAAAGGATGCTGAGAGGTGGCGAAAGAGCAATCCCTGGACAATCTCTGGCTGGCGCAAACGCTGTACGATCTTGGAGGTGTCCAATTTGGAAATTTCACCGTAAGCGAATCAGCAGTTAGCTCCCCTGTTTTTGTAAACCCCAAAGTTCTTATCAGTAACCCGACCGCGCTGCGCGTTGCCAGCAAGCTCATGCAGCAAGAAATAAACCTGGCACAGTCGCTCAGGCGACCGCGAGTTCATCCGTTTGCAGTAGTCGCCGGCGTTCCTGTGGGTGGATTACTACTGGCTTCAGCATACTCTCTGGAGACGAATATTCCACTGATTTACGCTCGTAGCAGGCCAGAAGGCACCGGGAAACGTGGTATTGAAGGTCGCTTCACTACTGGCGACACGGTTCTCATCATTGATGATCTCATCACACGAGGCAGTAGCATCCTCGAAACTGCTGAACTCCTGGAAGAAAACGGGCTAAAGGTAAAGGATGTCATAGTGCTGATCGACCGCGAACATGGAGCCGCCGAACGTCTGAGGCGTCATGGCTATAATCTGATGAGTATTTTGAAACTGGATGTCATGCTTACCCATTACAAATCGCGCGGCTTGATCTCGGAAGAGACATACAATACCTGCGCTGAATACCTGCGAGGTAAGCAAGTGGAGAATCATACGGTTTAAGCTGTGAAATAAAAAGAAAGGGAGCGGTGAATTGCTCCCTTTCTTTTTATGTCGGCTTTTATCCCTGGTACGGGGATTGCGGGATTGGTGGTGCCGGGCGTGTAACGGTAGGCGCTTCGTACCCATTGCCACTGGCGGCAGCCGATGCCGCGCCATTTCTCGCAATCTGCAAAAACGGTTCGATCAGGTCAAGCGGCAAAGGGAAGATGATGGTTGAGTTTTTCTCAACCGCGATTTCCGTGAGCGTTTGCAGGTAGCGCAATTGAAGCGTGCTGGGCTGCGAGGCGATGATATTGGCGGCCTGGGCCAGTTGGCTCGATGCCTGCAACTCACCCTCGGCGTGAATGATTTTGGCGCGTTTCTCACGCTCGGCCTCAGCCTGCTTGGCCATCGCGCGCTGCATGGTGGCCGGCAGTTCGATATCTTTGATCTCGACTGCTGTCACCTTCACTCCCCAACGCTCGGTATGTTCGTCAATGATGGTCTGCAATTCGCGGTTGATCTTGGTGCGCTGCGAGAGCAGTTCATCCAGTTCCGACTGCCCAAGCACATTGCGCAGGGTCGTCATGCCAATCTGCGTGGTGGCCTGGACGAAGTTCATCACGTTAACGACCGCCGCGGAGGGATCGACCACGTAAAAGTAGACCACGGCAGAGACCTTGATGGTAACGTTATCTCGCGAAATCACTTCCTGCGCTGGCACCGGCAACGTTACGATACGTAGATCAACCTTAATCATGCGCGTGATGAACGGCGGCACCAGGAAAATGCCGGGGCCTTTCGGGCCGATCAAACGCCCAAGCACGAAGATTATTCCGCGTTCATACTGCTGTACCACGCGGATTGCCGACATGAGCAACAGTATAAGAATAACCACTACAATCACAACAATGATGAGTACTACCGTCGAAGAATCCACAGGATGCCTCCTTCTTTACCCCTGCGTCAAGCTAGAGGTAGAGTTGATAAATCTATTAAACGCGGGAGCGACGTGCAAATGCAGCCCTTCCACAGAAACGATACGCACTTCAGAGCCTGGATCAAGAGACATTTCAGGGTCATCCAGCACCGCTGCCCATTGCTCACCCTGATAATCAACCCATCCATCAGGCATCAGAGGCGTCGTCGCAAAGGCCATCGCGCCAATCATGCCCTCGGTGCCGGTCATTACGCGCTGCCTGCGAGTACGCATCACTATCAAGACGACATAGAGACCAAGCAAACCTACAAAACCCGCCATGCCAAAGACAAGCGCGATATTCACTTGCGGCCCCTGATACGGACCGCCACTGTTGAAGAAGATCAGCGCCCCGAAGATGAGAGACGCGATCGCCCCCACAGTCAATACTCCATGCGTGGTCAACTTAATATCCAGCACAAGCAGCACAAAAGCCAGCGCCATCAATGCCAGACCTGCCCAGTTGGGTGAAATCGATCCCGCCCCGAAAAGGAAGAGAATCAATGCGATAGCGCCAACAACGCCGGGCAAAATCATGCCTGGATGCGAGATCTCCACGAAAAGCCCGATCATGGCCACAATGAAGAGGAGAAAGATCACGTTGGGATCAAGTATCAGCGAGTAAAGCGTGTCGAACGACGACGCGTTGATAGTCTGCAAGCTGTCTCCCGAAGTGTTTAATGTCATCTGACCAGAGTTGAGTATTACGGTTCTGCTGTTTACCTGTGAAAGCACGTCGTTCAGACTGGACGCCTGCAAATCAATAATATGGCTGTTGTATGCCTGCTGGTCGGTGTACGAAGTAGCACTGGTAATCATCTTTAATGCATCAGGGACATCACGCCCGTAGCGAGTCTGGATGCTGGTCATATCCGAGGTCAGCACGCTCTCAATTTTGGCCTTTTCGGTGCTGCCGATATCGCCGCCCGTGCTGGTGACGGGGCTGGAAGCGCCAATCGTGGTTCCCGGAGCCATGACAGCGACCTGGGCAGCCAGCGTCACAAACGCACCCGCTGATGCAGCCCACGCTCCCGACGGCGAGACATACGAGATGACAGGAACTGTACTATTGAGTTCAGCCGTCTTCATTGATTCCATCGAGGCGATATCGCCGCCTGGAGTGTTGATCTCAACAACCAGCGCGGTCGCGCCATCATGTTCAGCAGTATTGATGGCTCTTGTCAGGTACTGAAGTGAGGCAGGGCTGATATCGCTATTCAATGTCATCACATCGACATGCGCTCCCCCGGAAGCTGCATGGGCGGATTGCGCGCTGAATGCAAGTGTAAGTAAAACAAGCGCTACAGCAACAAGAAGAGTAGGGTTGAGCGTCAATGCGACCGCTTTACGTCGTGCGTGGCGCGAATACATGGTATTTCCCTCCATAAGCCGAACAACGCGCCTACATGCCAGTATACGTATATATCATACCATTTTAAGATTTGTAGTATGCTACCAAACAGTCGTATCACGAGAAATAAACCGGCAGCAATAGCTATTTGCTATAGCAAATATAGCACAATGTTATGCAGGTGTCAAGTAAAATGCTGGCATCGGATGAGGTTCCTTTTTTGTAATGGAAAGCTGCTGCGACGGAAACAGAGTAGAAATCTATCCATTTAGCTTATCGGACCGAATAAAGTAGATAGCCGCTAACAACTCCACCCCAGATAGTTTGCGGTTCCATCAGGGAGGCCACCTGGGACGGAAAAGTAAAAGGAATTGTTGCCTGGACAATCCGTACTCAATATAGTGATTGTCACCTGAACAGATGCGCCGGGAGTTAAAGTACCCTGTGTTTGAGAAAACGTGATACTCGGATCAGGCGTGGAGAGTGATACATTCCAGAATGTGTTTATTGTATTGCTTGCATCTGTTGAGACGGTGATGACACATACCCAGTTGCCACTATGCGAACAATACGTGTTATCAAAAGAGAATCCATCGGGGCTGGCATATACCTGGGTGCATATAATTGGTACCTGAACAGAATTAGCCGACCCCGTAAAAACGAATGTCATGTTGAATGGACATGTTGGGCCGCCAGTAGTGGTTTCCATGGTAATGCTGGCGGTCTGACCTGGTGCTATTGTCCCGGAAGAGGGAACAAAGATAGTATTAGCGGCGCTTGTAGAGGCAGACCAGTTCAGCGTACTTTTCGTCTGTGTACTATTGCTTAGCACAAAAGGGCATGAGAGCAGGTGTCCAACACCACCATGTGTTTCACTACTACAACCACCGAAATTGTTATATAAACTTGACGGGCTTACACTCAGGGCCGGGGGTACAGGAATTACGGTTGGGCTGGGTTTGAATGTAGGCGTTGGTGTCAGAGTTTTCGTTGCTGTTGGGCTGGATGTAGAAACAGCAGTCGGGTCTGCCTTAGCTGTCGGGCTGGGCGTATGCTTTGGTAAGGCTGTAGGAGATCCACTTCCTATCGGACTGTTCGATGACACACCTGTTGATACTCCAGTGGAAGCATGTGTTGTTGTCCCCGTTTTATTTCCAGAGGGCTGATTCTGTTGCAGCGCAAAAGCGAGAGAGCCTGATATCAGCAGCAGAACAATAGTCAAGATAATCGCAATAAGCAACCAATTAGGCCTACCACGCCACCTTCCACGCGCACCCTGCATAACCCCATCAGTCGTGGGAGGCTCTTGAGATATTTCTACACGGTCTGCCATCCTGTTCGTGGCAGCCAGAAACTCGGGTTGAGGGGTGACAGTTGATGGCTGTGATGTGCTTATCTGCGAAAATGCTTGACTCAACTGCCGCGTAGGTGGCAGAGGTGTCACAGGCTGGGTGAATGTTAGGGGTATCGGCTGGAAATCCCCAACTGGCGGGGCCTTTAAAAGCGTAGAGTCGTCACCGCTGTACCTTAATTGAGTTGAATCAGCCCACGATGCTCTTGCGGTAGGTCCATTATCGAATGCGGTTGCCAGAGCGCTTGCATCTGTAGGTGGAGGAACGATGAACGTGGAGGTCAGCTCTGGTCGCACCTGCTGGTCGGCCTGCTCCAAAGTATGCACGAAGTCTTGTACGCTTGAAAAGCGCTGTTGTGCTTCTTTGGCGAGCGCCCTCAGCACGACCGCTTCCACCGCGGGCGAAATCTGGGGGTTTTTCGACCTCAGCGGAGGTGGTGAAGCATAAAGATGCTGCGCGCACAATTCAGGAAACGAGCCGTGAAATGGACGCTCGCCACAAAGCCACTCGTAGACCACTATTCCCAGCGCATATTGATCGCTGGTTATACGCGGCTTTCCGATGATCTGCTCCGGGGCCATATACGCCACAGTACCCGCGGCGGCTTTGGTACTCTGGGAGCTAGTAGATCCCGAAACCACAGCTATACCGAAATCGCTTAACAGTACCTCATAATGAGGGCCCAATAACATATTCTCAGGCTTGACATCGCGGTGAATTACCCTGCGATCATGAGCATTTTGTAAGGCGGATGCAGCATGTTTATTGTACGTTAGTATCTCCGCGAGAGGCAGGCGTGTTCCCTTTGGATG
>DATLSI010000097.1:0-48027 GCA_035534255.1 Ktedonobacteraceae bacterium | reverse complement strand
CGCCGGGCAATATGAAGCGCCGCGTCCTACGCCGCGCCGGTTACTACAGTGGACCTATGAAGTTTTTGCGGTTCATGAGAAGAATATCAAAATAAAAAGGCTTTCCTGAACCTTTTCTGCGGAGGGACAAACCGGCATAATGACATTACTGTACTGGAATAGTGCGCATTTGTGTCAGGCAATCGTCGTAGATACCCAGCTGCTTGCGTAACTCGATACGCGTCTCGATACTCTCTGTACGCTGTATCTCCTTCAACTTCTCTCTGTGAAGGTTACGCACAGCTGCTTTGATCTCTGCAACGTTATCCGTCTCATCGAAGAGCATCAGCAACTCGTTGACCGTCTCAAAATAGCTCCCGCCGTCTTTTGCGCTGCGCTGGCTCTTCTCTGCAAAATATGCTATCAAGTCTTGTTTGCTCGTCATGTTTGGCATGCTCTGTTCTCTCCCACGAAGTTCTGCCAACAGTATAACATATACCCGCTTTTGTGCAGGGTAGATGCTTTCGCCGCTCTCTGAATTTCCCAAAAATGCTTGACACACACAGCACAGACTGCTATACTGACATGCAGAGAGAATACCTTATGATCCCGTAGCTCAGTGGATAGAGCGGCAGATTGCGGATCTGCAGGCCGGAGGTTCGAGCCCTCTCGGGATCGCCAGGGCTGATTTGACCGTTAAAGTCAAATCAGCCTTTTTGTTTAGGAGCATTTTCGTATCACATGCACATGCAGGGAGAAATCATCTATCATGCCGCAGAAAGCGAAAGCTGTCGTACTCTTATCGGGGGGGCTGGACTCCAGTACAGCCCTTGCCATTGCCCACCAGCAGGGCTTTGAGCTCCACACCATCTCGTTTGACTATGGGCAGCGTCACCAGCGCGAAGTCGAAGCTGCCTCTGCCATCGCCAGGTATTACCACGTCATAGAGCAGAAAACCGTTCATATCGACTTGCGCGCCTTTGGGGGCAGCGCGCTGACGGCAGATATCGCCGTCCCGCATGGTCGTGCTATGCAAGAGATGGCTCACGACATCCCCATCACCTACGTACCGGCCAGAAACACCATCTTTCTTTCATTCGCGCTGGCCTATGCCGAAGTGAGCGGCTCGGATAGCATCTTTCTCGGCATCAACGCCATCGATTATAGCGGCTATCCCGATTGTCGGCCAGAATACCTGCAAGCCTACGAACAAATGGCTAATCTCGCCACGAAAGCCAGCGTGCAGGATGGTCGCCGCGTGCGTATTCACGCGCCCCTGTTGCGTCTGAGCAAAGCGGACATCATCCGCAAAGGCGTTGAACTGGGAGTTCCTTATCACCTTACCTGGAGTTGTTACGAAGGCCACGAACTGGCCTGTGGTACCTGCGATAGTTGTCTCCTGCGTCTCGCAGGTTTTGCTGAAGTCGGCCTGTCCGACCCTATACACTATCAACCAGCATAAAATTAAAAGAAAGGTTCGCAACTTGAAGGTCTCATTCTGGTTCGTGGTCATCGCCTCGGTTTTTGTTACCTGCCTGATTACCGCCAACATTATCGCCGTGAAAATCTTTCTCCTGTTCGGCTTTCCCGTGCCAGCCGGAATCATTATTTTCCCACTTAGCTATCTTTTTGGGGATATACTCACCGAGGTCTATGGTTATGCAGCGGCGCGGCGCATCATCTGGCTGGGCTTTGCCTGCAATCTGCTGACTGTCATCGCCATCTTTATCGCCAGTCTCGCTCCTTCCGCGCAGTTCTGGCAGAACCAGGCCGCGTACAACACCATCCTGGGCTTCACGCCGCGTTTGCTCCTGGCCTCGTTTGTCGCCTACCTCGTAGGGGAATTTACCAACTCATTCATCCTTGCCAAACTCAAAATTGCCACCAGGGGCCGCTGGCTCTGGACGCGTACTATTGGTTCCACCCTGATCGGCGAAGGCTTTGATACCGTCATCTTCGTCAGCATTGCCTTCTGGGGCATCATTCCATCCTCGATGATACTGACCGCCATCCTCACCCAGTGGATTTTCAAAGTCGCCTACGAAATCGTCGCTACACCCTTTACCTACCTCATCGTGGGCTTCCTCAAGCGCAAAGAGGGCAAGGATACCTACGACTATCGCACCAACTTCAGCCCCATCCTTTTCCGCAAGGCTGTAACAGAAAATTCGTAAATGCAAAAGATGCGGGGCAAGCAGGTGCAGCCTGCTTGCCCCGCATCTTTTGCATTTATATTCTTTACACCCAGCGAATCAGGCCCATCTCGTGTTTGTTGGCCAGCGCGGGATGGTTGGGCAACGCCCGCACGCCATAGGCGATGCTGCCGCTTTCAGGCGGCTGCAAGCGCAGGTCGAAGCGGTACGAGCCATCGAGTTCCTGTTTGACGTATTCCATAGGCAGCGTGTGCTGAATCGTCGCCTGGTCGTCTCTGGCTTCTCCATAGACAAGCTCGATGGTAAAGTCTTCCGGGCGCAGGTCGCCAGCCCTTATCCACGCTCGCATATCGATGCCTTCGCCCAGGCTGATCTGACCGTCCTTTCTGCCCTCGGCATACAGTTCGAGTTCAGTCCAGGCTTTGCGCACCCGCTCCTTCCAGGCAGCCAGCACGTGTGCCAGCTCATAGCGGTTCTGATTGATGCGTATGCCCTGCTGGATTGCAGGCACGTAAAAGCGCGTGGTATATTCCTTGACCATACGCCGCATGCTGAATGCGGGAGCGCAAGTACGTATGGCCTCTTTCATAGTGGCGATCCAGCGATGGGGAATACCATCGCTGCTCATATCATAGTAGGTCGGGATTACTTCCTGTTCGAGCGTTTCATAGAGAGAAATGCTATCCGCCTCGTCCTGCGCGTTGGCATCGTGATATTCACGCTCCTCGCCGATGGCCCAGCCGTTTCTGCCATTGTAACCCTCGTCCCACCAGCCATCCAGCACGCTGCAATTTGGCTGTCCGTTGAGAGCAGCCTTCTGGCCGCTTGTCCCGCTGGCCTCGTGCGGGCGAATGGGATTGTTGAGCCAGAGGTCGGTGCCGGAGACCAGGTAGCGCGCCATATTGATATCGTAGTTTTCCAGGAAGATGACCTTGCCCCGGAAAGCATCGCTGCGCGAGAAGCGATAGACCTGTTCGATCAGCGATTTGCCAGGCCCGTCGGCGGGATGCGCCTTGCCCGCGAAGACGATCTGCACCGGGCGCTCAGGGTTATTGATGATGCGCTTGAGCCGCTCCAGGTCGTGGAAAATAAGCGTCGCGCGTTTATAGGTCGCGAACCGCCGGGCGAACCCAATCATCAAGGTGTTCGCGTTCAGCATGTGCTCGAACTCCGCCATCTGGACTGCTCCTTCGCCCAGGCGCAAGTGATGCTCTCGCAGGTGGTTGCGCGTGTACTCGATCAGCGTGTTTTTTCGCTCTAAATGCGTCTTCCACAACGCTTCATCGGGAATCTCCGTGACCGCATTCCAGAGTTCGGGTTCATCTACGTGGTTCTTCCAATCGTCACCCAGGTAGCGTTTGAATAATGCGTCCATCTCCGGTGCGATCCAGGTAGGAGTGTGTACCCCGTTAGTGATTGAGTCAATCGGCACCTCGTCGGAATCGACGCCTGGCCACAGGAATTGCCACATATCGCGCGAAATCGCCCCGTGTAGAGCGCTCACACCGTTGTGGTCGCCTGTCAGGTTCAACGCCAGTACGGTCATACCATACGTGGGTCCCCAGCCGTGATCTTCGTGTGCCACTTCCATAAACTGTTCGCGCGATATGCCCAGTTGTCCCCAGTAGGAGCCAAAGTACTTATCAATCAGGTCGTATGAGAAGGTATCGTTGCCCGCCGGAACAGGCGTGTGCGTGGTGAACAGTGAATTAGCGGCCACCACTTCGCGCGCTTCGTTGAAGGTCAGCCCGCTGGCCACCAGTTCGCGGCAGCGTTCCAGGTTCAAAAACGCGGCGTGCCCTTCGTTGATATGCCATGCCGCGGGGTTAATCCCCAGGGCGCGTAATGCGCGCACGCCGCCGATGCCCAGCACGATTTCCTGGGAAATGCGCATCTCGCGATCTCCGCCATACAGCCGGGCTGATAATTCGCGATCGTTTGGCGCGTTGGGGGCAATGTCAGTATCCATCAGGTACAGGGGAATGCGTCCCACCTGCAGCTTCCAGACTTTCGCGTGTATGCGGCGCCCAGGCAGCTCTACCTGGATCGTGACCTCGTCGCCATCCGGCCCGATAGCAGGCTGGGCAGGCGCTTCTGAGAAGTGCAGCTTATCGTAAAATGCCTCTTGCACCCCATCGCGGGTCACATGCTGGCGAAAGTACCCCTGTGGATAGAGAAACCCGACGCCTATAAATGGTAAATCCAGGTCGCTGGCCTCTTTACAATGGTCGCCCGACAGGATGCCCAGGCCGCCGGAGTAGATGGGCAGGGCCTCGTGCATGCCAAACTCCGCCGAGAAATAGGCGATAGGGCGGTCTTTCAGCTCCGGGTAGGTGTGCGAAAACCACGTTTCATCGACATCAGGGTGCATATAGTGATCGAATTCGCGTAGCGCACTGTCATAGTGAGCGAGGTAGACGGCGTCGTTGGCCGCTTGCTCCAGCAATCGTGGTTGCACTTCGCTCAAGAAGCGCACTGGACTATGTCCAGCCTCTTCCCACAGGCTGGGATCAAGTTGTTTGTAGAGCGCGATAGCTTCAGGGTGCCAGCTCCACCACAGGTTGTACGCCAGTTCGTAGAGTCGGCTTATTCTCGCGGGCATAATAGGAAAGACCGTCACTCGGCCAAAGACTTTCACTCGATTAAGTTCCTTTCTATCAGAACATCTCTTGCTCAGTATATCTTGCCTGGTAAATCTGGTCAAATGCCGCACCGCGCGATTCCAGGGCGACCGCGAGGGTCGCCCCTACCATACGCGAAACCCCGTCTATGGTAGGGGCGACCCTCGCGGTCGCCCTGGTAATGTCGGATCTGACTGCCTGGACCCAGTTTTTTAGCTATCGTGCATTTTTATCCAGCCGTGGCGCAGCGCGTGTACCACAGCCGCTGTACGGTCATTGACCGAAAGTTTCTTGAGAATGGATGTGATATGGTTCTTAACCGTCTGGTCGCTAATTTTCAGCGATTTGGCAATCTCTTTATTGCTGTTCCCGCGTGCGATGTAGTCAAGTATCTCCACTTCGCGGGCTGAGAGCGGCGAGTAGAGGCCTTTCGTCGCCACATCTTCATCCTCGACAGTCAATTCGCGGAAAGATTTGAGCACGCGGCTTGCCAGTTGTGGTTTAGAAAGCACATCGTCATTGATTAAATACTCGCCATGACTGACGCGTCTCACCGCGTCGGCCAGGTCTTTAGGTTCGATATTGCGCGAATAATAGGCAGCCGCCCCCACCTTGATCGACTGAAACAGGCGCTCTTCGTCTTCTGAGGGCGTCAGGATCATAATGGCAACTTGCGGCGCGAGATGGCGCATCTGCCTGGCTATCTCCAATGGGTCTGCGGCAGTCAGCCCCGCGTCAATTAAAGCCACATCAGGATTGCCTGTGCGCGCTAATTCGAGTATCTCCACTGCGTCGGTGGATTGACCGATAATCTCACAGTTACCCATTTGTTCGAGTGTGGAGCAAATGCCCTGGCGGAACAAGGGCTGTTCATCAACAACGATAACTTTAATCGTATCCATTCAATTCCTCGTAGCAGCGCAGCTAGCGGACGCTGGTCTGCTGACACGTCTATTGATATACCTGTATGTATGAGTTTCGAGATGCTCTTTCCGCGTGCGGAGCGGGAAAAATCTGGAAAGGTCGTATATGTCTGGGAGCACCCATCTATTATACACATTAAACATCAATTGAACAATCGTTAGAGAGGATATTCTGGTCCGTCCCTACTGGCTTTAGATGCGTTCCAGGCGGCGCAGAGTCGAATTAATACCAACGCGCAGGCATTCGATCACACCCTGGCCGGTCACTGCAACCGATTCAAAGCTCGGAAAGCGAAATGGGTTGAGGTATTGTTCAAGCACTGAAACGGGCAGCACGTCTTGCAAGTCCCGCTTATTCCACTGCATTACCAGAGGGAAATCGCTCACATCCTTGTTCATGCGCTTGAGCTGATCTTGCAACTCGTTCCAGCTTTCAATATTTTCTTGCAACTTACTGGTCTGCGAGTCTGCCACAAAGATCACGCAATCCGCCCCTTTTAATACAGAGACACGCGTCTGCTGGTAGAGCACCTGGCCCGGCACCGTGTAGAGTTGGAAACGGATTTGAAAGCCATGCACCTTGCCCAGTTCCAACGGGAGCAGATCAAAATACAGGGTACGCTCGGTCTCTGTATCAATCGAAACCATGTCCCCTACATCCTGTGGGCTTACCGCCTGATGTATATAGTGCAGGTTGGTCGTCTTACCGCATAGACCAATACCGTAGTACACGATCTTGCAATTGATTTCTCGTTTTGCCATGTTAATGAGAGACATATGTGTTGGTTCTCCTACCCGCTCAAACGCGCCTCTTCCTAAACGCTCCTCTGAATCCTCGCAGGAAAAACTGTAGAGGCGACCATTGAGGCCGCCTGCTCATCAGTTGCTCCTGATTGAGGTACAGTATACAGCATTTTACGTAAATTGCCAATGTTATCAGGGCGTTCGGGGTGAGCGTCAAGTTTTTGCATCGAGCGTATCTCGCTGCTTGACCGCATCACGTCTTACTACTTATACTAAACGCGGGAAACCATTATTCAGGAGCAAATCATGACTTGTCATTGGGGTGTTCTCGGCGCGGGCTTCATCGCAAATCGCGCCCTTATTCCGGCTATTCAACACAGCGCTCAGGCGCGCGTGCTGGCCATCGCCAGCCGGAACGAGCAGCGCGCCCAGGCCGCCGCTCAACAGTTTTCCATTGAGCGTCTCTACCACGATTATCAGTCTCTGCTGGACGATCCCGATGTGCAGGTAGTCTATATCGCCCTGCCCAATCACCTGCACGCTGAATGGACCATGCGCGCGGCGCAGGCCGGGAAACACGTATTATGCGAAAAACCTCTGGCAATGAACGCCTCCGAATGTGATGAGATGATTTCCGCCTGCTATAAGGCAAAAGTACTACTCATGGAGGCCGTGATGTATTGTTTCCACCCGCGCATGCAGGCGCTGAAGCAGATGATAGACTCCGGCGAGGTGGGCCAGTTGCGTTTTCTACACGCGGCTTTCTCGTTTCCATTTGACGCGCCCGCCAATTATCGCGCCTTCCCCCAATATGGCGGCGGCGCGCTTATGGACATCGGTAGCTACTGCGTCAATGCCGCTCGCTGGCTAATCGGCTCTGAACCTTCAGCTATCCACCCAGGACTTTTCTATAGCCAGAATGCAATCGATCTTAGTGCCAGCGCGCACCTGGAATTTGGCGAGCAGGTGTTCGCGCATATACAATGCAGCTTCAGCGCCGCCGAACACCAGGTCATCGAGGTTGTCGGCACCCGCGCCGCCATCACTGCTCCTCTTGCCTTTACCGCGTGGCGCGACGATACCACAACGCTCTCCATACAACGCGGATCAGTCTGCGAGCAGCGCCAGTTTGCCCCTGCCGATCCTTATCAATTGATGGTAGAACACTTTACGGATTGCGTGATGGGCCGGTCCACACTGCTGTTTCCGCCAGAGGATGGGCGAGCAACGTTGCAGGTATTAGATACACTGAGAATGCAAAAACTGTGATATCTCTGTATGCTTTTACCATTGACGAAAGAGCGCGAAACCGCTAGACTAACAGGTAATCAGTATTGGTGATGAACCAGGGCGACCGCGAGGGTCGTCCACAGGCATCAAGTTAACGGACCGCGAAATGGATCGATTGACGCTTCCCACGCCTCTCCCAGGGCGGGGACAAGCCCACGCCCAATACCGACCATCTTTGAGCGCAACTTAAGATAGATGAGGTTAGGAAACATGACTGTGACGGAAACCAGCATCGCCACCGACTATGAGATCGTTATCGGACTCGAAGTACACTCCCAATTATTGACTAAAAGCAAAATGTTTTGCTCGTGCAGCACCGATTACGCCTACGCCGCGCCTGATACGCATGTTTGCCCCGTGTGCATGGGCATGCCAGGCGTACTGCCGGTCATCAACCGGCAGGCCGTTGCCTATACCATCATGACGGCTCTCGCGCTCAACTGCTCCATTCCCGCCTATTCCAAGTTTGATCGCAAGAACTATCCCTATCCCGACCTGATGAAGGGCTACCAAATTTCGCAATATGACATCCCGCTGAGCAACAATGGCTATCTCTCCATCGAGTATGAAGGCCAGGCGAAGCGCGTCGGCATCACGCGCGTCCACCTGGAAGAGGATACTGCGCGCCTGCTGCATCATACCGGCTATAGCCTTATCGACATTAATCGCGCCGGCACGCCGCTTATGGAGATTGTCAGCGAACCAGATATGCGTAGCCCTCTTGAGGCGCGGCTCTATATGCAAAAGCTGCGTGAAATCCTTATCTACCTCGGCGTTTCGTCAGGTCGTATGGAAGAGGGCAGCCTGCGCTGTGACGCCAATATCTCCGTGCGCCCGCGTGGGCAACAGAAACTGGGTGTCAAGACCGAGATCAAAAATATGAACAGCTTCCGCTCTGTCGAACGCGCTTTAATCTACGAGGCGCAGCGCCAGATCGAGTTGTTGCGTACAGGCCAGCCGATCTACCAGGAAACTCGCGGCTGGGTCGAGACAAAGGGTATTACCGTGCCGCAGCGCAGCAAAGAGCAGGCGCACGACTATCGTTACTTCCCGGAGCCTGATCTGCCACCGCTGGTTATCAGCCCGGCATGGGT
This sequence comes from Ktedonobacteraceae bacterium, assembly GCA_035534255.1. Lineage (GTDB taxonomy): Bacteria > Chloroflexota > Ktedonobacteria > Ktedonobacterales > Ktedonobacteraceae > CF-113. The sequence goes on along the minus strand of DATLSI010000097.1, from coordinate 39,223 downwards.
GGAAGAACTGCGCGCCAGCCTGCCCGAATTGCCTGATGCGCGCCGCGCTCGCTACACGCGTGACTTTGGATTGTCCGCGCAGGATGCCAATGTGCTCACCGAAGATAAAGCTCTGGGTGACTACTTCGAGCAGGTGGTAGCAGCCTCACCTATACAGAACCATGCTGCCAGGGCCAGAGCAGCCGCTAACCTGGTGCTTAACGATGTCGCGCGCCTCTTGAAGGTCCATTCCATCAGTATCCAGGATAGTTTGCTTACTCCCGCTGCTTCCGCGAACTTGCTCGACTTGCTCGATGCCAACCGCATCACGGGCAGGCAAGCTAAGGATATCGTTGAGGAAGCCTTCGCAACAGGTAAAATGCCCGAAACCATCGTCGCGGAAAAGGGCATTCAGCCCCCCATCAGCGACGAAAATGAATTAGAGCGTATCATTGAGGAGGTGATAGCCAGCAATCCTAAAGCGGCCACCGACTATCGCGCCGGCAAAGTCAACGCGTTGCAGGCATTGATAGGTCAGGTCATGAACCGGACGAAAGGCCAGGCAAGAGCCGCTAGTGTGCGCGCAATACTCATCAAAAAACTAGAACAGTAGGGACGCCCCTCGTGGGTGTCCGTGTTCCCTACTCAAACAAACCACGCTTATACACAACGATGTGAAGAAAGGTGGGAATGATCCCATGAACGACGAAGTGAAACCCTTGAATCCCTATCACATGGCGGTTCAGCAATTTGAGGCTGCTGCTGAGAAATTGCATCTCTCCGAAGATATGCGCGAGATACTGCGCAAGCCCAAGCGCGAGCTTGCTGTAAATTTCCCGGTGCGCATGGACAATGGCCGCATCAGGACCTACACCGGCTACCGCGTTCAGCATAACGTCAATCGCGGGCCGGCCAAAGGCGGCATTCGCTACAGTCCAGAGGTAACGCTGGATGAAGTGAAGGCGCTGGCGATGTGGATGACCTGGAAATGCGCTGTCGTTGGTATACCCTTTGGCGGCGCGAAAGGCGGCGTCATCTGCGATCCCAAGGGCATGAGTCCGGCGGAACTTGAGCGACTCACGCGCCGCTACGCGACTGAAATTTCGATGATTATCGGCCCGCATAGCGATATACCCGCGCCTGATGTCAACACCAACTCACAGGTCATGGCCTGGATCATGGATACCTACTCGATGCACGAAGGATATTCCATCCCCGCGGTTGTGACGGGCAAACCCCTCTCCATCGGCGGCAGCGAAGGGCGCAACGATGCTACCGCGACGGGTGTCCTCTTCGTCACTCGCCAGGCTGCCCGCCATATCGGCATGCCCCTGCGCGGCGCTCGCGTGAGCATCCAGGGGTTTGGCAACGCCGGCTCCATTGCCGCGCGCCTCTTCCATAACGAAGGCAGCAAGGTCGTCGCGGTTAGCGATACGCGCGGCGGCATCTACAATGAATCAGGCCTTGATCCCGCCGCCGTATTGCGCTTCAAGCAGGAGCGTGGCAGCGTTGTCGGATTTCCGGGCGCGCAGGTCGTCGGCGTTCATGATGTGCTGGAAGTACCATGCGATGTCCTCATCCCTGCCGCGACCGAAGGCGTGATTACAAAGGCCAATGCTGGCCGCGTGCAGGCGCGCATCGTCGCCGAAGCTGCTAACGGCCCTACGACGCCGGAGGCCGATGCCATCCTCTTAAAAAAGGATACCCTGGTAATACCAGATATCCTGGCCAATGCTGGCGGCGTTACCGTCAGCTACTTTGAGTGGGTGCAGGACCTGCAAAGCTTCTTCTGGGGCGTGGAAGAGATTACCCAGAAGCTCGAAGTGATTATGAACCGTGCCTACACCGCCGTCGCGGAAAAGGCCGATCAATTTTCCTGCGATTTGCGCCTGGCTGCCAACATGCTGGCGATCTCGCGCGTAGCGGAGGCCACACAAATTCGTGGCATCTACCCGTAGAGTGTAAAGCCGTAAAGCGCAAGGAAAAACGTGTAAGCGACCTCGAGGTCGCTTACACGTTTTTCCTGTACTACTAAAAGCGAGGACCGCCTCGCTTTGGTTTCTTGACCGGCGGTTTGGGCGCTTTGACCGGTCGACCGGGCTTGGGCTTCTTACGACCCCGCGCAGGCCACTCTTGGTCCTCTTCCTCTTCCTCCTCTTCCTCTTCCTCATCGAAGAATTCCTCTTCCTCCTCTTCCTCTTCCTCTACTTCAGCATCGGCTGGTAGCACATCGCTATCAGCAGACCCGGTGTCCAGGGTGTCATCAACTACGATAGTGGGGATATCCTCATCTTCCAGGTCGCTGGCCAGGTCGATGACATCCTCTTCAGGCTCGTTAATTTCGGCATCATCCAGGTCTGGCTCCGCTACGGCAGTAGCGCGCGACTCCTGGTACCCATCAACTGGCAGAGTCGTGGCTGTGCGCCCGCCTTTGCGCGTCATGGGTGTTGGTTCTGGTAAATCGTCTTCGGCATCATCCATTCCATCTTCAGGTTTTGGTGTGCCGATCACTCTGCGTCCGGCTGCCACATCCAGCCAGAATTGGGAATAATAATGTGGTCGATCAGCGTCTTTCTCGTCTTTTTTTGTCATTCTCCACCTTTTTCAGTAGGGCTGCTCGCGGGAAGAAGCGCTCTTCTCTGCTTCCATGAAGCCCTACCAGAATCTCAAGATGTATCACTTTACGAATGGTGATACTTATGTACCCATAATAAGAAGAAACTGCATACCTGTCAAGATGCCTTAAAAGCGACATAAACCCGCCTGCAATGCCGCTTCAAGGGCTGTCAAGACCCCCTGTGCATGAATTTCCTGCTCGCGACATTTGCAGCCTTGCCCGGCTAACTCTATAATACTAGATAATGATACCATAGACCCTCAACAACCGTCCGCAGCGTCTTATGCTGTAGCGACTACCATTGTTGTATGATGTTGTCTGATCTATGGCTTCTGTTCTCAGCGTAATCATTATTATAAGGAACTCTGTTTTATCTTACTCTATATAACACTGGAGAGCGGCGTTCCTACGGTAATTGGAGGATACATTGACAAGGATTCTTGATAGTATTGACAACCCGACGCAATTGCGCCAGTTAAAGCCGGCGCAATTGCGGCAGTTGGCCGAAGAAATTCGGCGTGAGATCATCGAAAAGGTTTCGGTTAAGGGCGGGCACCTGGCTCCTAACCTGGGTGTCGTTGAATTAACGATGGCTTTGCACTACGTTTTCAATACACCTGACGATTTGCTGGTCTGGGATATTGGTCACCAGGCCTATGTGCATAAATTATTGACCGGGCGACGCGATCGTTTCCATACCATTCGCCAGTTCGGTGGGCTTTCCGGCTACCTGCGCCGTGAAGAAAGTCCCTATGATGTTTTCGGCGCGAGCCATGCCAGCACCTCGATCTCTGCCGCGCTTGGCCTCGCGGTTGCCCGCGACCTGCAAGGAAAAAATTTCAAAGTTGTGGCTGTCATCGGCGATGGCGCGTTGACCGGGGGTATGGCGCTCGAAGCCATCAATAACGCGGGCAGTATGAAAAAGAATTTGATTATCGTTCTCAATGATAATGATAAATCCATTTCAGATAACGTTGGCGCTATACATCACTCCTTGAGCAAAGCCCGTCACATGGAGACTGCGCCAAGTTACCGCCGCCTGCGCGAAATGGCAAAAGGTTCAATCAATAAGCTCCCCGTGGTTGGAGACAGGGCGCGTGAAGCGGCTGGCCGCGCCGAAATGAGCTTTAAGAATTTTGTTATGCACAGCAAGAGCGGCCTGATCTTCGAGGAACTGGGCTTCAAGTTCTTCGGCCCTTTTGACGGGCATGATCTCCCCTTGATGCTGGATGTCTTCGAGAACATTAAACGCATCGAAGGCCCGGTTATCGTGCAGGTAATCACCAGGAAGGGCAAAGGCTGGGAGTTTGCCGAGAACGATTCGACCAAGTGGCATGGTCCCGGCGCGTATGATTATGAAACCGGCGTCATCAAGAAAAATGCCGCTGATCCACCCTCCTACACGGAAATCTTCGCCGCCGCTCTGGTAAACATCGCCGAAAAAGATCAAAGCGTTGTCGGCATAACGGCGGCTATGGCCGAAGGAACGGGCCTGACAAAATTACGCCAGCGTTTCCCCGACCGCTACTTCGATGTAGGCATCGCCGAGCAGCACGCCGTCACCTTCGCCGGGGGACTGGCCGTGGGTGGTATGCGTCCGGTGGTCGCCATCTACTCGACATTTATGCAGCGCGCCTTCGACCAGGTAATCCACGACATATGCATGCAGGATTTGCATGTCGTCTTCGCCATGGATCGCGCCGGAGTGGTCGGCGAGGATGGTCCGACACAGCACGGCGTCTTCGATATCGGCTTCATGCGCATGATTCCCAACATGAAGGTCATGGCCCCTAAAGACGAGAACGAACTGCGCCACATGCTTTATACCGCCATCTACATGGATGGCCCGGTCAGCCTGCGCTACCCACGCGGCAAAGCCCTGGGCGTTCCACTGGACGCGGAACTGCATAAAATTGAGATCGGCAAAGCTGAACTCGTCAGCCCTGCTACCATTGAAGAAGTGGAGCAGCAGGACTGCGTAATCCTGGCCTACGGCAGCGCGGTCTCCCAGGCGCAGCAGGCCGCGCAGGAACTGGCTGAAGATGGTATCCACGCCGCCGTCATCAACGCGCGCTGGGCCAAACCGCTCGACGAGGAGCTGATCGCGCGCCTGGCAAAATCGGTGCGCCGCATCGTCACCGTCGAAGATCACATGCTGGCCACCGGTTTCGGCAGCGCGGTTATGGAGTTTTTAGAAACGCGCGGCCTGCTCCACGACATTGATATCCGCGTCATCGGTTATCCCGACCGCCTTATCGAACACGGCGCGCCCTCCATCCTCAAGGAACTCTACGGCCTCACCTCGTCCCACATCAAAGACGTGGTGCGCGACCTTGTAGAAACCGAATCGAAAGACTATAAACTGGCGCATTAAAGCGACAAAAATTGTAGGGACGCGATTTATCGCGTCCCCTTACTCGTCCCATGTGCGCTTACTCGTCCCATTGAACCGCCTCTGTTCCCCCACGCCGCCTAAAAGCGTTTTTGGAACACCTGCCTGTAATGCTCGGCCACAAGTTCAGCCGGGAAGAACCGCAGCAATGACACGAGAGCCAGCGCGAACGCCAGCCAGTCGAAACCCGCGTCGACGGGCACGCCAATTACCGTTCCCGCCAGGGGCAATACCGTACTCATCACGAATTCGCCAAGTATATCTGGAAACAAGAGGATAACCAGCAGCCCACCAATCGAGCCAAAAAAGAGCGCTTTTCTCCACAAAGGGATGCGCCGGTCAACCATCAACGCCCCTATAAGCTTGAATGTTTTTGTCAGGTGAAAGAAGATATCAAGTCGTTTTGGGCGCGCGCGCCTTCCCTTAAAGTCCTCGCTCGGCATCTGGCTATTTTCATAAGCATAAGAAGAGTATTGTTGTTGATTGGTATTGGGTGATTTCAAATGGTGCCTCCTGTAAATTGCCACGTGCATCTTCCATTACACAATACGTAGCAGACACCCTTGAAGTTCTAAAAGAGGGTTTCGTGAATGATAGCTTTCAGGCATCATTATGCATTGGTTGCGCGCTCACCGCTTCATTACTCACGATACTGCCATCGCGCATGCGAATGATGCGGTCGGCGCGCTGTCCCACCTCCAGAGCGTGAGTCACCACTACCAGCGTCTGCCCGAACTCGCGGTTAAAGCGGCATAACAAATCCATGATATCATCGGCGGCCTCGCTATCCAGGTTGCCAGTTGGCTCATCGGCCCACACAATAGCGGGATCATTGGTCAGGGCGCGCGCGATAGCGACACGCTGCCTCTGGCCGCCCGAAAGCTCTGCCGGGCGATGTTTAGCGCGATCAGCCAGTCCCACGCGATCCAACAACTCCAGGGCGCGCAAACGAGCCTTGCGCCCGGTAACTTTGGAGACAAGCATGGGCAACTCTACGTTCTCGACCGCCGAAAGCATGGGCAGCAGGTTAAAATCCTGGAAAATGAACCCCATGTGACGCGCGCGGTACGTCGTGCGCCGGTTATCGGTCAGGTCGCGCAGGTTATCCCCCTGAATATAAATGTCGCCCTCGTCGATAGTATCCAGCCCCGCCAGACAGTTGAGCAGCGTCGTTTTGCCACATCCGCTCGGCCCCATAATGGCTACCATCTCGCCCCTGGCAACCTCCATATCAATACTGCGCAGCGCCTCGACGCGCAACTGCCCGCTGCGATATATCTTCTTGACCTTGATTGCCTGAATGATCGGTACCGGTATATTCAGCATGAAGTCTGTATCTTTCGTATGGAGCCATCTGGACCCCACTCACGGTGGACATCCTCGATAGTCTTTAATCTTACGCTTATTGTAGCATACAGGCATCGCTATTCCATATATCTGTCTACCCAGATCAGCAGGGTTTGTGAATTATCGCTGTGGTGGAGGGGATGGGACCCTTGCGGTCGCCTTGTCGGTTTGCTAGAGCCAGCATATTCCCCCGTCTGGGTTGCCCCTTACCTGGTAGGGGCTTTTTTTATTGCCCAGACGCAGGCGGATCGGGCAGCGTCTCAAGTAGTTCGCTGGCAGGCACACCCAGGGCCGTCGCCAGCTTGTTCAGCGTATAGGTCGTAATTGACATCGTGGGATTGGCATAGATGAGCTTGACTGTGCGATAGGACACGTCGCTTTTGCGCGAGAGCTTGCCCATGCTCATGCCCTGTTGTCTCGCGATCTCAGCCACGCGCAGCCGTATCATGCTCAAATCCCCTTATGTTTTTCCCAACTCTACCAGAGCTACCCTCTTGACGGAACTCATAGATATGTGCGAGTCTATAGCATGGTGTCTAAAGCTTTGAGTTCAAAGCATGGAGTAGTTTTATGCACCTTCTCATATCATCGGCACACGAGAAAGGATTCATGAAGTGGCCATGAACACATCACTTGAAGCAAGGCACATGAAGACATGGAGTCGCGCGGCACAGGCGTCCGCGCGCTACACGCGTATGGATGTCGGAGAGCAGGGAGGCCCGGAGGGACTCGCAGCGCGTGCCATCCTCATCGCGGAACTGGCAGCGCTGCTGGAGATAGCGCAGCAGCTCGACAAAGAACTACCCCTGTGGCAAAAGGAACTCTATGTGAAGGCGGCACAGGGCATGGTGGAAGCATGCCATCTGTCAATGGAGGAGATAGCGGCATTTACCGCCGCTCTAAAGCCTCGCGCGCGCGGCTCTTCATCCCCCGCATGAATGACGGGCGGCTCTCAAGCCCGTTCCATGTAATACATCCCAGTAGTTGAGGAGGGTTCTCCGTCCTTCCGGGTGATGTGTAGGGACGCGATTGATCGCGTCCGCGTGGGCGCCCTCTAACTCTATACCTCTTGTTAAGGGTGGATTGTTGAGGAATCCCCAAAAGACGCTTATAATGAGTGTCAACCCCGGGTATACCATGCTCAACTATCGAAATCGTCAAGACCTATGTTAATGAAGTTCTATTTATTCGGAAAGAAGGAAAACGATCATGTTATTAGGAGGGCGTTACCAGATACAAGATCCCATAAGGCGTGATAGTATATCTACCATTTATCGCGGTTGGGACACGCGCATGGAACGTGTCGTCGATATCAAAGTGCTACGGGACATTTACAGCACGGACCCAAAATTTGTGACGCGCTTTCAGTTCGAGGCGAAAGTGAACTCGGCTTTGCAGCATCCAAATATTGTGCAGGTCTTCGACTATGGGCAGACCGACGGCATTTATTACATTGTCATGGAACCGCTAGTAGATGGTACCGACCTGCGCCGCTACCTGCGCTCGCGCGGAGTACTCGACATCGAACGCGCCATTATTATCGCGCACGATGTGGCGCTTGGCCTGGGCGCGGCCCACCGGCGGGGCATCGTGCATCGCGACGTGAAGCCACAAAACGTGCTAGTGGGGCGAGACGGTTCGATTAAACTGACCGGTTTTTTCATTTGCATGTTCTATCGAGATATCAACGACGAACGCCTCCCCACAATGGGCATGGTGCAGGGTACGGTCCAATACTACGCGCCGGAGCAGGCGCAGGGGGAAATTGTCAATCCGGCAGCCGATGTCTACGCGCTGGGTATCGTGATGTATGAGATGCTGACGGGGCGCGCGCCCTTCGATGGGGATACGCCCGTCGTGGTTGCCATGCAGCACATCCAGGACGCGCCCGTCCCGCCCGGCCAGTTCAATCCCGCTATTCCGGCTGCTCTGGAAGCTATTATCCTGCGCTGCCTGAAGAAGATATCCGAGATGCGCTTCCGCGATGGGTCGCAACTGGCGCGCGCCCTGGAAGCGCCGGGCGAAACTCGATAGCGTTTACACCGGCCCTGCCGGGCGTGCAGCCGGTCTCGGCACAGGCGCTCGCCTGATCTTGACGGGCTTGATGGGCGATACCACCTGTTCGGGCTTCTCCAATTCGTCTTGCGTGAGCGGAAGCGCGTGCAGGGCGATGGCGATTACGTCGTCCATGCGTTCCACTGGCATGAAGCGCAGGTCTTTGATGATTTCGGGTGGCACATCCTCCAGGTCCTGCATGTTGCGTTTGGGCAGGATGAAGGTTTTGATGCCGGCGCGATGGGCTGCCAGTACCTTTTCTTTGAGGCCCCCGATGGGCAGCACGCGCCCGCGCAGCGTGATCTCTCCCGTCATAGCCACGTCGCGGCGCGCGGCGCGTTTCGTGAGCGCGGAGATCAGAGCCGTCGCCATGGTGATGCCTGCCGATGGCCCATCTTTAGGAATGGCCCCGGCTGGCAGGTGCAGGTGGATGTCGTACTTCTCGTAGAAGCGGCTCTCCAGGCCAAGTTGTCTGGCGCGCGAACGGGCATAGGAGAGCGCGGCCTGCGCCGATTCCTTCATCACGTCGCCAAGCTGCCCGGTGAGGGTCAGGTTGCCGCGTCCCTCCATCAGCGTGGCCTCGACGGTCATCAGGTCGCCGCCCGCGCTCGTCCATGCCACGCCGGTGGCGATGCCCGGCTCGTCTTTTTCACCGGCCAGTTCGTAGAAGTGCTTTTGCGGCCCCAGGTAATCGCGAATTTTCTCGGCTGTGATGGTGGTTTTGCTGCGACGTCCCTCCGCCACTTTGCGCGCTACCTTGCGCATGATCGCGGCGATTTCGCGTTCCAGGTTGCGCACGCCCGCTTCGAAGGTGTACTCGCGGATAATGCGGTGGATGGCGGCGTCCTCGAAGACCACTTTGGACGCTTTCAGCCCGTGCTCCTGTAGCTGCCTGGGAATGAGGAACTGGCGCGCGATATGCAGCTTTTCATCCTCGGTATAGCCAGGTAGTTCGATGACTTCCAGGCGGTCGCGCAGCGCGGCTGGTACGGGATGCAGCACGTTGGCCGTCGTCAGGAAAATCACCTTCGAGAGGTTGTAGGGAACTTCCAGGTAGTGATCCGAGAAGGCGTGATTCTGTTCGGGATCAAGCACTTCAAGCAGGGCCGCCGAGGGGTCGCCGCGGTAGTCCGCGCCGATTTTGTCGATTTCGTCCAGCACGAAGAGCGGGTTGATGGTGCCAGCCATCTTCATGGTCTGGAGAATGCGACCCGGCAGCGCGCCGACGTAGGTGCGGCGATGACCGCGAATCTCGGCCTCGTCATGCACGCCGCCCAGCGACAGGCGCACGAACTTGCGGTTCAAAGCCTCGGCGATGGAACGCCCCAGCGAGGTTTTGCCAACCCCCGGCGGGCCGACGAAGCACAGGATGGGGCTGCGCATATTGTCTGAAAGCTTGCGCACGGCGATGTACTCCAGGATGCGCTCTTTGACCTTTTCCAGGCCATAATGCCGCTCTTCCAGGATGCGCTGCGCCTCCTTGAGATCGAGTCGATCATCGCTGGCTTTCGTCCACGGCAGGCTGACCAGCCAGTCCAGGTAGGTGCGTATGACGCCCGAATCGGGAGCCATCGAGGGGGTTGCGTTGAGCCGCTCAAGCTCCTTTAACGCTCTGGCTCGAACCTCTTCCGGCATGCCGGCCAGCTCTATTTTGTCGCGCAGTTCCACGCCTTCGCGGATGGTGGGGTCTGTCTCGCCCAGTTCGTGTTGAATGGCCTTGAGCTGTTCGCGCAGGAAGTATTCGCGCTGGCTTTTATCGACTTCTAGCTGCACCTGGCTATGGATATGCGATTCAAGTTCGAGGATATCAAGTTCTTTGGTGAGCAGGATACAGGTCTTCTGCAAGCGTTCCTCGACGTTGAAGGCTTCCAGAATCTCCTGGCGCGTGGCGATGGGCGTATCGAGCGTGGAGACGATGAAATCCGCCAGCCATCCTGGCTGCTCGATGTTCATAGCGGCGATGAAGGCCTCATCGGGCAGCGTGTTGCTCAGCTTTATGCATTTTTCAAAGAGCGCTAGCGTCGCTCGTACCAGCGCTTCTACTACCAGCGTGCGCTCGGTCTCTTCGTGTATGATTTCGGTGCGCACGCGCATAAAGGGTGCCTGTTGTGTATATTCCAGGCGGCGCAAACGTCGCTGCCCGTGTATCAAAACGCTGGTTGTGCCATCGGGCAGTTTGAGCACGCGATCAATTATCCCTTCCACGCCGATGGTATAGACATCCTCAGGGCCGGGGTCTTCCAACTCTTCATTCTTCTGCGTGACGACGAACAACCGGTGATCCTTGCCTGCGGCGGCCTCGATGGCCTTGATCGATTGTTCGCGCCCGACCATCAATGGGGTAACGACATTGGGTATCAACACCGTATTACGGATTGGTAAAAGGGGTAATTCTTGCTGCCCTGCCAGGTCAATTTCGCTGGATGCGCGCTTCTTTGCCGCTCCACGGGTGGCCTTTTTCGTGACCATACACTTCCTCTCAGCCGATTCTCAACGTTTTTTCATGACTGCTATTATAACGCATCCGGCGTGTAAAAAGTGAAATCTATTCGGTAACTCATCGAAATTGCTATGCCCAGGTTAAGGCAAGCAATAGTGTTAGAAGCTAAATCTGGGGGAAAAGGCGTCCGTGGGAAGTCACCAGGGCGACCGCAAGGGTACGCCCCTACAATATACGTGCGTACCCTTGCGGTCGCCCTGTACGCTCACCTGACAATTGGGCATCACACTCTCCCTGAGAAACACACAAATTTGTTGTAGAATAAATAAAAGTACTACTGGGAATAAGATCAGCAGGCTTCAGGTGAGAGATTGTACGAGGAGCGAACAGTTATGATACGTGTGCTGTTAGCGGAAGATCAGGCGATGGTGCGCGGCGCGCTCGCGGCCTTGCTCACATTGGAGGGTGACATCGAGATTGTCGCTGAAGTAGGCCGGGGAGATGAAGTAAACGTGGTTGCGCTTGCCACTAAACCAGATGTGGCCTTGCTGGACATCGAGATGCCGGGCTGTGATGGGATTGAGGCCGCCGCCGAGCTCCACGCGAAACTACCCTCATGCCGCGTACTCATCCTGACTACGTTCGGGCGTCCTGGCTACCTGCGCAAAGCCTGTACTGGCCGCTGCCACACGAGGAGCGAGTATTGCCGAAATCTCCGCGTCGCTCTTTTTATCCGAAGGCACAGTGCGTAACTACCTCTCTGTAGCCATGCAGAAGCTAGGAGCGCATAACCGCGTCGAAGTGGCGAACATCGCCGAGCAGAAAGGCTGGCTCTAATAGATCATCTAGATCATCCTGTTTCCACCACTGACTGAAATCAATTGTCCGGTCAGCCAGCGCGCCTGCTCGGATGCCAGGAAGACAATCACGTCTGCGATATCTTCGGGTTGTCCGGCGCGTCCAAGCGGTGTCTCTGCTGCGATGATCTTTTCTAATGCTGGTGCAATCCATCCTGTCTGCACCGGCCCCGGCGAAACGATATTGACGGTTATGCCGAACCTACCCAGTTCTTTCGCGGCTGCGCGGCTATATGATTCAATAGCGGCTTTGCTGGCACCATAGGAAACCTCACCTGCAAAACCCGGCGCGCCATCCGTGCTAAGATTGATGATGCGCCCCCACTGCGCCTTACGCGCGTGGTGTCGCCATGAAAACTCCGCCATCATCAGAGCCACGCTACGGCTATTTACTGAGAAATGCCGTTCGATGGTTTCTAACGTGATAGGAGATGTCGAAAAGCCATCTGGCGCAAGCAGTCCTGCTTCCTGTTCGAGCGGAAGAAAAGTGTCTTGCACGCAATGGTCGGCGTTGTTCACCAGAATATCGACCGGGCTAAATAGAGACTCGGCCCTGTCAAATAACATAGGGATCGTTTCAGGAAAAGATAGATCGGCCTCTACAGCCTCGACTTTGCCGCCCTTAGCGCGGATAGCCTGTACCACTTCATCAGCGGTCAAAGTCCTGCGAGCATTGTAGTAAGCGATACCGGGAGTCAAACTATCACTTTCCTGGCTGGCATGTTCTTCCTGCGTACCAGGAGGCGGTATTCGCAGGTAGTTTATGAGGACAGAAACCCCTTGCGCAGCTAATGCTCTAGCTGTGGCCGCTCCAATACCATGATTGGCTCCGGTTATGAGGGCAACTTTGCCCTGTAATTGTGGGTCGATCATATTGCCCGCGCCTCACGTCCGTCAAATCTGCTGGATCACACGCCAGTCATACTCCATACGCCGCGCCGTCCATCTTGCCGTATCGATACCGTGCAAGCTTGCTACAATATGCAGGCTCATGTCAATGCCGGCGGAGACGCCAGCCGATGTGATGATATGTCCCTCATCGACTACTCGCTTATCGTCTACCATGGTAACGGCTGGATAGGTGTCGCGCATCCAATCGATGCTGCCCCAGTGGGTGGTTGCGCGATGATTGTCCAGCAAACCGCGCTCGGCGAGCAGGAATGCCCCCGTGCAGACGCTTGTTGTCAGACTGGTGTGCCGGTCTTGCTCGCCAATCCAATCTAGTAGGCGGTGATTGAGGCGTTCGCGGCGCGTACCCTGTCCACCAGGGATGAGCAGGATATCAAGCGCGGGGTGATCGTCAATCGTGTAGTGCGGCTTTACCAGCAGCCCTCCCCGGCAGGTAATGATCCTGTCTTCTTGGGCAATAGTGACAACATCGAACAACCTGTCATCGTCGCTATTTTCTCCCACCGGGCGAGCCACAGAAAAAACCTCGAATGGGCCGCAGAAGTCCAGCACTTCTACGTCATCAAAAATGAGAATGCCGACTGTTGGTAATCGCTTCTGGTTCATGACAGCCCTTTCAGATCTGGAGGATCATCTTCTGTGGGTATCAGGATTGATTACCCGGTGCAAGTATCCTGGTACCGGTATTGCCAGCGGGTTGTGCCCTGTTGGATATTAAGCGCGAATGCTGTGATAGTATCCGTGCAGGTGTAGAAAGCCCCACTTAGCTCGGTGAGCCAGTGAGTAAAGGGTCTGTTGTCGCTTTGTAAACCATACGCGCTATAAATCGTGCTACCAACCAGCGTACTATTGGCCGTTGTTTTATTTGCCAGACGCCATACTATGTGTCCATCGGCGGCATTGAAGGCGATGATGTCCCTGTCCACTTGCGTATAAACGACCCCATCGGCTACTCCAAGAATCGACGTATTTAAGGCGTTGGGATTGAAGGGCGTTACGACATAACTCCACATCTGTTTCCCGTCGCTTACTCGCAGCGCGTAGACCTGCTCGCGCCCGGCGACGTAGATCGTATTGTCGATCAAGCTATATTGCCGGAGATTCTGGCCGTTTGTGTAATGCGCATCCCACGGGTTGGTCCAGTTAGCAGGCGTTTTCCCGTCAACAGCGCGCAACACAATAATGCCTTCTCCATTAGTCATGTACAGGTAGACATTGTTGTTAAAAGTGTCAAAACCCTGTACGTACATAAATCCATAGGGTACACTCCAACGCACTTTGCCGGTGCTGACATCGAGCGCGTAGAATTTGTCCATGGCGACCATATACAGGTTGTTCCTGTCTTCTTTAACAGGTGTGAAATCATAACTGCTAAAGTCTCCTGCTTGACGCCAGAGCGGTGTTCCATCGGCGAGGCGTATGGCGACCGCCTCCTCTGGACCGAACATATAGGCAACGTCGTTGACGATGTGCATGGAATTATACCCGGAGTTGTGGCTATCAAAGCGCCACAGCAAAGATCCATCACCCTCGCTCAGGGCCAGGACTGCGCTACCGTCACCGTAGTAAACAATGCCGTCGTGTATCTGTAGATCAGATGGCCCGACCGCGCCGGCATTGTATTGCCAGGCAGCGCGATTGTCACTGGTTCTTGTCGCATTCAATACATAGCTCTGTATATTTCCGCTGTTAGGATCGTTGACGACCGTCAGGGCTATTTTAGTATCAGCGCTTTTGACAGGAGTGTTTGTTTTATATTGAAACGTACCGTCGCTGGCTCTAAATGCGTAGTTATCGATAAAAACCATGCCACCCATGGCTACGACCTTATAGTTTGACACGGGAGTGATTCTGAGCGGCCCGGCGGGGGGCGCAAAAGGGTTGGAGATGATGCGCGTGGCGAAGACAAATGCCCCTAAAAGGAGTATTCCTACCAGTAATATTGATAGCGTTGATCCCACGACGATAAGAAATTGCCCGCTGTCCGGCTTTATATTTTCTTGCACTGCTTTTCTCTCATGAAAAGTATAACTGAATTTGAGAAGATATACGACCTCATACCATAATGTTCTATAATACGCTTTGCCTGGCTCAATCCTCTCATTTTGCTTGCAAAGCCATGCCTCGCATGTTATGCTTGACGTACATATGATCTATACCGGCGGATCACAGGGAGAGAGCAGGTATGACGCAGGTCGAGGTTAGCGCGCAGCAAGGGGTGTTACTGCGGCGCGCGCACGAACTTTTGGAGAGCATCGGGCAGCCTGTAGCGGAAGAACATTTGTTGCGGCACTTATTTGGCGTCGTTGATGGCACCAGCACGGCCAAAAACTCTGTCTGGCTGGCGCTGTTGCGTAAAGCCATGCATAGTTCTTCTTTATTTGAGCAGACTGACGAATTGATGTGGGCGCTCAGCGTGTGGCGCAGCACGCAGCGGTCGCTTTCCGAGATCGAGTACGTCGTGCTCGATACCGAGACAACGGGGCTGCGCCCCGGCTCGCACCGCGTCATCGAGATAGCGGCTATACGCGTGCGCGGAGGCGAAGCGCAAGGTTCGTTTCAGACATTGCTCAATCCGGGTACGCGCCTGCCCGCCTTTATCGTGCAGTTCACCGGCATCACGCAGGAGATGGTGAATAAGGCTCCAAAAGCGGCTGAAATCTTTTCCGACTTCCTCAACTTCATCGAGGGTGCCATCCTTGTCGGGCATAACATCGGCTTTGATATTGGTTTCCTGTCCTACGAGGCGCGCCTGCTGGGGCTGGATTTTCCGCTTGATGGGCTGGATACTATTCCGCTGGCGCGCCGTTTTCTGCCCGGTCTGCGCCGTTTCAAGCTCGATAATGTAGCCGACCACCTGAAAATTGCTACCGCCAACCGGCACCGCGCCCTGGGAGATGCCAGGGTGACGGCTGCCGTTTTCATCAAGCTGCTGGCGCTGGCGCAGGAGCAGGGCATCGACACATTGGGACTGCTGCGCCGCCGCCTGCAATTGCCCGTCACCTGGAACGGCGATATCACACAGGTTGCCACCAGAAAGCAGATCGAGCAGTTGCGCGCCGATGGCAGAGTCACCAATCAGACGGTAACTGTGCGCCCGACTGGCACGCTTTTCCTCAATCCAGCCTGGAGACGTGACTTCCCTGCCCTGCCCGGCGTGTACCTGATGAAGGATAGCAACGGGCAGGTGATTTACGTGGGCAAGGCCAAGTCCCTCAAAGATCGCCTGGCCTCTTACTACAACCAGCCGCTTGGCTATACACGCAAGATGGATGGGCTATTACAAAACGTCAAAGAGATCGAGACGCGCGTGCTCGGCTCCGAGCTGGAGGCGCTGCTGGTCGAATCGCAACTGATTAAGGAGTTGCAACCGGCCTATAACGTGCAGTTACGCAACTACGAACTTTATCCCTTCATCAAAATCGACATCCAGCACCCATTTCCGCGCGTCTACGCCACGCGCGAGGTGGCAGCCGACGGCGGGCGCTACTTCGGCCCGTTCCGCAGCCGCCGCATTGTGGATGTGACCATCGAACTGGTGCAGAAGGTCTTTCCCATTCGTACCTGCACGAAGGGTTTGCCGCCGCAGGCCAAAGCATCCGATCCCTGCCTGCGCTTGCATTTGAATCGCTGCCCCGGCCCCTGTCGCGGCGGCGTCGATGAGACGGACATCGAAGCCTATCGCCAGACGATTGCTGAGATATGTGCCTTCCTGGGAGGCGAGCGCGAAGACCTGTTGGACCGCCTGCGCCGCCAGATGCTCGAATCCTCGCAGCAACTCAATTTTGAACGAGCCGCCTGGCTGCGCGACACCATTCGCAGCGCCGACGAAGTGCTGATCGGCCAGAAGTTGATTACCGGCGCGGTCGAGGCCAACAACCTCTTCATCGTCTACCCCTCGGCGCGCGCGGGCTGCAACGAACTCTTCCTGATACGACATGGCCGCCTGGTCGAGCAACGCTGTATCGCGCACGAGCCAGAAACTACCAAACAGGCCGCGCGCGAACTCCTGCAAGTCGCGTCTGCATTAGGCGAATCGCCGAGCATCGTCGGCAAAGCAGAAGTCGATCAGATCAACATCATCAGCCGCTGGATACATCGCCACAGCAGCGATCGAGCCTTCTTCCCATTCCAGCAAGCTCTCGCCAATGAAGACGAGGCCCGTTTACTTGCCCAGCGCATCTGGATAGAAATCGAGGCCGTGCGCGCTCTGCCTATTGCATATAGTTCAGACGAAGAGGATAATACGTTATAAGAAGTGCAGGGAATTTTCTCTTCAATTTATCGTAGGGGCGGGGGTGGTGTAGGGATGGGTGGGGGCCTTTATGGCCGCCCGCCGGGATGGAAACTTGATGCGTATATGGTAGGGGCCGGGCTTGCCCCCGCCCTGGCCCGCTGGCACAACGCAACGCATGTCCATTGTATCCAAAGGAGTCCTCCGGCATGTTACTGTCCGACAAACGTATTGTGGAAGAGTTGAAAAACGGCAATCTCATCATCGAGCCATTTGATGAGCGACAACTGGGTACCAATTCCTATGATTGCCGCCTGGGCGAATGGTATTTCCAGGGAGATATGAATGTCGATGTGATCCACCTGGATAATCCCAACGATATTCGTCGCTACTGGGGAGAAGCCCGCAGAGCAAGCGATGGCAAAATGGCCATCCGTCCAGGCACGACTATCCTGGCGCACACTTTGGAAGTCATCGGCGGGCATAACGGCTACCTGGCGAAGATGTACTCGCGCAGCACGGTGGCGCGCTCCGGCCTCTCGGTATGCCGTTGCGCGGGCGTCGGTGATGTGGGCTACATCAGCCGCTGGACGATGGAGATCAGTAACCACACACAGACTACCATCTGGGTGCCTGTCGGCTTTCGCATCTGCCAGCTTACCTTTGAGTACGTCGGCGAAACCCTCAAAGAGTATCACGGTAAATATGGCAAATCTGACCAGCATTGGACGCCCGAAGACATGCTGCCCAAGCCCTATTTCGACTGGGATTACGAGACGTATCGCACCGACAGGGGGAAATAGCTCGTGAGCCAGGCAAACAGAGGGCGCTTAATTTCTTTTGAAGGGCTGGACGGCGCGGGTAAAACCACGCAAATGCAGTTGTTAGAGCAATGGTTACAAGCGCGAGGCGTTTCATACATACGTACACTCGAACCGGGCGGCACTCCCCTGGGCATCGAAATACGCCCGCTCGTACTCAATCGCCCCGAACTTGGTATCAGACCACTCGCTGAAGCCCTGCTTTTCCAGGCTGACCGCGCCCAGCATTTTGCCGAACTTGTCATCCCTTCTCTGCAAGCGGGTAAACTGGTCATCACCGATCGCTGCTACGATGCCAGTATCGCCTACCAGGGCTACGCGCGCGGCGTTGGCGTGGAACTGGTCGAACAACTCTCGATGCTCGCGACGCAGGGCATCAAACCTGACCTGACCATCCTGCTCGATCTCGACCCCTCACAGGTTCAAGGCCGCACAGACGTAAGCGCCGATGCGAGCGGCACCCGCGAGGCGCGTACCCGCTTCGATGCCGAGCGAGAAGAATTTCACCAGAAAGTGCAGGAAGGCTTTCGTATGCTGGCGCGCAAATACCCTGAACGCATCAAAGTGGTGAACGCATCAAGGCCGGTGGAAGAGATTCACCGGGAGATTGTCGGGCTGGTAAAAGAATTATTGTAGGGACGCGATTTATCGCGTCCGCTTCTGCTGGACAATCGACGTTAGCGGACGCGATAAATCGCGTCCCTACAAGTAGGGGACAATCGACGTTAGCGGACGCGATAAATCGCGTCCCTACAAGTAGGGCGAATTATAACGCCTCCAATCGCTTCTTGCGTTTAAGCGCGTCAAAATAGTCAGGGTCAAGCTCCAGTGCCCGGTTGACTGCTGCCAGCGCCTCGTCTCGCCTGCCGAGTATGCCAAGCGCCCACGCTTTGCCATCCCAGGCTGGTACGAAGGTAGCATCCATCGCCAGCGTATGTTCAAAATCTGCCAGCGCCTCGTCATAGCGCGCCAGCATCGCCAGGTATGTCCCTTTGGCGTACCATGCTGCTACGCTTGTATCATCTAACGCGAGCGCGCGTTCCACCGCCGCCAATGCCTCGGTATAGCGAATTGTTCCCGATAATTGCTGGCTGTACTCTAACCAGAATTGTGCCTGTTTGTGTTGCTCTTCAGTTGCCATCTTTCTTCTTTTCCACCGTATAGGATTCTCACAAGTATATGCCCACATTGTGATAGACGCAAGAGAAAAACCCTTGATATTTTGTTCTATTACATGTAAAATGAGCCTATCAAATAAGTTGGGGGGAAAGAAGTCCAATGAGCCAGCACACATCACCATTTGGCGCAATCCGTCAGCAGTCAGAGGATGGCAGCGAATACTGGAGCGCCCGCCAGGTTTATAAGCTGTTAGGGTACTCATCATGGCAAAAGTTTCAGGGAGCTGTAGAACAGGCGAAAATCGCCTGTGAGAATAGCGGACAAGCCGTTTACGATCATTTTAACCTGCAGGTTAAAATGATCGTAACTGGCAAAGGAGCTAAACGAAAAACAGAAGATTACCAGCTCTCACGCTATAGCTGCTATCTTATCATCCAGAATGCTGATCCATCGAAACCTATTGTCGCTTTGGGGCAAACCTATTTCGCAGTTCAAACGCGCCGTCAGGAATTGTCTGACGAACTGGCAGCCTTGCCGGAGGATCAGAAGCGCCTCATATTTCGCTCTGAAATGGCCATATTTAATAGCCAGCTTGCTCAGGCTGCGCAACAGGTTGGGGTGATCGAGCCAACTGATTTTGCCACATTCCAGGATCATGGCTACATGGGACTTTATGGCGGACTTCGAGAAAACGACATCCATGCTCGTAAAAATCTTCAACCGCGTGACAAAATTCTTGATTACATGGGCAGCGAAGAGCTTGGCGCGAATATCTTCCGCGCTACACAGGCCGATGCCAAACTCCGGCGCGAGGGCATACAGGGCAAAGAGGCTGCTAATCGCACTCATAACGAAGTTGGGCGCGAAGTCCGTGTCACGCTCGAAAGGCTCGGCGCGACCATGCCAGAAGATTTACCAACGCCGGAGAAAAGCATTGAGCAGATACAACGCGAGGAACAAAAACGCCTGATTGCAGGACAGCAGCCTTCGCTATTCGATGACTAGAGGAAACATTTGCGACTACGGTTTGTGTTCCCACGCCTCGATAACCCTCTGGTACGCATCCCACGTATCCACGTCGATGTTTGCCAGAGGGTTGCCCATCTCGACAGTTGCGATGTCGTCGCGATGGCGTTCAAGCACGCTGCGCCCGCCCTCGTCGCCCGTGACCTCTAAGAGTTCGGGGAATAGTCCCGCGTCAAAAAGGATGGGGTTGCCCCGTTTGCCGTTGTAGGTTGGCGCGACTATCCTTTTGCCCGTCATTCTATAAGTCGCAATCAGCGTATCAATGTCCCGCGCAGTTATCAAGGGCTGATCTCCGAGCAATACCAACGCGCTATCAATTTCTCCATTTGATAATTTCGTATAGCTACGCGATTGCAGTGTCTGCACTCCCAGGCGCAGCGAGGTACTCATGCCCTGCAGGTAATCGGTGTTCTCGATGATGTTCAGGTCAGGATGAGTGATATAGGCAGCTATGTTCGCTCGAACCTGTTCTGCCTGGTGTCCCAGTACAAGTACAACCGGGCGAGCCTGTGATGCCAGCACAGCATCGAGCGCGTGTGCCAGCACCGGGCGGTCATGCAGGGGCAATAATAATTTGTGGCGTCCGCCGCCCATACGGCTGGAACTGCCCGCGGCCAGGATGATAGCGGCTGTCTGGGGAGATGTACTCATTATATTCTTAATCCCTTGTGCTTAGATGGTATAATAACGGCTAGATGGTTGAATCCTTAACGAAACAATTATACAGGTTCATACCTTTTATAATACATAGCCCCGGTCAGGAGAATATAGTATCATGCTCGATACCTCGCGTGTCAATGGTTCGTTGGATGCAGTGGAGACCCTGGAAGCGGAGACACAGGCAAAATATGAACATTTGCAGGCCATTTTGCGCGAGATGGAGTCCGTGCTGGTAGCCTATTCGGGTGGGGTTGATAGCGCGCTGCTCTTGAAGGTCGCGCGGGATGTGCTTGGCGAACGGGCCGTGGGCGCGATTGCCGCTTCGCCTGCCTATGCCGACGAGGAGACAGGAGAGGCGATTGAGGTTGCCAGACACATGGGCATCCCGCTGGTTACGCTGGAAACGCACGAGCTTGAGGACGAACGCTATGTCGCCAATGACTTCAATCGCTGCTACTTTTGCAAAACCGAGCTGTTTACGCAGCTCGAACCACTGGCGAAAAAGTACAACTTGCGTTATATTGCGTATGGCATAAATAAGGACGACGACGGCGATTTCCGCCCCGGACAGCGCGCCGCGCGTGAATTTGGCGTGCGCGGCCCCTTGAAAGAGGCGGGTATGGGCAAGCAGGACATCCGCGCCGTAGCGAAACTGCTGGGCGTGCCAGTCTGGGATAAACCGGCCATGGCCTGTTTCTCATCGCGCATCCCCTATGGCAGCAAGGTTGACGTGGCTTCGCTGCAAATGATCTACAAGGCGGAGAAGGTGCTGCGCGAACTGGGATTTCGTCAACTGCGCGTGCGCCATCATGATAAAATTGCGCGTATCGAAGTGGAGCGGTCGGAACTGCCGCGCCTCCTCGATGAAGAGATCAGCCTGCAGGTCACGCGCAGCCTGCGCGCCATTGGCTACCAGTATGTGACCGTCGATCTCCAGGGATATCGCACAGGCAGCATGAACGAGGGTTTCTTTAAGAAGAAGAGCAAGCTATTGTAACATAAGCAATAACGTCATTATCAGGAGTTGGTATTATCTATGAGCAAACAAAGCGCCAATCGAAACAACAAGCAGCGCCAGGCAAATGGCAAACCTGCCAATAACGCTACGTCGCAGAAAGCCCAAACGCCTGCCAAGCCGTCCCAGACCTCCGCGCAGGCCAACGCGCCGGTAATCGCGAAGCCTTCCGTACAGGCTGAGCCACAGGTCGGAACTATGGCATCGGCGAAGCCAGCCCAACCCTCCGCGAAGACCGCAACCGCGACGGCGACGAGGCAGAGTGGTAAACAGCAGCAGCAGCGCCGCACCCAAAAAGTGCAAAACCGTCTTGAACAGCAGCGCATCGATGCCAGGAACAGGCGTGTCACCTTCTTTTCCATTGCGGTAGCGATCGTCCTGGTGGGCGCGCTGATCGGCTACTTTGTATGGCAGAACAATTCTTCATCAGGTACCCTGGCGCAGGCGCAAACGGTAGTTGATCCCAATCATCAACCCATTGACGGTGTCTACTGCGACGCTTCTGAGCAGCTGGCTTATCATATCCACGCGCTTTTGACCATTTATATCGATGGTCAAAATGTGCCGCTCTCCACGGGCATCGGCATTGATCCTGGCACTACTCCATCCTGTTACTACTGGATACACACACATGACGCTACAGGAGTCATCCACATTGAGTCGCCAACCACCAGAACCTATAGCTTGAAGCAGTTCTTTGATATCTGGCAGACCTTCCAGTCATCCTCGATAACCTTCCCTACTCAACTTTCGTCATCGACGGGTTGGACCGTCTATGTGAATGGCAAGCCGGTCAACACCGATTTCAACAAAGTACAGTTGACCTCGCACGAGTTGATTACCATCATGTATAACAGTCCAAGCACTAAACCAATTACAGTTTATAGCTGGCCAACGGGACTGACGCCATAAGCTGCATGTATAGAGGAAACATAACCAATGCCGGAGCGCACCATCTACTTTGACCATGCCGCGACAACCGCGCTTGACCCGCGCGTGCTGGACGCCATGATACCCTACTTTACAACCGAATATGGCAATGCGAGCAGCATCTACACGCTGGGCCGGCATGCTATGCAGGCCATCGACAGCGCGCGCGAACAGGTAGCGGAGGTCATAGGGTGTCGTCCAACCGAGGTCACGTTTAACGGCTGCGGCTCCGAAAGCGATAATCTTGCCATCAAGGGATTTGCCTTTGCTGCTCAGAAAAAGGGCAATCACCTGATCACATCGTCCATAGAACACCATGCCGTGCTGCATACCTGCCAGTACCTGGAACGTTTCGGCTTCAAAACCAGCTATCTGCCGGTGGATAGCTACGGGCGCGTTGACCCCGACGAGGTTGGACGAGCCATCACCGATCAGACCATCCTCGTCTCCATCATGTATGCCAACAACGAGGTAGGAACCATCGAGCCGGTGGCGGAGATCGGGCGCATCTGCCGCGCTCGCAAAATTCCTTTTCACGTTGACGCGGTGCAGGCGGGCGGCGCGCTGCCCATCGACGTGGCGGCGCTGAGCGCTGATCTGTTGTCGCTTTCGGCCCACAAGTTCTACGGGCCAAAGGGCGTGGGTATCCTCTATAACCGCCAGGGAGTGCGCCTGTTGCCGCAGTTACAGGGCGGTTCGCAGGAGCGCGGCAAGCGCGCCGGTACCGAGAACGTGGCGGGCATCGTCGGCGCGGCCACCGCGCTGCGCCTGGCCTACGATGAACTGCCGCAGGTGGCGCCGCGTATCAAGAAGCTGCGCGACCGTCTTATCGAGGGTGTGCTGACTATTCCCGCCAGCCACCTGACCGGCCATCCGAGCGAGCGCCTGCCGAACAACGCCAGCTTCGTCTTTGAAGGTATCGAGGGCGAATCCATCCTGCTCAACCTCGACATGCTGGGCTTCGCCGCTTCTACCGGCTCGGCCTGCACCTCTGGCTCGGTCGATCCCTCGCACGTGCTGCTCGCCATGCAGCTACCCGTCGAACTCGCGCACGGCAGTCTGCGCCTCACCCTCGGCAAAGACAACACCAATGAAGATGTGGACGCTTTGCTCAAGGTGCTGCCCGGCATTATTGAGAAACTAAGAATGTTGCGGTAACAGCCTCTCCATTATCCACTCCCTGGCCTGTGCTACCTGAATGTCAACGGCGGCCTGCACGAGCGGCCCGTCCATGAGGCGCGGCACCATAAAGCCCCGCAGCGGGCCTTGCGCGAGCGTGCGCGCCGTCATCTCCTCAAAGCGCAGCAGTCCGGGGGCGCATAACGCCGCGACGGTGAGCGGATCGTGTAAATACGGATAGGGGGAGTGCCAGCGCGGGCGGTGTCGTTGCCAGACCTGCATCAACTGGCTCAATAGACGTGTCTGGGGCGAGTTGTTGTAGCTCAGGCGCTCCAGGTCGCCAGGCAGGAGTTGGCAGCGCGTGGTGATGTTCCAGCCCAGCAGGGTGATGGGGATACCCGCCGCCAGCACGATCTGCGCGGCCCTGGCATCGCTGCGTGTGTTCCATTCGGGCCAGGGGATGCCACTTGTCCCGCCCATCATAATGATACTTCTTATAGCCATGAACAGGCGCGGCTCATTCAGCAGGGCGGTGGCGACATTGGTGAGCGGGCCAATGCAGAGCAGGGTGAGACGACCGGGAGAGGCCAGAGCTTTTTGCGCGATCAGTTCGGGGCCGGAATAAGGGCTGATGTCTGCTGGTTGGCAGGTATCGAGAATAGCCGCCTGGGGAACGCCGGAGGGGCGATGCCGCGCTTGCAGTGGTGTTGAGATGCCGGCTGCCACCGGGATGTCATCGCGTCCAAAGACATGCAGCAGGTGTTTTGCCAGGCGCGCGCGCAGGAGTGTATCGCCGAAAACAGTGGTAACGCCCTGTAAGTCGATTTCCGGCGCGTGCAGGGCGAGCGCGAGCGCGAGCGCGTCGTCGATGTCGTCGCCGATATCGGTATCCAGCAGTACTACATGTTTCTCTTGTGCTGATTGGCTTGCCTGCGTTGCTTGACCGGATTGGAATTGGCTCATCGACAAACATTCCTCTTATATGTTACAGTGGTGTAGTGAGAGGTTTTGGCCGGTCAGAGGCGAGATCGGCACCTTTACCAGTTGTCATAAGACTACCACAGTCGCGAAAAAACACGCAAGGAAGACGATGGTGTCTTTCGCCTCGTCACAACAACAAAAGAAGGTAAGGTGATGCAGCATGGATACACTCAAACGTGAATTACTGGCGCAGCGCGTGCGCATGGTCAAGCCGTCTGGCATACGCAAGTTCTTCGATATCATTAACACCATGCCGGAGGTGATTTCGCTGGGAGTAGGGGAGCCTGATTTCGTCACGCCTGAGCATATCCGCCAGGCTGGTATCCGCTCGATTGAACTGGGCCATACGCAGTACACGTCAAATTACGGTATGCTTGAACTGCGCGAAGAAATCGCCGCCGTGCTGCAGCGCCGCTACGGGCTGGACTATGACCCTAAGACCGAA
Organism: Ktedonobacteraceae bacterium; assembly: GCA_035534255.1. GTDB lineage: Bacteria > Chloroflexota > Ktedonobacteria > Ktedonobacterales > Ktedonobacteraceae > CF-113. The sequence goes on along the minus strand of DATLSI010000097.1, from coordinate 14,277 downwards.
ATTCTCGTGACTGTGGGGGTCAGCGAGGGCGTAGATCTGACCATGCGCACGCTCATCGATCCGGGCGACGAGGTGATTTCGCCCGACCCCGGCTATGTCGCGTATGAGGCCGATATTGTGTTCGCCGGTGGTAAGCATGTACCTGTTCCCACCTACGCGAAATTCGATTTTAGCGTGCGCGCCTCGGAAATCGCCGCCGCCATTACTCCGCGCAGTAAGATGATCCTGATCGGCAATCCAAATAATCCCACCGGCGCGGTCATCCCGCGCGTCGAACTGGAAGGCATTGCCCAATTGGCTCAAGAGCACGACCTGATTGTGGCGATGGACGAGGTCTACAGTCGCCTGGTGTATGATACCGAGCATATCAGCATCGCCGCCTTGCCGGGCATGCGCGAGCGCACCGTGTTGCTGGATGGTTTCTCCAAAGCCTATGCCATGACGGGCTGGCGTATTGGCTACGTGGCTGCGCCAAAGGTTATCCTGGAAGCCATGCTCAAAGTGCATCAGTATACCATCATGTGCGCCGGCACCTCGCCGCAGGAGGCCGCTTTAGAGGCGCTGCGTCATGGCGAAGAGGATGTGCGGATCATGCATGATGCCTACGATAGCCGCCGCCGCATGTTCGTGGATGGCCTGAACCGCATCGGCCTATCCTGCTGCGAGCCGCGTGGCGCGTTCTACGCCTTCCCTGATATCACTTCCACAGGCATGACCGACAATGAGTTCGCCGAAAAGCTGCTCTTCGAGGAGCAGGTCGCCGTCGTTCCCGGCAGCTCGTTTGGCGCGGCTGGCGTCGGCTACGTGCGCTGCGCCTACTGCACGGCCTACGACAAACTCGAAGAGAGCCTGGTGCGCATGGAGCGATTTATCAAGAATCACCAGTAGGATGCATATCTATAATTAGCACTGGCATACAGGGTTATGTATGTGGTATGGTATCTGTAAGCATTAGCTTCCGGCTTTGATGGCCTGAAACAGAATAGTTCAGTACGAAGAACGACATTGTTTCGCGCTATGGATGAGCGGGATACAGTGTCGTAGTTGTTCCAGTACAGAAAGGACGGTTCTGTCCAATGATGAAAAAAGCCGAGAAGAAACGTGTCATGTTCATGGCTAGTCTGGGCGATCTCAACCGACCTTTGCGCGTTCGACCTGTTAATGTGGAGGGGCGGAACTGGTGGGCGATAGATGCTGAAGACACCTGGCCCGGCATGGTCATGGACCTGCGCCGCCTGGGCTTTGAGTCGATGGCATTTGGGGAGGAAGTGCTGGTGCGCGAAGGCTTGCCGGCATACGAACCGCAGATGGAGGGTCCCGCTGCGCAGGGAGGCTTGAGGCCATTCCCAACGATCAACCCGACTATCCAGATTCGGCGTGAACTGTCGTCCACAGACGATCTTGCCGACTTGAGCTATCTGGATGAGGATGAGGAGAATTTCGAAGAGGACGAATTCGAGACCGACGAAGACCAGCAATACGAGTAAGTAATACGAGTAATTGCCCCGGTCTTTCTCATAAATAAGCGCATTTGATGCCTGTAACAAGGGGTGTCATCGCTATGGATGGTTCCGTAGTAATGGCGCTCCTTGTGGTATTTTGGTGATATACTGCATCAAAATGCAGTGACAAGGAGCTTTATCCCGCATGCCAATTCAACCTGTCGATGGTTTTGTTGCCGCCAACGGCTTGCGCCTGCACTACCGGCGCTGGTCGCCCTTTGAAGAGCATTCCGGCTTGCCCCCGATTTTGCTGTTGCATGGGCTGGCCTCGGCGGCCCATATCTGGAACCTGGTCGCACCTCTGCTTGCTGAGCATGGCTATAGCGTGATCGCGCTCGATCAGCGCGGGCATGGCGAAAGCGATAAACCGGATAGCGGCTACGATTACGCAACGATTATCGCCGACGACATCAGCGCAATTGAGGCGTTAAAGATTGAGAAGCCGCTGCTGGTCGGGCATTCGTGGGGCGCGAGCGTGGCGCTGCAATACGCCGCGACCTATCCAGAGCGCGTGACGGCGCTGGTGCTGGTGGATGGCGCGTCCAACCAGCTTTCGCAGCGACCGGGCTGGTCGCGCGAACAGGCCATTATCGACCTCGCGCCGCCGCGTTTCGCCGGCACGCCGCGTGAAACGTTTCTCTCTTATTTCAAAAGCGGCGCGCTGGGTCAGCAGTGGACGCCCGAACTGGAAGAGAGCGTGCTGCACATCGTGCAATTGCGCGATGACGACACGGTCGCGCCGCGCCTGGACTTCGAGAATCACCTGCAAATTATCGGTGCCATGTGGGATCAGCCCACGTTTGAACTCTTTGGCCGCGTGCGCTGCCCCGTCAAGCTGATCGTGGCGGAACAGCATCCAGTCAACGAAGAGCGGCAAGCCTTTGTCGCCATGCGCAAAGAAGGCATCGCGCGCATTCAAGCCATCTTGCCGTCAATTCAGGTTGTGCGCATGCCGGATACCATCCACGACATTCCATTGCAACGCCCGCGTGAACTCGCGGAGGAGATCGTGAACTATGCCCCATCTCAAGCTTGACACGTCGCTCGTTGAAGAGGCGCGCGCGCTGGCCCGTCACATCGTCGCCCCCGTGATAGACTATATCGGGACACATACGACCGTGGCTATCGAGCGCACCACCCTGCGCCTGCTGGGCATCGACGGCATCGATGAAGCCGGCGTGCCGCTGCCCAACCGCGTTGTTGATGGCGCGCCGTCCTTATTGCCCGGCGGCATCCTGCGTCCATTCGTGGCTGCCATGCTTGAGCAACAACTTGACGCGCAGTCCGTCGCTGAAGCTATCGGGCGCGGCGAACTCACTCTTCACGAGGTGCAGCACCAGCATGATGTACTGCCAGCGCTCGACGCGCAGATACAGAGGCAGGTGCAAATGGGTGTAGAACGCATCCGCGCGCGCCGGGCTGAACGCGCCGCCATGGTGGAAGAACTGGGCAACCCGCCCACGCCCTGGCTGTATGTGATCGTTGCCACCGGCAATATTTACGAGGACATCGTGCAGGCGCAGGCCGCCGCGCGCCAGGGGGCCGACGTGATAGCCGTCATCCGCTCGACCGCGCAGAGCCTGCTCGACTATGTACCCTACGGGCCGACCACCGAGGGTTTTGGTGGCACCTACGCGACCCAGGCCAATTTCAAATTGATGCGCGCCGCGCTCGATGAAACCAGCCGCGAAATAGGCCGCTACGTGCGCCTGACCAACTACTGCTCAGGGCTGTGCATGCCCGAAATCGCCGCTATGGGAGCGTTGGAACGCCTGGACATGATGCTCAACGATGCTCTGTATGGCATTATTTTCCGCGATATCAACATGAAGCGCACGCTTATTGACCAGCTCTTCTCGCGCCGCATCAATGCCGCCGCCGGCATCATCATCAACACCGGTGAAGATAACTACCTGACCACCGACGACGCGCTCGAAGCGGAGCATACAGTCGTCGCCTCGCAGTTCATCAACGAACGGTTCGCCCAGATAGCGGGTATCCCGCCCGCGCAGATGGGCCTCGGCCACGCCTTTGAAATCGACCCAACGACGCCCAATCACCTGTTGCACGAAATCGCCTCGGCGCAGCTTATTCGCGATCTCTTCCCCGGCTATCCCATCAAATATATGCCTCCGACCAAACACATGACGGGCGATATTTTTCGCGGGCACGTACTCGACAGCTTCTTTAACTTCATCGGCGTGCTGACCAACCAGGGCATACAACTGCTGGGCATGCCCACCGAGGCCATTCACACGCCGCTCTTGCAGGATCGCTTCCTCTCGATTCGCAGCGCGCTCTACGTTTTCAATGCCGCGCGCGACCTGAGCGAGCAGTTCGACTGGCGCGAGGACAGCCTGGTGGCGCGTTGGGCCGACCAGATACTGCGCGACTCCGTTGATCTTCTCCACGAAATGGACACACTGGGCCTGTTCAAGGGGCTGGAAGCTGGCCTGTTCGCTAATATCAAACGCTCACCTGACGGTGGGCGCGGCCTGGATGGCGTGATCGAGCGCGGCGCGATGTACTTCAATCCCTTTTACGAGGCGTTGCTGAGTCTGTGAATTATTTCCAGGCGACCGTAAGGGTACGCCTCTACAATATTTCACGGTCTCCGTCTTCCGGGTGATTTGTAGGGACGCGATCAATCGCGTCCCTACAATCTACTGTATCTTTCACCCGCAAGGATATAGACCCTATTTCACTTTGTCTTGACAACTTGATCTCTCTCCTGTAATATTCATATCGTGTTACGACATGAATATTAAGAGGAGCACATGGATACAGACAGGGAAATATCAACAGGTGAATACCAGGCGCTGGCTGAATTTCGATATCAACTGCGCCGTTTTTTGCGTTTTAGCGAGGAAGCTGCGCGTGCTGTTGGGCTTGAACCCCAGCAACACCAGTTGCTTCTCAGCCTCAAAGGATTGCCCGCGCAGCGAACGCCCAGCGTGGGCGAACTGGCCGAACGCTTGCAGATACAGCACCATAGCACGGTTGAGTTGATTGATCGCATGGTGGAACGGAACCTCCTGGAACGCTCCCGCGATGAGAACGATCAAAGGCGCGTCATTATCAGCCTTACCCCAAACGGAGAGGAAGTGCTGCGCAAGCTCTCATTGCTGCATCACGCCGAGCTACGCTCGACTGGGCCTGCTCTTGTGCGCGCGTTGATGCCCCTTATCGACGGTGAACAGAGCGATGACACGAGGAGTGAGTAGTGTGAGCACATCTTTCCCAAATCTCTGGCGCAAAGCCACGCGCGCGCTCGGTAATCTCGGCAATCATGAAGCGTTGGGCAAACTGGGCGATTTCACTACCAGCCCCCGTGTCATACTCATCTCTGGTATGGCTATCGGCATTGGAATCATAAGCGCCTTCGTGGCCTTGATTCTGCTGCGACTTATCGGCTTAGTTACCAACCTCTTTTTCTTCCAGCGTTGGAGTACCGCGCTTGTCTCACCGGCTGGCAATCACCTGGGCGTTCTCGTCATTTTCGTGCCTATCATAGGTGCTCTGATCATCGGCATCATGGCGCGCTACGGCTCAGAGCGTATTCGAGGTCACGGTATCCCCGAAGCAATCGAGGCTATCCTCATCAATGGCAGCCGCATAGAGCCAAAAGTTGCCATCTTGAAACCCCTGTCATCTGCTCTCTCGATAGGCACCGGAGGTCCTTTTGGCGCTGAAGGGCCTATCATCATGACCGGGGGCGCTGTTGGCTCGCTCATCGCCCAGTTTTTCCACCTCTCCAGCGCCGAACGTAAGACGCTGCTCGTGGCGGGGGCGGCTGGTGGCATGTCCGCCACTTTCGCCTCGCCGGTTGCCGCGGTGTTGCTGGCGGTTGAACTGTTACTCTTCGAGTGGAAGCCGCGCAGCCTGGTGCCTGTAGCCCTGGCAAGCGCGGCTGCTCTCGTTGTGCGACGCTACATCATCGGCCTGGGGCCGCTTTTCCCTACCGCGCCGCATCCCGCCTTTATTGGGCCTGTTGGCGTGCTTGGCTGCGTGCTGGTAGGTCTGCTGGCTGGCGCGCTCTCGGCGCTGCTGACGATAGCGGTCTATGCCAGTGAAGACGCTTTTCGACGCCTGCCGATTCACTGGATGTGGTGGCCGGCGATTGGAGGTCTGGTAGTGGGCATCGGCGGTTTGATCTTTCCAGAGGCTCTGGGGGTCGGCTACGATGTGATTGGCTCGCTGCTGCGTGGCGATGCTACCATCCAGCTGATCGTGGGTGTCCTGCTGGTCAAGTCGGTGATCTGGTCGGTTTCGCTTGGTTCGGGTACATCGGGAGGCGTGCTGGCTCCGCTCTTGATGATGGGAGGCGCGCTCGGCGGACTGGAAGCGCTGTTCCTGCCGCACCTGGGCGGGGGTTTCTGGGAACTGGTCAGCATGGGGGCGATCCTGGGTGGCACCATGCGCTCGCCCTTTACCGGCATTATCTTCATGCTGGAACTCACTCACGACGTCAATATGCTCTTGCCATTGCTGGTTGCCTGTGTCATCGCGCACGGGTTTACAGTGATCGTCATGCGCCGCTCGATCCTGACCGAGAAGGTCAGCAGGCGTGGCTACCACCTGAGCCGCGAATATGCCGTCGATCCACTTGAGATCATCTTTGTGCGTGAGGTCATGCGTACCAATGTCATCGCCCTGCCGGACACGATTTCACAGCAGGACCTGGCAAGTATGCTCCTCTACACCCATGAGAAGGGCAGCCAGTTCCAACGGCTCTACCCGGTATTAGACAGCGAGCGACATTTGCAAGGCGTTGTTACTCGTAACGATCTGCAACTTCTCCAACATCAAGATGAAGTTGCCAGGCAGGCAGCCAGCTATCATGTGCATGATGGGGCCGATGGAGTAGCGGTAGAGGGCGGCGATGGGAAGCTTTTCCAGGAGATGTTCCTGCGCGTATCACACGTCCAGCCTGTCGTGGCTTACCCGGATGAACCACTGCGCGCTGTCGTGTACCGCATGGCTGAGACAGGCTTTACCCGCTTGCCCGTAGTTGAGCGTGACGATTCACGCAAGCTGCTGGGTATGATTTCGCTGCATGATCTGCTGAAAGCCAGGGTGCGCAGCCTGGAGGAGGAACGTCACCGCGAACGCGTGCTGCGCCTGCGCTGGTTCTCCCCGGCGCGCAATGAAGAGAAAATCAGCGAGCCATAAAGCGTGTTTCTTCAGACTGAAATCATGCCAATTGATCGGCAGTGGATGACTGCTCTGGTTGATCTGGCGTCTTACTGGCAGCCGGTGCGGGTTTTCTCTGGCTGTTAATAATCCAGCGCAGCGTTCCTTCCTGGCGGCTTGTCAGAAACCATAACGCGCCTGTTGCCAGCAGGATGAGCATGGGTTCGATGGGGGCGCGAAAGCGCGCGCTGCCGTAGAAGACCAGCGCTTGCCCGATGGTTAGCGCGATCATGGTGTAGATAAAGAGCAGTTCGCGCCACTTCCAGAGCGTGACTGCCAGGCCTAGAAGCGCCAGGATGAAGACGGGAATGGGGAAGGTTTCCATCATAGCCAGCACGATTTGCGATGAACGCTGGCCTGGAAAGCGATCAGTGGGCAAATCCGCCTCGTGAGTGGCTGGCTGCCACAGGTTGATAAAGTGCAGGGCCAGCAGGTGCGGCATGATGCTCAGATGGCTCTTGATCCACTGTATCGCCGCGTCCTTGTAGGCGTTCTCGCGCGCTACCTCGCAAGGGGGAGTACAGGTAAACAGCGGATATGGTTTAGCGACATCTGGCCGTGATTTCAAGGGGTCAATCCACGATCCCAGATACGCCGGATTGGTCAAAATCTGGTCGTTGTACGCACCAAGCAGCACCGTGCCGTCTCCGGTAGCTACTGGGATAAAGCTGTGCGAGACGAGATAGTTGCGCACAGTCCAGGGCGCGATCAGCACACAGGCCAGCAGCGCCGCCGCGATAAAGCCGGTGACAGCCGGGCGTCGCCTGAGTACCTTGAGCCAGATCATCACGATAGCCCAGGCAATTACGATGCCGATCACAATAATGCCGTTTGGACGGGTGAGGGAAAGCAGCCCCAGCAGCATGCCGCACCAGAGCCAGAGGCCGATCTTGCCCGTCCTGGCGCGCTGGATGCGAAATAGCACGTAACAAATGGCAAACAGGAAAAAGATATACAGGGATTCGGTATAGAGCCAGCCGTCGTAGATATACAGTTCAGGATAGATGGCCGCCACGACTCCGGCGATGATGCCGAAACGCGGACCGAACAGGTCGCGCGCGAAGAGGTACAGCAGCACGCAGGTGCCAGAACCGATCAAACACAGGAAGAGGCGCGCGAAATAGTCGCTGGGGCCAAAAATGAGTGAAAGACCCGCCATAATGAAGGGCCAGAGCGGAGTGCGGTACACCGTCGAGATGTAGGGATGCAGGCAAAAACAGTGCTCTTTGATGATATTGAAACCGATGGTCTGGTAAAAAAGCGAGTCGTGCAGCGGATAATAATGTTGCGCGACGGTATTGTTATACAGCACGCGCACGAACAGCGCGAGGCAGAAAATAGCAATGGCGGGCAGCAACGAGCGAAAGCGTTTCATCTCTACGATCCTGATCTATCAAATTCTATGTGCGCAAGTCTACACATCAGAGACGAATCATGGCAAAACAGGTAACAATTTGAACATTCTTGCTATTAATATGCTATAATGAAAAAAAAGACAAATCTGATAGTGGAGAAATGTATGCAGAACGAAAATCACCATACACCACAGCCGGAGCCGTTGCTTACTGAAGACAGTACCGTCTTGCAGCCAGACCTCTTTACAGGCACTGCGACGGTCATTGCGGAGCCGCCCGATCCGCAGGCTATCCCGTATCCCCCTCTAGTGCGCACCCATCCCTTAACCGATCAGTCGAGCGTGGCGGCTTGTTTCATACCCTATCAGCAGGATATGCAGTTGCGCGGCAAGTCTGAGTACACCATCACCTGTTTTCTCTCGGACCTGCGTATGCTGAGCGAATTTGTCGGGCGCGATACGCCGGTTGGTCGCATTACAAAGGAGCAACTGACCGATTGGCTGGTGAAGTTGAAGTTTGGTAAGGGCAAGGATCACACACCCGCCCCCAAAACGATGGCCCGGCGCGTCACATTTCTGAAGAATTTCTTCTCCTGGCTGGCCCGCGAAGGGGTTATTCGCGAAGACCCGTCCGCCAGCCTGGTGTTGGAGCGACCGCTGCCGCCGCTGCCACAATTGTTGTTTGACGACGAGGTGCAGCGCCTGCTGCAAAGCGCGGCTGATGATCCGCGCGCGCATTGCCTGATCTACCTTGTGCTGCATGCCGGACTGAAAAAAGAAGAGGTGATGGGGCTGAAAATCGAGCAAATCGACCTGTCCAACCCGGAAGAGCCTGCCATCACCGTGCATTTCGAGGCTGCGACGGGCAAGCAGCACCGCGAACGACGCCTGTCCATGCCCGCCGAATTTACCACCGTCCTCAAAAAGTACCAGGCCAAATACCACCCCGTCAGCGAGTTGTTTGACTGCACAGACCGCAATCTCAATTACGTGCTGGCGCGCGCGGTGAAGGTGGCAGGCATCAATAAACGCGTCACGCTGCAACTGCTGCGCGATACTTTCGCTGTTCAGCAACTCAAAAATGGCGTTCCACCCGAGACGGTGCGCGAGAAACTGGGCCTCTCTGATGAAGCATGGCTGGAGTCACGCGAGAAGTACCGGCGGCTGGCATTTCCAAAGTAAACGTGCCAGATGCCCCCCCTGATGCCCACAAGGGGCGTCACTAATGAATTTTGCCGACCAAATTGGGTAATGGTGTGCATTGGGACGCTTGCGTCCCCCGCGCGTCTTGTAGGGACAAGGACGTGGAGTGGAGCGGATGTGGGGGCCTTGTGCTTGTCCGGGGTGGGGTGGCCTGCCTGCCGTGTGCATCAGGGAACCAAGGAGGAAGCGTGCCCCGACGAGGACAAGCACAAGGCCCCCGCATCTACCCAACCCCGCGTCCTTGTCCCTACAGGACGGGGGGCGGTCAGTTCGCGGCATCGCCGGTTTTGGTCGTTAATATTCAACAGGACGATGACGACACCCTACCCCTTCATTCCCATTTTTCGTTCGTCAAAAATCATCCGAACGGAGGCGAATGTTTCCTGGCTTTCCTAACATTCCCTCATTCGGTTGTCAACGTTCATTAGGCTTGCGTGGTCTGCTACTCGCTTGCGTTTGAGCGTTTTGTTGAGCATGTAGGCGTTCAAGAAGACGACTCCCAGGGCGAACGGTCCTGTGAACGAGAAGCTTAATCCGTAAGAGAAGTAAGCCAGCACGTAAGAGAAGATGAGCAGGGGCATGTAGAAAAATACACTCCCCGCAAGCAGAAGCATACCTATCAGATTTTCCCCAATGAGCAGCCAGCCAACACCAAAAATGCCAAAGGGAAAGGAAAGTAAAACCTCGATCAGAAGCGGGATGTTGGTGTTTCCATTTAAGAAGCGCGATCTGAAGCCTGTTTTAGCGCGCGAACTGTGAGGCCGCGTAGTGGTTGACGCTATTTCCGGGTCTGTACCCGTAGATGATGGCTCCTTTGAGACTGAACGATCGGGGTTAGCTGGATGCGCCGCGTAGTTGCGTTCATAGATTGGTTCGGGCTGCGGGATGTAATCCGCATAGAGCGAGTCAAAGGGAAGGACCTTCGTTTTAGGTTGCGCGTATGCGGATGTTCCATTTGCATTTGCAGGTTTGACGCCAGTTTGCGCCTCAGAGAGAGGTGTTCCGCAGGATGGGCAGATAGTTATATGCTCCGGTATCTCATTGCCGCAGCGTTCGCAGATGGTCATAGATACGTTCTTTCTTGCCGCGTGTGTAAAAACATGCAAGTATCTCGATCAGAACGTTGTGTATCATAGCATAGCAGGTAGGGTTTTGCCAGAGCTATCATACATCAGATTGCATGGCCCAACCACGCACGGTGCTGCTGATCTGGATGGTGCCCAACTGCGCGGTTTGCGCTATCTGCCATGTTCCACTGAGCGTTTGGAGCGAATTCAGCACGCTGGTCGCGCCAGTTTTGCGCAGCTTCGCGCTTATCGAGGCTGGTGAAACGATCACGAGCGATGGGTGCGCTACCTGTAAGACCGTCCGCAACTCTGCTGGAAATGTTTTGCCTGCTTCGCCTATGACCTGCGCTACATCTGCCGCGAGGTAGCTATGGTCTACAGAAGCCAGTAGTCCCACCAGCGCGTACTTGCTCAGCGCGGTCGCGCCCAGCAGCAGCATGCGTAGGCCGGGAGCGAGCAGGCGTACAATCATGCCATTGTCCTGCTCTTCCTGGCTGCTTTTGTGCAGTGGCGAAGTTGGCCAGAACACCTGTATGGCTAGCTGTGTTCCCAGCGCAATCGTCGCGCCCTGGCGAAGTTGTACGTAGGGGATAGTGCGCTCGCTGATCGTGCGTCTATAGAGCGCGTAGCCTGTGTTGGGATGCAGCATGCCCGCGTCAAGCGCTTCTCCGACCTGGTAGCGTGAGACGATGTCTTGCAGTCCTGTCAGTTCATCCTGCCGGGGAGAAGTCATAATTACCATGTCGAGTGAACGTTGCCAGAACGGCAGGCGCGTGTCCAGCTCGTTTGCCAGCGACGTGGCGTCCATTCCGCCATCGATGAGTGCCGTTTTGCCATCAGGAGTGCGAATCAGGATAGCTTCGCCCTGCGCGGGCTGACCGGCAGGACTTACATTCAGGAAAGTGATGCTAAGCTGGTTGCTGCCACTGCTATGGGCCGCAACTGTTGTGGCGCTGGTTGCCAGCACGATGACCAGCGCCGCGCTGAGTTGCAGCAGCCGCCGCATACGCTTCGGTAGTAGCGGAGGAGTCGTCATCAAGGAACCTGTAGGTTGTTGCTGCGGCCAACGGCGCAGCAGCGCGGTGATGCCCAGTACCAGATGCGCGTAATAGACCCATGACACGCCGGTCGTGAGATTGCTCACGCTCAGATACGCGTCGGGTCGCGTGGCGCACCAGGATACAGCCGCGATAACATACCAGAGCAACGGCCAGACGATCCAGCCACAAAATATCCCCAGGGGTAGCCAGATGGCTCCTGCCGCGCAAACCAGCAGGCCCAGCACGATTAACGCGGCCAGCAAAGGCACCGTCAGTATGTTGGTGAGCGGTGAAATCAGTGATATCTGGTGGAAGGTAAGCGCGAAAACCGGCAAGGTGGTGACCTCGGCTGCCAGCGTCACCATCATAATCTCGATCAAAAAGTGCCCTACCGCGACGTGCTCAAACCTGTGGAACAGTAGCATCAGCACCGGCGTCAACAGGATAATTCCCAGCGTGCCGAACAGGGAAAGCTGAAATCCGGCATCCCACAATACAAATGGGTCTAACACGCTCATTGATAGCGCGGTCAGCGCCAGCGCGTTGTACACGTTGTAGACGCGCCCAAAACGCGGCGCGAGCGCCAGCACAATACCCATAATACCTGCGCGCAGGGCAGCGGGACTCCCGCCGCTCAAGAAGGTGTATCCCAGAATGCTCAAGATGACCAGCCCCGTTGCCAGCAATTGCCACCGGTTTCTTTTCTCATTCTCAGCAGGAAGTAATCTTTGAAACTGCTTCCTGCGCATAGTAAAGAGCCTGCGCGAGTTATCCGCTACGAGTCCCGCGAGTATGGTGACTTTGAAGCCGGAGGGGGCGATCAGGTGCGCCGTTCCGGTCACGTTGAACAACAGAATTAAGGGTTTGAGCGCGGGGGTGCGCAGGCTCAGGACGAGCGCGATGAGTAGCGCGGCCATCGGCTGGGGCAGTGTGCGCGTGATGATGGTTGCCAGGTAGGTGCGCAGGCTGTAGAGCGCGGCGATGAACGGATTGCCGCCCGACTGGTTGATGCTGATGCGCGGAAAGCTCATGCTGGCGAAGATGTTGGGGCCGCTGGTCGGCGCTGGAGGCTGGAGATTACCGAGCAGTTCGAGTTCGTCTCCGTAATGCGGGCCGTAGGGGTCGTCGATCATGCTGCCGGGAATCTGTACATCTATAAGGCCATGCGCGTTGCGCCAGGTATTGCCATTATCAAGACTGACGCTGCTCACTGCAATGATGAGCAGGCTGCTGCGCGTTTCGAGTTTGGGTTCATCGGTCATGTTGCCCAGCAGGTCAAGCTTCTTTGAGCCGATAAACGCGCTGATGGCGGTGTGGTCGCCCACGGGAGAAACCTGGGCATAACGCCACGCGCCCAGCAGAAATAAGCATGTCAACAGCGCAACGAGCCTGCCACGTTCGTGGCGCCAGAGGGCAATAGCGCATAAGAGGGCCAGCGCGGCACCGCCGATCAGCGCCGGAGCAGGTAAGAGCGTCCAGGCGTCAAGCAGTATGCCCGCCAGCCACGCCAGCGTGCCTGAGACAAGCGCCAGTCCGCGCAGGTCTGGTCCATCGCTATTCTTTTGTAGCATGTGATAGCTCTAAACCGTCACAGAGTTCTTGATTTTGTCGTAGATCGAGCGGCTCACTACCTGGAGCAGTTGGTCGATGGAGGTGTATGGGCCATGCTGCGTGCGAAAATTAATGATATCCTGTGCCGTTGTGCTGCTGACATGCAGCGCCAGTCGCATTTCTTCCACGCTGGCAGTATTGATGTTAACGAGTTGGCCGGGTGTAACGGTGCCGCTGGTTGTGACGGTGCTATTGCCGCTGGGACCCGGCACGATGCCCTGGTAAGTTGGTGGGGTTTCCCCAATGGCCAGCACGTAGACTTCCTGACCATCGGTTAACGGGGCTGCCAGATTGAGCATGACAAGATTGGCCTGGGGCAACACACCTCCCGCCGCCTGCAATAACTGGTAGACGCGCGCGCCCGGCGGCAGAATGTAAAGGCCAGGCTTTTTGACCGCGCCGACGACGTATACATGCAAGTTGCCACCTGTCGCGGTCCCTGTACTCTGGCTGGAGGTGCCAAATGATTGCTGCGTGACGCCCGGCGCTGTGGAAGGAGATGCTGATGGAACCGAGAACCAGATGAAATAGATAGCTCCCACTAGCAGCAGTGCAATGACGGTGGCTATGACGCGCGTCAATCGTTGTTTCGGCGTCAAAGTGTGTGGAATGAGCGGTGAAGGCATTTCAGTCAATGCTGAGGTATCAGAGGGAATGGTGGGCAACTGCTGTGTTTCCTGCTGAAAAATGGGCAAAGAAAGCGGAGATGACGGCATGTTCTGTAACGGGGGCTTTTGCTGCATCGCCAGTGACACTCCTACGTATTCTTCCCGGCGTAAGCTTAGCAGTTACATTGATGATTGTCAATAGGAAAAAGGCATAATCTGAGGAAATCATTACAGATTGGAACGACAGTGGCGGGGCTCGAACCCGCAACCTTTCACTTCGGAGGCGAACGCTCTATCCATTGAGCTACACCGTCACGAGGAATAGTATAGCAGGTAAATGGACTGTTGACAAGAAAATGAGCCTGTTTACTTCTATCTTTCCTTAATGAGACGGAATATCATTGACAAAACACCCTGGTTATGCTATGGTATGAATAACGATACGACGTATCATTATTAGTTAGGAGAAATGCCTGTGTCTCGCATGAAAAAAGTGATATTATTGATCTTAAGTTCTGTGTTGCCAGTTATTGCCCTGTCGGCATGTGGTAGTGGCCCTGCTACTGCGAATGTGCCGGGAGTCGTTAACGTGGTGGCGGCGGAGAATTTTTACGGGGATATTGTCAAACAACTGGGTGGAAGTCATGTCTCTGTTACCAGCATTATTTCCAATCCTAATGTTGACCCGCACGAGTTCGA
>DATLSI010000096.1:0-10413 GCA_035534255.1 Ktedonobacteraceae bacterium | reverse complement strand
TGCGTGATATTGGGTATAGTACTTTTCGTTGTAAAAGAGAGATGAACATAGAACACGCTAGAGAGAGGCAATACATGAGTCAAGAGCCGCCGGATAATTTCAGGCCATCAGATACACCTCAGCAGGGACAACAGAATAGCTGGCGTTCCCAACCGTCAAACTGGTCTCAGCAGCCACCGCAGCAGCCTTCTCAAGCTGATTGGCAGCAACAAGGCCCTGGGCCGTCCTGGTCTCAGCAACCCACTCAGGCTGATTGGCAGCAACAGACCATCAGACCTACGTCCTGGCCCCAGCAGCAACCGCAACAATTCTATCAGCAACCCCAACAGCCACCGCAGCAACCCGGGCAGCCTGGCCAGCCCCCATTACCACCTGGGCCGCCGCGCCGATCATTCTGGCGGAGATACCGCAAATCGAGGCCGGCGCAGGTTGTGAGTATCCTCTTAATTCTCCTGATCATTGCGTCAGTTGTTCTCGTCGTCATGCATGGAACGCCGGGAGGTGGGGGAGGAACAACTGCCAGCAGCCCAACACCTGGAAGCGGCGGCGGGACGACTGTTACCGGCGGACCAGCAGATATCAGTGTCGATTTTGGAGGAAGACAGAACCACGCTCATCCTATCTCTTCCACATTCCTGGGCATTGGAGGTCTGGGGATGACCAGTGTCATCAATACAGCCGCGCCATACCTTCCTCAAGCGAATCTCAAACTCACGCGTATCGGCGACTTCATGGCTGGTATCTTCCCCACGCAGGCCAGCGCCACTGATCCCGCTCAGCAAAACTGGTCGCAGTTTGATAACGCGATGACAATCATCGGCCAAAATCACCTGCAACCAATTCTGATACTGAGCTATACTCCCGCGTGGCTACAACCGCAGAATCAGAACCCACCCCAGCCAAATTATTGCCTGACTAACGCGAACAAAGTTGATGGATCGCACGTGAAACCCACTTTTATGCAGAACGGACAGGACAGTGGCGCGCAGAAATGGGGGCAACTGGCAGCCCTGGTAGTTGCTCATATGGATGCGAAATTCTCCAACGTTCATGCTTTGTATGAGTTATGGAATGAACCAGACGGTATCACCTACTGGTGTGAGAAAGATGGTGACCCCAATGCCGGAGCCGAGCGTCTTTCAGAATACAAAACGCTGTACGCGGCTGCCGCGCCCCTCGTGAAGCAGCAGGCGCAGCAGGACGGCGTTCAGATTCAGATAGGAGGCCCGGCCCTGGCCTTTGTTACCGCGCGCGCAACCACGTGGATACCCGCCCTTGTCAATGATCCCACCATTGCCCCTTATATCGACTTCATCAGTTATCACATGTATGTGAATGGGAAAAGCTGGACGCAACTGGTTCAGAAAACGCAGGACGCCAAAGTAGGATACTTGGCCGAATTTCAATTAGTGGCTTCGCTCGTACACGCCGGGCATCAGCCCAACGCGCAATCGACGCCAATTTACATTGACGAATATAACGGCAACGCCTGTACGCCTAATTTGTGCAGGAGCAATCCCACGTATGCACCGCTCTGGAACTCGCTCTTTATCGCCGACCTGCTAAACACAGTAACAACGCAAATACCTGGCAAAAACATCTCCTCGTCGGTACCGGCGGGCGTTGTCTATTTCACCTGGAGTTCTCCGCCGGCGCAATACTGTATGTTCGGTGAAATCAATGCCAACCTCGATTGCGCAACAGGCAGTAATGATCAGCCTTACCCACAGTATTATACCTACAAATTAATTGGGGGGCCGTCTTTCCTGAATATCGCCGATAGCGCGTATGATGCCAATGCTGTTGCTTCCGATAAAAGAGGGGTAATCGTGGCAGGCTTCTACACGCAGGGACATGATGCCATCTTGATAGTAAACACAACAGCGACTAACTATATAGGCAGCAATATACTGGCGAAGAATCCGGGCGAAACATCGACAACAGCTATGTTTTACACCCTGAACAGCGCCAATTCACAGATTGCTTCACAGCAGGTCAACCTGCAACATAGAAAATTGGGGTTAGAAGTTACCGCAACTATACCGGCCTATTCAACCGTGGCTATCACGCTTTGAGTTGAAGCACTCTTGAAAGATTGTAGAGGGAGCGCAATGCAGTACAAATCCTGAATTGCGCTCCCTCTACATTCGGTAATGATTTATGCTTCTATGCTTCCAGTAACTTTTTGAGCTTGCGCCTTGCCAGGCTTCCATCACCTGCATCGCTCGTATGTGCCTGCTTCCCGCCAGGCTCAAAAATTTCGTCCAGAATGCGGCCATCGAACTCGCCGGGCAATGGCAGGTTCATACTGCGCAAAACTGTTGGTACCAGGTCATAGATTTCAGCATCGGGTGCATTGAAACCGCGCTTTATTCCGCCACCATAGGCATACAAAACGCCATCTTTCTGATGCGCGCCGCGCATCCTGCTCATCTCGCCCCAGAAACGGGTATTACCCAGCTTCATATCGAAGGTAATACCATCGGTGGGCAAGAGGAGCAGGTGTGGTTCCAGAGGCGCAAATGGCCCACTGCCAAAAACTTCGGTGCTATAAATGGCGTCGATGAGCGGCTTGCCGGTCTGCGGGTTGACCTGGCGATTCAGCGCGTCGCGTAACTGAGCTACCTTCTGCGCGTCCAGGGAGTCATCCAGGAAGATATCGGCATATCCTCCCAGAAAGCCCGACTGCGATGGCACATACGCCAGAGTGCTGCGCCAATCGATATCGGTTAACAGCGGATGGTAGACATCGCCCTGATATTTCTTGACAATGCCTGAAGCCTCAAGACGACGCTTCGTCTTCCGTGCCAGAGAGAGCAAACCGAGCTGCTTCATTCTATATTTCAGGTTTGCATTACGCCTGGACTTGCTGCGCTGCGTATCAGAACTTAGCTTGAGCAGATCGACGCTCAGCAGAAACTCGTTGATGTCGAAAGCGGTGGAAACGCCCTGAAAGCCATGGTCAGAGATCACGAACAGGCTATCATCAGGGCCGAGCTGCTCCAGTATGAGGCCGAGGCTATGATCGAGCAGGCGATAATATTCTGTGGCGTGTGTATCGAGCGAGATAATTTCCTCCCATATGGCATGTTGCAGGCGATCGGCACCGACAAAGGCCACGTAGCAGAAATCCCACGGCTTCTCTTTCAGCAAATGCATGGTCAGGTCCATACGCCGCTCGGTCATACGCAGCACAGCATCTACGAGGCGTTTTTTCCCCTCTTCCACATCGCCCCGGAAAATGCTGCGCAGATCAACATCGATCTCGTATTCAGGCACTGTGCGCAGGAGTTCCTCTTTGAAGGCTGTTGGATAGGTAAAATCAACGCTGGTACTGGGGGTCATATACCCACTCACCATGATGCCATTAACCGTATCGGTGGGATAGGTAAGTGGAACATTGATTACCAGCACCTGTTTGCCATATTCGCTCAGAATGTTCCAGATAGCCTTGCCACCTTTGCGATGGGTCTGTACACGCGATTGACGAGCAGCGCCAGCTTCCCGTGGCTCTTCGTACTCCCAGAAGTCATAGACGCCGTGCTGCGCTGGTTTTAAACCTGTCGAGAGAGAAGTCCAGGCGGCAGGCGTGACGGGCGGATATTTCGACTCCAGCACTGCCTCACATCCCTGCTGGCTAAGACGCTGGAAATTAGGCAGGTCGCCTCGCTCGATCAGCGGGTGCAAGATGCGAAAGGTGAGGCCATCAACTCCGAAAATAACTGTACGCATAGCATAGTTCCTCTTATTTATTCTTCTTGCCGCGCAATAACTTGCTGCGCAATTTATCAACAACGATGCGATCTTCCGGGCCGATCTTAAAAAGCACAATCAGCCCAAAATAGAGCGCCAGGAAAATCGGGACAATCCCCAGACATACGATCAAAGGGATATGCACAAGGGTAAGCAAATAAAAGAGTACGCCCGAAACAGCGACGGAAACCAATCCTGCTACTAAAGGTTTGAACATCTCCCAGGAGTAGGGTTGGATTTTGAGCAAGACGCGTACCTGCAAGAGTCGCGCGAGATTCAGCACGATGACGGCCAGCCCGGTACTGATTGCCGTTCCCATGGCACCAAAACGCGGAGTCAGAATAACGCCCAGCACGACATTAACGACAATACCCGCTAACGAGTTCATAAACGAAAGTTTCTGATGCCCCGTCAGCAGTAACATATAGCCAACACATCCTGTCCCGGCATTAAACATTGAGCCAACAGAGAAAGCAATGAGCAATGGCCATGCCGCGATAAAACCTTTCCCCGAAAGGGCCAGCAGGGAAGCAGAGAACAGGGTCGTGATACAGAAAATAGGGAGGCTGAGGATAATCGTCCACCTGGTCACAACCTTGAACATGGCTTCCAGCTTCTTCATTTCCCCCTTGCTGTGCAGTTCTGCAATGGTAGGAGCAAAGATCGTATTAAGCGAGATAAGGGGAATCGTGATGAAATTACTGTATTTAATGGCGGCGGCATATTGACCAAGACCAACGCTGGAGATAGCAAAAAAAGCTAATAAGAGCGTATCCGTCGATTCCATCACTGTATCGGTAATCGTTGTTAAAAAGTTTGGGGTAGCAAAACCAAGCCACTCACGCACTTCATAGCTTTTCGAGGTTTGTTTGCCCTGCTTAGAAATCAGGCGGAAAAGATAGTACAGGCTCAAAACGGTACCAAAGACAGTACTGAGTACCATCGCGGTAATAACGCCTTCCAAATTAGGGAAGAAAAGGACTGCAATAGCGAGTAAGGCAATCAAGGACACAGCTGGAACCAGGCGTTGTGATAGGATACGCGACTTAAATGCTTTGAATCCCTGTAGACCTCCAAACCATATGCCTTGCATACATAAGAGCGGAATCAAGGGTGCCATCAACTCAAAGGTGAGAGTCAATAGACTCGCATCTTGCGGCGTGTGCCGGAGAGCGACCAGTTGCGGCGTGAAGATAAGCATCAACACCGCACCCACTAATCCGGCTATACCTGAAAGCGCGGTACAAAAAACGACCAGGCTGCGCAAAGCCCCCGGTTGCTTCTTAGTACGATAGACAGGGATATAGCGCAGCATGGCGTCATCCAGGCCGAGATTGAAAATGGAGGAAATCAGGGTTACGAATGACAAACCGAGAGAATATAACCCGAATAGACCGGGGCCAAAGCTGCGTTGAATAATGAAGTTACCCACATACTTGAGAAGCGTACCCGCAATATTGCCAAAGCCCACAATAGCCGCGCCACTGGCCGCACCGGTAATCTCCGATTGCATGTCAGTTTGCGGCTGACCTTGCTTTTCAGCGATACCGCGCAGCACCGCCATCGGGAAGGTATCTTCCTTCTTTGCCTGGAAATAGCGGGTCTTGTCAAATCCAAAAGAACCCGGCACCCGGGTGCGATCGCGACTCTCGGCTTGATTTGCAAAGCCCTGATCGGGTAGCGGCGGCGGCAACGACGGCAATGGCCGTGGCGGCAACGACGGCAATGGCCGTGGCGGCAACGATGGCAATGGCCGTGGCGGCAACGATGGCAACGGAGGCGGCGTTGATAAACTGCTACGCGTGGATGTGGACCTTGTCGCCGGTGTTATCCACGCTCTACTGGGCGGGAGAACCGGCGTTGGAACAACCTGCTGCATTGGCTCAGGAGTTTCAGCGGACTGTATCCCATTGCCCAGTTGTTCCGTATTCGCTCCTGGCCCTTGCCACACGGATTCACCGGCTGTATGAAAGAATTTCGCGCGTGGCGGCATCTTATACGGTAAGCTCGATGGCTCCGGCAGGTCACGATTCATGGAACGTTCTCAACTCTATATATACCCAAGATCACGCAGACGCCCAATAACCAGTTCTTCGTCTTCGTCAGAAAGTTCCTGGCTCTTGTTATTCATAAGAATCGGGTGAGTCTCAAGGTATGCAGGAGAGAATAACGCCTCGACTGCTGCACTATCCATACCAGCATATTCAATGCCCAGAGCATGCAATAACGTCGGCGCAACGCTGGTGAGCGGAACAGGTTCATAGATGGATGGATTCACGGCCAGCGAAGGCGCGGTCGCGAGCAAATATCCCCTGATCTGCTGAGGATGCATGCCAGCCATGGTTGTGGCTTCCGCCAGTGGATCAGTAAAGATATGCTCGTCAAAACCCAGGTGCGCGCTATTTTGTGAAGGCGCGTAACCCGGCATAAACTGGACGACGAGGTCAGGCGCGCAGAACAGATAGTCGCCGGCGTAGATTTCTTCTTTCCGATAGACACGCTCGACAACTTTCTCCCCGGTTTTACTATCGCGTAACTTATCAGGGATGGCCTTAATCAATGAATCGCGTACCTCCGCATACTCATCCTGGGGATGCACCGCTCCCTGCGGGTCACGCCCAAGCAGGTTGATCCACAACTGCCCATGGCCGGCGAAGTACGCGAGCGAGTTTGACCAGTCGATGGAGCCGCTTTGCTCGTCTCGTTCAATAATGCCCATCTCAGCCAGGAAATTATTGATGTTAACAAAACGTTTGACCTCAGCGAACTGCGCGTCACAAAGTAACGCGAGTAGCCCACTTGCTCCCATCCATACTCGCGCCAGGCGCAGCGTCTCCGCGATGGATACTACATCATTGGTTGTCAGAGTTTGTCGATCCAGACGTATCTTGATGATTTTACAGGCCGGTTGGGGCGAGTTGTCAGGCAATGCACGCATTTTCTCCAACGCTTCACGGGGGGATGTTTCAACCAGTTCAACTGTCCAACCGGCATTTCGCAGGAGATCGGTGAAGAATCTGGGAGCACTATCGCGACCAGAGAGGTCTTCCTCAATGCGATAGCCACTTGTCCCATTAGCGGGACGTGCCAGCTGATGCGCAGGCATCAATGTATCAAAAAATCCAAAAGTCGCGGGCGCTTTGCCACCCAGAACCTGAAAATACTGCGATTGTAACCCGGTAATCAATGAAGGTATCAGTTCAACTTTGAAACCCTGCGCGGCCAGTGTTTCTACTTCCGCGACGGCGCTGATATCGGCGAATGGTAGCCCACTGATCCAGAGTACTACAGCTTTCTGCATTGTTGTTCCACTATCACTCATAGATATCTTCCCCCCATCGTTGTGTTATCGGATTACGCCTGGGCGTACCCATAAAGCTTTAGTTGCCGCTATACTTCATCCAAGTTCAGGCTGCGCATCATTGAACTTCAGTGTTTGCTGTGCTTTGCGCCAGATTTTATCTTTGTAGAACAAACAGCCAAACATGATCCAGGTACTGAGCACCTGCGGTAAATCCTGAAAACTGCCAATCTGACGCGGTGGCAGAAAGAACGAACCGGAAAAGAAATCACCAGCTATTGATCCTAAAACCAAACCTATGCAGATCAGGGCCAGCCTGCGATCATCGCGTTCCTCCGGTGCTTTAGAGCGACGATATATTCTGAAGGCTGTATAAACCACGACTGCCACGAACGAATAAAAAAAGACAACCCCTAGAGGGCCAAGTTCACCTAATATCTGAAGGGTGCCATTATGAGCAACGCCCAACCCGGTATTGTTAAAGTTACGCAAAAGAAAGGGCAGTTGTGTAAAAACCTGGTCATACGGCCAGAAATTGCCAGGGCCTACACCTAAAATCGGGCGTTTTTCCCAGAGTCGCAGGGAATCTTGCCAGATAATGAGGCGATACGCGTCAGCAGACTTGACGGATTGTAGTTTAGCCAGTTCCCCCTTTAATAAAGGAAGCAGAGGCAGGCATAACACACCCAGGGTCAGCGCCAGGCGACGGGAATATACGAGGGTGATTACAACGAACGCAACCGCAACCTCTACCCACCAGCTATTCTCCAATGTGAAGTAGACGGAAGCCAGGTACATGACCAGCAGCACGGCACACAACAGGAACTCTTTTCTGCTTTTCGCTGTTAGCAGGCGCACATAGGCAATGATCGCAGCCAGGCCCATCAGCTGGGCAAGGGCGCGCAGCGACATGTAAATAATGACAGGTTCAGTGTAACGAAAGGTATAGATGTCAGCGCCGATACGCTTGAACTCAAAACCAATAACGAGAGCAGCCAGCGCGCCAGCTATCAGGAAAGCTCTCTGCACGCCCTCGATCAGACGCTCATTAATTGAAACGCAGGCAGTTGTGATAATGATCGTCATCAGTGGGAAACAATACATGATGATGCCCAATACCTGGGAATAGATCAGAGGAGTCGTATTCAGATGATGAGGCACAAGTTGTATCCATGTCACCTGAATCATAATCTCGGAGATGATCGCCATGGCGATCAAGCCAAGCTGAGGCCAGATAGTCCAGAAAGATGGCAAAGTATACTCGCGCACGCGAAAAGCCATCTGCGCCAGTATTACAAAGAGGAGCAAAAAGACCAGGATGTGCGCAGGGTAAATGTCAACCGATTTTAAACTGAGTGCCTTGGGCGAAATCGCGGTGGCACAGAGCGCAAAAAGGATCAGGCCGAATTCCAGCCGCCTGATAGCCCAGAAGATAAGCACCAGCGCCGCCGCGCCGCCGATGATTTCCTTCGGATAAGAGAGTAATAGCGGACCAAGCTGAGTCGCTACCAGAGTTCCAATAAGGACGATTAGAATGCGATACCACCAGAAACGGAACGAACGGCGCAAATGAATGAATCTATAGCGCTGGCGCATGCGACGAAGTTGAGCAGACGTTTCGGGCGATGTTGTACCCCCTCCCTTTAGCGGGAGGGGAGCATTTTTCGAAAAATTATCAGCGATTTGCATTGAATATACCCTGACTCATCTCTACCCTGACGTTACGGAGTTGGCGGTATGCTGCGGTTCGGCGAAGGTGGCACAGTCCACGACTGCCTCTTCGCTTGCTGAATGTTCATCGAGGATGGTGGCAAATCCGGTATATTTCCGGGGCTGGATAGAGGTCGCAGCAATGAACCGGAAGTCTGCTGATCCATCGGCATCGAGACAGGCACCATACTGGGACGCCCACCAGGAGTAGGCGACACGTTTCCCATGATGGGCGGTGGTGTTGAGGTTCTGACAGCCGCCATATCTACAATCAACGCATCTGACTTCTGTCCATTGCCATTATGATTTTGTACGGCAATCAGCGCCTCGGGCTTTGCCTCCATATTCACCACCGGCGCGGTCGCGTAGTACTTATTGCGATTGCGTTTCGGCGCGCGATTCATAACGACCCCGGACGGCATCTTTGCCAGCGCATTGAGGAGTTCTTTGGCACGTAACAGTAAAGGCATTTTATCGTGGCGAACATCGACGACCATCATCACGCAATCGGACATTTTTGCCAGCAGGATAGCATCAGCGTTGCTCAACAATGACGGACCATCGATAATGATCATGTCGGTCTTATTGCGCATTTGCTCCAGGATGGACGGCAGTTTCTGTTCCAGCAATATTGTAGGGTCGGCAATCGGCGCGCCGGCAGGTAATATCCATACTCCGGGGATATTGCTGCGCTGCACCACGTCGTCAACGTTGCCAGAAGACTTGAGCAAGGTATTCAAACCAACGTTAGAAGACGCCATACCAAAGGCAAGATGCGTTCCAGGCTTACGAAGGTTGCCATCTATGACTACAACCGAGCCTCCCGCGCTGGCGAAACTGGCCGCCAGCGCGGCAGTGAGGGTGGTCTTGCCCTCAGCGTGCTGGGCGCTGGTCACAAGCAATACGCCTCCGTGGGGAGCGCGCCATTGGCTTGATTTCAGTCCAGTCAGACTCAGCCCCGCATACACATCGCTGATCTCTTCAAGAGATCTACCAGAGAGGCGCGTCGGTTTGCTGGCAAGCTCTCCACTGGAGGTGACTGACCCCAGGTAGGCCATACCCAGTCTCTGCTGCACCTGGTCATCACCACGCAGGCGATCATCCAGGAAGATCAGCAGCAGCATTATCAAAATGCCTATAATCAGACCGACAGCGGCGGTGGCGGCTACGATTACCGAGGTCTTGGTGGCCACCGTAGCGTCTGCCCCCTCAGCATACTGGACAACTGAACTATCGCTGCTCACAGTAGAAGGTAGGGTCAACAACTGTCCCTGGATCGTATCGATATATCTATTCACGCTGCCCAGGCTGTTGTTCGTGAATATATAGTTCGGGTCATTGGTGTTCGTAATTTTGGCAAGCGTGGCCTCTAATTGCTGCTGTTGCGTTTGATAGGTGGTAAGTTGCGTAGTGAGGTCCTTACGCAGCGCGTTTAGCTCTGCCTGTGACTGCTGCTGGTTGTACAGGATGAAGCCATCAGCCACGCGATTTGCCAGCAAAACAGCATCATCAATCGTATTCGCGTCAGCAGTGATAGCAACAGTAGCGGCAGTGGTAGACGCAACGGCGGTCACATCGCCCAACAGGTCATCCGCCGTAAAACCAGCCGTCTGGAGAGCGGGATACTGCTTCACAATGAAAAGCATCAC
>DATLSI010000095.1:0-4463 GCA_035534255.1 Ktedonobacteraceae bacterium | reverse complement strand
CGAGGCTCCGCGATTCCCAGCGGGAACTGTACGCCCGCGTGCAACAGAGACGCGACAAGAAAGCTCACGGCTTCTACAACAATCAGCACGCTGATCACTGTGACGACGGGGGGCCAGCGGCGGGTAGTGGTTTCGATCATGGGAACATCTCCTTGAAGAGATTGAGTGATCGGCGTGGTACATTCCTCTCACGCAATCTCAATCATGCTTTATTGCACAGTAACCGTCAGGTTCATGCCTGGGTGAACCGTACAGTACAGGTGATAAGCGCCGGATGTATTGAACAGAACAAACAACACTACGAATTTCTTCATGGTATCCATTCTCCTTTTGTAACACAATTGATATAGCCAGAGTGTATCCGGTCTGCATGACAGGAAAGTGAACATTTCAACCGATTTTTGTCATTGATTTGTCATCTGGATATGCCATAATGGAACCAGAAGAGCAAAGGCTGGTACAATACTTGCTGCTGAAAATCGGCATGTCTGGTATGAGGAAGCGTTCCCATGCGTATTCTGGTGATCGAAGATAACCATCGTCTCAATAGTTCGCTGGCGGCTAGCCTCGCCCATGAAGGCTATAGCGTCGATAGCGCCTATGATGGACAGGAGGGGCAGGATCTCGCCGAGATGACGGCCTATGACCTGATTCTCCTGGATATTATGTTGCCCGAAAAAGATGGTCTGGAGGTTTGTCGTGACCTGCGCCGGCGTCGGGTTCACACTCCGATTCTCTTGCTGACCGCGCGAGATCGCGTCGATGATCGCGTCCAGGGGCTGGATTGTGGAGCCGATGATTACCTGGTGAAGCCGTTTGCCATGCGTGAATTGCTTGCGCGCTTGCGCGCCCTGTTACGTCGCCAGCAGCCCTATAGAGAAGGGAGATTGGCGATGGGAAACCTGGTAATGGATCCCATTACCCACACTGTAGAGCGCGAAGGTCATCCGCTTGATCTGACGCCGAAAGAGTTTGCGTTACTCGAATACCTGCTGTATCATCCCAACCAGGTGGTTACGCGCGAGATGATCGAGCAGCATATCTGGAACTATGACTTTGAATGCGAATCGAATGTGATTGATGTGTACGTCCGCCGGCTGCGGCGCAAAATCGACGCTCCCTTTGCCGTCAAAATGCTGACCACGGTGCGCGGCGTCGGTTATCGCCTGCAACCGCCGCCAGAGTGAGGATGACCTATGAAACGAGCGGCACAGCATCGCTTTCGCGTTCCCCTGGCCTCCAGCGTGCGCACTCGCCTGACCATCTGGTACCTGGCCGTGATGGCGTTTATCATCATCGTTTTTGGCGGCAGCCTCTACGTGGCCCAGAACTTTCTGAATTACGATGTTGCCGCGAACAGGCTGGACACGCAATTAACTCAGGATAGCCAGAAGTTCGCGGGAACTTACGAGCAGGCGCTGCTGGATCGCCAGGGGCCCTCTACTCTGCATCTCAACCAATCCTCGCAGGAACTGGTGCTGCTGCTGCGTCCCGATGGCAGCGTCCTGGACTCACGCGGCCCCTTGACGAGCAGCCTGATCCAGCAACTTCAGGCCAGAGCCGGGCAGAACTCAGAACTGAGCGATCTCACCGTTCCCCAGAATCACGCTCAGAACTGGGGAAGCTGGTGGAACTGGCAGGGCTGGAACACCGCTTATCGCGTTATGATGACGCCTGTGCTGGATCAGCACGCGCACGTCTTAGGTACTCTTCTGGTGGGATTACAACTGGGATGGCAACTGAGATGGCAACACCAGTTTTCCATCCCATTCCTGGCGATCTGGGTCTTTCTGGGTACGCTAGCCCTGCTGATTGCGGCAATTGGAGGCTACTGGCTGGCTGGCAAGGCGCTGCGACCAGTGAAAATGATTACCCGCGCGGCCACCGAGATAAGCGCGACCGATCTGCGCCGCCGCCTGCATTTGCAGCGCAGGGACGAGTTCGGCGAACTGGCAGCGACATTTGATCAAATGCTGGGGCGTCTGGAGGCTGCTTTCAAACGTCAAACCCAATTCACGGCAGACGCCAGCCACGAGTTGCGCACGCCGCTCACCATTATCGACCTGGAGATCAACCGGGCGCTGACGCAGCTTGAGCAGCCAGAAGAATACCGGCATGTGCTGGAACAGATCCAGGCCGAGAATGAGCAAATGACGGCGATGGTCAACAGCCTGCTGCTGCTGGCGCGTGCAGATACCGGTCAGATGGCGCTGCACCTGCAAGAGGTTGATCTGAGCGATATCGCCCTCGCCAGCGTGGAACGCCTGTTGCCGCTGGCCTGCCGCAGCCAGATTACCCTGGCGACCGGAGAACTGCCGGAAATGCTGGCGCTCGGCGATCCACAGTACCTGGGACAGATGCTGACCAATCTGATCGAGAACGGCATCAAATATACCAGCGGCATTGGGAAACGTGTGCATGTCGAACTGACCTGCGAAGAGGAACGCTGGGGCATCGTGCGCGTGCAGGATGATGGCCCCGGCATCTCCGATGAACAC
Organism: Ktedonobacteraceae bacterium; assembly: GCA_035534255.1. Lineage (GTDB taxonomy): Bacteria > Chloroflexota > Ktedonobacteria > Ktedonobacterales > Ktedonobacteraceae > CF-113. The sequence continues at coordinate 1,965 of DATLSI010000095.1, read as the reverse complement.
CTGCCATATCTATTCGAGCGTTTCTATCGCCTGGACAAGGCGCGCACGCGCAAGCAGAAGGAGCCAGCGCAAAGCAGCAAGCCCGGTGACGAGGAGCCGGGCGGCAGTGGGCTGGGCCTGTCCATTGTGCAGTGGATTGTCCAGGTTCATAGCGGCGAGATACGCGTGGAGAGCAAAATAGGAGTCGGCTCGCTCTTTGAAGTACGCCTGCCGCTGCTGAACAAAGCGCAAGAGCGAGGCACTGATGACAAACGCATGACAAAACAGGACGACAAAATTCATGCTCCTGTCACGCTCATAACATATACTGAGGATACAAACGCAAACCATGAGTTTGTGTGAAACAACTTTTGGAAATACGATCGCATTAAGAAAGAGAGAATCTATATGCACTGGATACATTGGGAAATTGGCTTCTGGCCCCTGTTTCCATTACTCTGGATGGGGATCATTGTCTTCTTGTGTGTGAGTGCGCGCCGCTGGTTCGGCTGGAGAGAGAGGCATGGGCCTTTCTCCGCGCCTGGAGAGAGGCATCACGGGCCTTTCTCCGTGCATTTTGAACCGGACGCGCTGGAGATCTTGCGCCGGCGCTATGCGCGCGGCGAGATCGATGGCACAACCTTCGATCAGATGCGCGAGCGATTGGAAAGCTCTGGCAGACCTCGCGATTAGCTTCGGGATCATCCATATCCCTGTTTCTCTGATCCGACCTCGCCAATTCCTGACAAGGTTGGATCAGTTCTTTATGACGATAACGCCTGCACGAACACGAGAGAATGAACAAGAGAAAGGTAATGGCATGACAGTGCCATGGGATCATAATTACGTTCGGAACTGGAGTATGACTGAATTATCGCCTTGCTATGTCTTCAAAGCACAGGATATCCCTGGCATCAGGCACGCGCTCGCTGCCGCGCGCGCGCAGGGTCTATCGGTAATTGCGCATGGCGCGGGGCATAGCTATACGGACGCGGCATTAAATACCAATGGAGTCATCATCGACGTAACGGGTATGCGCCGTATACTTTCCTGGGACCCTGAGCGAGGGATCATGCAAGTTGAACCAGGAGCGACCTTACGCGATATGGTTCGTGTCACATTACCGGATCGATGGTGGCCGCCAGTGACCCCATCCACAGCGGACGCCACCATTGGCGGGTGCGTCGCCATGAATGTGAACGGGAAGAATGCCTGGAAATGTGGCTCTTTTGGCGAACACCTGCTGTCTCTTACTGTGCTGCTGGCAACCGGACAAACGCTTACCCTTTCACCTGAGAGCAATCCTCTGCTTTTCCAGGCGTTTGTGGGAAGCGCCGGTTTATTAGGAATTATCATCTCTATTACACTGCAACTCCAGCCCATCATATCAGGGAACGTCGATGTTCTTGTACGATCAGCCGCCTCATTCGGCGAGATTTTGACGATATTCCAGGAAGAGCAGTCGGCAGATTTTCTGGAAGCCTGGGTGGACGGTTTCGCCACGGGATGCTCTTTGGGCCGGGGAATCGTCACCTGTACAAGGTATAGCAAAGCGCATGACGGCAAGAGTTTACAACCCCAGACGTCCCACGTCCCAGATCAACTCAAAGAAGGTTTTGCTCGCTGTGTTGGTACGATGGGACGGCCAGCCGTGAAAAGTGGCGCGCGCGTGGCAAATAGCGTGGCGTATCGGTGGAGCAAATGGCGGGACAGGCAGGTCACGCGACAACAATCACTAGTTCACAGTACCTACTATTCACCAGCAGCGTTTGCAGGGTATCACGCGCTGCTTCCCCACGGAAGCGAGACATTTCAGGCTTTTGTCCCACGCGGCCAGGCAGAGGCTCTTTTCAAGGAAATCATGCGACGCTCACAGGAGAACAATTTCATGCCGCTCTGGTGCGTCATCAAACAGCACCGGCTCGATCCTTTCCTTCTTAGCTACCAGGTCGATGGCTTCTCGCTGGAAGTCAATTACCAGATTGT
>DATLSI010000094.1:0-11345 GCA_035534255.1 Ktedonobacteraceae bacterium | reverse complement strand
TTGCCTTGCTTTCAGATCGCGCTACATGCTACACTAAAGCGTGTCTATTTCTAACAACGAACGCACAATTCAACATTGGTGGAAACGACTGCGTTCCCGCCTGTCACTACTCTATCTGGTCGTCGCGCTGGCCCTGCTTCTTATTAGCGGCATAGGACATGCTCGCTTATTAAGTGAAATTGGCCAAACTTTTGGCGGATTTTTCTGGGGCGTCGATACAGATAGAGAAGTTGTCGTTGTCTCCACGCCGCCCGATCTCGCGCCATTCTCAGTAGCCCCCGGCTCACTGACGAACGTTAGTACCATCACTCAGGTCAATGGCAAGGATATCTCCTCGCTCTCATCCGTGTACCAGCACGCGCGACCGGGTGACATCATCAAATACACTGTACAGCAAAACGGCCAGACCGTCATCGTGAGTCGCCCGGCTACCACATTCACCTTGAATATGTGGTTCAACACGTATGGTTGGACACTCATCGCTGGTCTCAGTTGGTTGTTGATGGGTGGTCTCTTGCTTGCGACCGCGCCCGAATGGACAGGAGCCGTCGAGGGCATTACGCTGCTGCCACCCGCGATGCTTTTCCTGCTGGACAGTCACTGGGGCAATGTGCAGCAAGCCTACCCGGCAGACCTGGTGTTTCAACTGCTGTGGATACCGTCCTTCGCGTTGTTGGGCGCGGCTTTTATTCAGCTCAGCCTGACCTATCGACCCGAAGCGTTGAAAAACTCGCGCAGTCCGCGTATGGTCATCGACGGTCTACCCTATCTGCCTTTACTGGCATTGCTGGCTTTCGACTTGAGTTCTCTGCTCATTAAAGGCAGCGTGCCAACTCGCTTGCAGTTTATTCTCTCGCTGGGTTATGCTGTCTTTGGAGGCGTGCTGAGCCTGATAATCGGCCTGAACTCCCTGCTACATATCTTCCGTATCTTGCCGGGCACGAGTGTCCCGCCCCATATTCGCCGCCGTCTGGGCGAACTCCTGACGCTCTGGATTGGCGGTGTCGGCCTGGGATTCTTGCTCGGCATCCTGCCAATTTTGCTGACCGGGCAAACGCTCGTGCCACTCCAAATCTTTTACTTGTTGGCAGCGGTCTATCCCCTGGTGCTTATGTATGCCATTCGTTCCCTGCGCCTCATCGACCGCCTGGAAGCCACACTCGAACAACGAGAACAGGCCCTGCGCGAACAGCAAAAGACCGAGGAGCAGGTGCGCCAATCCAACCGCGAACTACAACAGGCCACTTCCCTCTTACTGCACGCCGACGCGCACCTGCGCTCTATCCTCTCGCAGCGCATACACGACCAGCCCAAGCAGCAGGCCCTGCGCATACGCTCCCTGCTGGGTCACTGGCAACATAAATTGAAATTGGAGGCTGAGCAGAATCAAGGACTCAAAATCATTTTGCAGCCTGTCATCGAGGCATTGGGCAAGGTGCGTAAAATCAGCGAAGAATTAGAGGGTGATTTGCGCGGACTGCAATTGCTCGTCGAGGACTCCTACCAGAGGCGTAACCTGGGCTTGAAATTGCACCTGGAAAAATTGATCCGCGAAGACCTGCCCGCGCTGCACCCGGAGTCATTGTTGAGAGTCCAACCCGATCTGTGGGCCTTAGACGAATTGAACCACGACCTGGAAGAAACCGACGAAGGCCAGAAGTTCGCGGAAGCCATCTCGTTTACCGTGACACAGGCGCTGCTCAACATCTATAACCATGCCGGAGCCACCTTCGCCACGGTGCGCGCTGCCCGCGTGAATGGCAGTCTCGAAATCATGATTACCGACGATGGGCGCGGCTTTGACGTGAACACGGTAACAGCCGATAAGACCAGCCTCTTCAAGGCCAAACTCAAAGCGCGTGAAGCTGGCGGCGTCTTGACCATTCACTCCGTTGCGCGCCCGCAGGCGGAACATGGCACCATCATTCTATTGCGCCTGCCCCTGCCGCGCACCGAACTGTCACCACAAACCGGGCCGCTTTCAGGCTCGCTCGTGCAGGAAATGTGAAGCACCACTCGAACTACACAGGACGCAGTCCCGCGTATGCTTCGTAGGCATGCGCCAGCAAGACACGTCTTCCTGGATCGCTGGGCATGCCCTCTATGGCAAAAAAGTTATACAGCTCGCTGACGATATTCTCCAACGGCCCCATATTCGGCTTGCCCTGCGCGTTCAGAAAGCCCATGCGCAGCGCGATATCGTCATTGCTGAGTCCCTGCGAAATCAAACTGGCGCACTCTTCCTGGCGCGGCGTGAGTCGCTGACCACGCAACCTTTTGAGCAAATAATTGAGCACTTCAGGATCAATAAACGTCTCATGGCGACTCACCACCGTCGCCGCGATGCGTTCCAGGTACGGCGGCTCCATGTTGCCAAAAAGCGCGTAGCCGTGCAAGCCTGGCTGCTTTTTAGCTCGTTTGTTGGCGCTGCCCCGCGAGCCGCGCGCGTATTCCTGGCGGAATATCTCCGCGGCCAGCGTCCAACTGGGGTCCTGAGTGTAAATAACCACGCGCAGTTCAGGAGCTTTCTCCAACAGAAATCGTCCCAGCCGCACGCCGTTATCAGTCCCAAGATGCAGGTCAGACAACACCATCCAGCCCGCAAGCGCTGGATTCTCCAACGCCTGTTCCTGGCAAAGTCGCTCAATGAGCAGCACAGCGCTGCTGGCATCACCGGCCCTGGCATGCAACCGCAGGCTGGGAGTCTCCTCGACAAATTCGCACACGCCGCGCAGCTTCACAGGCGTATCATCGATTACAATGACGGGAATCGCTTCGTCAATCATAGCTATCAGTATACTCTACCTGCATGTTGGTTGCCAGCACTACAAAACACGCCAGATCTGAGCGCCAACTTCCGCGAGATTTGCCAGCGACAACATCCCATCTGAAACCACTTCCTCAGTGCCAGTCAGCTCCTCACACAGATGCGTACCATCCGGCAACCCAGCATTGCGCACCGGCAGCGATTGCAAGCCATCACACGCGCGGCGCGCCACGATCAACAGGCGTTCTCGCGGAGCTTCGCGCATAAAGGCTACCGTATCACCCTCCGCGTGCAGCAATTGAAACCCACCCCGACTGAGGGCAGGCGAATTGCGCCGCAGGTTCATCAGTTGTTTAAAGAAAACGCGCAGTTCCATATCCCATGCCGCCTCGTCCCAAATCATACACCGCCGGTTATCGGGGTCGGCTGCTCCCACCATGCCAATTTCATCCCCATAATAGACACATGGCACGCCCGGATAGGTGAAAAGCAAGGCCGCAGCCAGGCGCGCGCGCGCGCTATCCTCGCCGACATGGGTCAGGATGCGCGGGGTATCGTGACTTCCCAGCAGATTGAATTGTTGTATGGCAACCTGCCAGGGGACCATCGCCAGGAAGGTTTGCCATTGAGCCGCCATAGCTTCGGTTGAAAGCAGCCGCCGGTCTGGCCAGTTGCGTCGCCAGATCTGGTCAACATCGAAATCGGTCAGCCATTGCAGCACAGGAAACATAAAGCCCTGATAATTCATGGTGGCATCCAGCTCGTCACCCTGCAAATGAGCCGTGCCGTCATAGAAATGCTCGCCAATAAGGTAAGCATCAGGCTTTTCAGCTTTGACGGCCCGCCGCATACCGCGCCCGACCTTATGCCCCAGTTGTACCTCATTCTGACGACCCATCATATTCGCGACATCAATACGCCAGCCATCAATGCTGAACGGCGACTGCATCCAGTAACGCATCACAGAATCGGGCGCAGCATACATATACTCGCGCAGACGATCGCTGCGGTAATTCAACTTGGGCAGGCTGCTCAGGCCCATCCATGCCTCGTAAGTTTCAGGATGCTGGTGAAAAGTGTAAAAGTCAGCCGTCTCTGACGTCGCATCGGACTGCGCACTGAGAAACCAGGTATTGTTGGAGCCGGTGTGATTTGGCACAATATCAAGCATAAGGCGCATACCGCGCCGGTCCAGTTCTTCTCGCAGAGCAACCAACGCCTTTTCACCACCAAAGTGGGGGTCTACCTGTTTATAATCCGCGACATCGTACTTATGATTGCTTGGCGCTGTAAAAATAGGAGTAAGATAGAGCGCCGAAACACCGAGATCTTGCAGGTAATCTAACTTTTCCGTGATGCCCTGCAGGTCGCCGCCAAAGAACTCGCTTCCTCCAGACTCAGAATGTGGACGCGGAAGATCGTCCCAGGCACGCGCGACGACAGGCTGGCCATGACAGTCATATTCTCCAGTGCGCACGTTATTCGATGGGTCTCCATCATAGAAACGGTCGGGGAAAATCTGGTAGAAGACGCTATCATGCACCCAGTCGGGAGCGTGATAACCCGCCAGTACCCTGAAATCGGTAGCATCCGAGGGCGCGTGGCGCGTCATGCCACCGGCAGAAAGCCAGTAACCACCACCGCTAGATTGGATGTAAAAACGATAATTGGTGCGCGGCATGTACAATTGAAGATCAATCTCCCACCAGCGAGAGACTCCTTCAACTGGAGCAAGGTGCATCTCTTGCATGCGCTGCTCGCCATTAGGTATAGTGCGCAGAAACACACTCTCAATAGGCGCCTCCCTATCAGCGCGCAAGCGCAGCGTTATCGTTGATCCAATCTGAAATGTTTTGCCCACCACGTAATACGGCGAACCGTCGTGGTGAACGCTCTTCGTCCAAATTTCGTTGGGCATAGACCATCCCTCATTAAAGCATTGCATTTTGATTATGGAATGCTGCCAGCAGGATAGCTACGAGGGCGACTCTGATGAATTTTGACGACCGAAAAGGGTAATCATGTGCGTTGGGACGCCTCTTACCCTATTCGATTGTCAAAATTCATCAGGTTTTCACCCTCCCTTAAGTCTACTATCCAGCGAGAGCTATTACCAGAATACCTGAAAATATTAAACCTGATCCGACCAGGCGAATAGCTCCCAGTTCCTCATCCAGCAGTCGCCAGCCGAGCAGAGCCGCGAAAACCACGCTCACCTCGCGAATGGCTCCGGCATAACTGACGCGAATAATGGTATATGATTTGAGCGCCAGAATATAAGCAAGCAAGGTAAAGATACCTACCAGTGCTATGCGCGGCCAGTTCGCGCGCCATTCCTCGATAATAGCGGTTTTCCCATAATGCAATAGAACAACGGGCGAAATAATGACAGCGGTCAGTGCGATTACGATTACTGTATAGGGCAGAGGATTTACATGCTGTACGGCAGCGCCATCAATCGTCGTGTAGATTGAAATACATAAAGCCACGCCAAGCGCCATACCCAGGGCATTCGTGCTGAACTTCGCGGCCTTGCGCAAAGTCCACCAGACTTTGCCGCCTACTACCACCAGGCCCAATACGAGCAATGAGATTCCAATGCTCCCGAAAAGCGTGGGCCGCTCACCCAGAAAGAGAGCGGCCCAGACAGCAAGCAAGGCAGGGGCCGTCCCTCGCGCCATCGGATAGACCAGCGAAAAGTCGCCGTGTTCATACGCGCGTATCAGAACGCTATAATAGATAGATTCCATGATCGCACTGGGTAAAATAAAGGGCCACATGCTCGCGAGATGCAACGGGAACACCAGCACAACAGGAAAGAAACAAAAAACGCCGGTAATCAGCGCCAGCCAGATCATGACCTGTTTCTCTTTTGCCCCCTTCACAAACAAATTCCACGTAGCATGCATTGCCGCCGCCATCAGCAATAAACCAATAGCTATCAGAGACACCGTATCGAACCTTCCTTAGATATGATAACGCTAAAACTGAGCAATAATTAACATCTTCTTAACAAGTGTAGCAGAATTGTCTGGCATTCGACCTGGAGGGAGGGCTTTGCTACGGTTGAGGTGCGGCAGAATGCATCGCTGCCGGTGATGCGTCATGCATAGCTCCACCACTGAATTGAAAGAACGCTGTTGCCGCGCCAATCAAGGCGGCATCATTGCCCAGGTGAGCCAGCACAATTCTGAGAGGGCTATGCGTAATAGTCGAAACATGCATCATCAAGGTACTCTGGATACTGGCAAATAATACTTCATTTGCGCTCAGCACGCTGCCAGCCAGGATAAGCGCGTCTGGCTGGAAAAGGTTGCTATACCTGGCAACCGCCGCTCCTAACCAGCGCCCGATCTCCTCGTATACGCGTAATGCGACAGGGTCGCCCTGCATTGCTTCTTCAGCAAGTAATCGCGGACTAAATGATCCCCGGTAAACTCGACTGCCTGGCGTACCAGTCGTACCAGTCTCCTCAGCCCGTTGTAGAGTGCGCAGCGCCATCTTTTGTATAGCCTCAAGCGACAGCAGCGAGTTGATACACCCGCGCTTGCCACAGCTACAACGCGGCCCGCTGGTCGCGATGGGCAAATGTGCCACGTGCCCGATGCCCGCCTGAACTGATTGATCTGGCTCTCCACCAACAGCAAAGGCCGCGCCAGCAACCGCGTTAAGCGTCAGATAGAGCAGGCGCTGGTACCCTTTGCCCGCGCCGTAGGCATATTCGCCCGACAACGCCGCGTCAACATCGACGCACAGGCGCGCGGGTAGAGCGTAGCGCGCCTCAAGCAGGTCGCACAGGGGAAAATCGTTGAGTGAAGGCAAAATAGGCACAATACGCAGGCGACGCGCTGTGTCGTCCAGCGTTCCCGGAACAGAGATACCCAGGCCGCTCACGCGCCAGCCCAGCGTAGCCGCCTGAGCCAGCAGATCATCTATAGCACGCAGAAATGGCTCCAGCGTGGCCGCCACTGGCCGCCCCCGCAGCGTCCTGGCGGAGCACCGCTGGCGTATCACACCCTGCCTATCCACAAGCACGGCATTGGATTGGCCGCCAGCAATCTCAAAGGCAATGGCGACGGTAGTATCTGGTGTTCTTCGTCGGCCTGGCACCTGTCACACTACATTCCAGTATAAATATAGAACGTATGTTCTCTATTTAACAGGGTGAAAGCAACAATTACAGGAACAATTACGACACTATATGCATTGAAAGTATACCGGGCAATGAGAACATTTGTCAAGAGCAAACGTTCAGAATATATGTACCAGAAAAACGCTATGGCATTTGTCTCGGTAGCGTGGTACAGTACATAAGGATAGCAATCCTGACAGCTAGCAAGGAGCATAGAACATGGTCGATAGGAGTAACCAGAAACCTGAGAAATCTCCTATACTGGGACAAAGTCACGGACTCTCGGATGTCGAGGGACAAATGATCCAGAAGATGATCCGCGAGGGGTCGCACTCTTCGCGTGAATTATACATTCCGGCGGAAGACCTGGCACAGGAAGCGACGACACACCTGAAGCCGGAGGCGGCGCGGGTGATCGACAACAGCAGGGTACGCGATATACTGAATATGTTCAATCGCGACTATCTCTACGGACAGGGGCGCTTCGATGAATACCAGGACGGGCTGCTCCTCAAGTGGGGTGACGGCTATTCGCGCAAACACATCTGGATCAGCGTCAAAGACGGCAACCTGCTCTTCGAGATCAGCCATTTCAAGCCCTGCGACAAGCCCTATTGCAATGGCACGCACCATGTCCTGTCGCGCGACCTCTATACCAACCTGGACGTTGTGAACCAGGAACTGGGCGAGCTTTTCCACCGCCCTGTCTACGAACCGCCTGACGATTAGAGAGAAACAACAATAGTGACAACTATACTTGCTTTAGAAAAAGACCTCTTCTTCGCTGTGAAGATGCGTGATACGCTGCGCCATTATGATATGGATGTCAAAACCGCACGCACGCTTCCCGCCTTCGAACAAGGCCTGAGTGCCAGCGACACGGAGAAACCGGCGCTGATAATCGTCAATATCGCGACGACGGGCATCGACTGGGAAACAGCCATCAGCAAGGCGCGCGCCGCCGGTTATCCCGTGCTGGCCTTCGGCTCGCACATGGATTTAGAGGCACGCGCCAAAGCTATCTCGGCGGGAGCGCAGCGAGTGGTGGCAAATTCCAAATTTGCCAGCGACATGCCGGGTCTAGTCAAACGCATGATGATGGAACCTGGCGCTGTTTCGATTGATGTTAGCGAGACAGAAGCAGATACTTTTAATGAATGACCCGACACGTCACTTCGTCCTGCTAAATTGTGACGAATGCAATAGTCGCTCCGGTTCACCCTTTGCAACGCAGTATCATGGACTGAAAATGCAATGTCCTGTCTGGGAAAGCAATCACTTTGAACGAAACAAGAGCAAAGAACGGGGCGGTGACTCGCTGCATGAACTCGTCTGTGTGGTGGGAGAAGAAACGCGGGGGTATGTGATAGTCATGTTCGTTTATGCCCTCCTTTTCAATACCGCCATAGACGCCCAGAAAAAAGAGACCACCTGGGCGCAGCAGGTCATGAATTTTCTGTAGAACGGCAGACAGGTCAGTGCCTGGAACATGCAACAGGCAGTTCAGAGCGTAGATTGCATCGAAGGATGCTGGCATGAAATCCAGGTTCAGGAAGTCCATAACATAGGCTTCCAACCCTTTTTCGCGGCAGAGATCAACCATAGAGGGTGAAAGATCGGTACAAACTACGCGCAGGCCATTATCTTGAAAGAAGAGACTATCCTTGCCTGTACCCGCCCCGATTTCTAACAGCGTTTTCTTGCCCTCCTGTTGTAAGAGAGCAACAAACTGTTGGCGCTCGACGACTTTCCAGTCCTCTTTTTCAGCTTTGTCACGCTGCTCAGCGCTTTCACGGCTATACGCTGTGCGCAGCGTGTTGATTACTTGCTGGTACAAGCTTTGTCACTCCTATGACATTTGCGCAAAGTTCTTTATTGATTCATAGCGTTCCACTATAGCTGGTAACCCCAGGGAACCGATAATAAACTCTGGCCGGGCGTCAGTTTTGGAAAGTGAATGGCCTGTGGGCGGTAAGTCCAACCATAATGAAGAAAATCTTTGTGTGAGTGAAAAGAGAGATGCGGGAGACGCCGCATGCGCTGATAACGCGGACGATAAGCAATACGTCTGCTCATTCATGCTCCTTTTTTGTCAAACACCAGACAAGACAAAGAGGCCTTCCATCAGTAATACGTAGTGAAAGGCCTCTTTTTTCTCAAAGCATGCGCCAATTCGTTATTTTGTGACTATAACGTGATGCGCTTAGTGACCGCAGCCGCAGCCACGCGCTTCGCCACCGCCATCGGCTGTTTTGAAGGAATGCCCGCACCCGCAGCTAGAAACCGCATTGGGGTTATTAACAGTAAATCCAGCGCCCATCAGGCTATCAACATAGTCAACTTCGCTGCCGTTGATATAGCCAATGCTCATCTCGTCAACCAGCACTTTGAGACCCTGTTGCATGATGACAGTGTCGCCATCCTGCTCCTCATCGAGGGTCATGCCATACTGGAGACCTGAGCAACCACCACCCGCGACGAAGATGCGCAGGCCGAGGCTGGGATCATTTTCCTGGGTAAGCAATTCCTGCACCTTACTCGCGGCGGCAGGCGTCATGCTGAGGATGCTTGTCTCAACAGTTGACTGCTGGGTTTGCTCGATCATATGTTTTTTGCCTCTTTCAAGAGGGTTGAAGTTTCAGCCCCCGAATGATTACACGAATATCGCTAAGTATGCGTGACGTAGATTACGTTTCCGCTTGCCAGTATTATACGCTATACAAAGTGAAGCGTCAAGGTCAGGCACATTGAGATATCTTAACCGCTTGCTACAAATCACTACCAATATGCAGTCCTATTGTAACCCGCTCACCGTATTTAACTTCGTTTATATAGTATCAGCTTTAATACCTACCTTTATTGATGGAGCATGAAAAGGAAGAGATCGACTATGACCTTCACACGTAAGACCAAAAGCGTTGGCCTGGTTCTTATAGCCCTCATAATCTTATCGCTAACGGCGGCACAGTTTTTCATCTTTCCTCGCTTAAACTCGAAAGCCAGTACAGCAACTAATACCGGAGCTGTCGTCAATCACTACCTCTATGTTTTTCCTCAAGGCCAGATGGATGTCTACAATATTGACAACGGTTTTTCTCTCGTCAAAACCATCTCCTTGCCCATGCTGAGCGATGTGCGAGGCGTTGTCGCGGACCCGGCCTCCGCTATGCTCTACATCAGCTACGGCGGCGATGGGGGCGCTCATGGCAATGGCTCGCTCCTCAAATATAACCTGCTGAATGATAGCATTGTATGGCAGGTGAACTATCTCTTTGGCGTCGATAGTCCGGCAATCACACCCGATGGCAAATCGATCTACTTGCCCGATGGTGAACTCTCCTACGATGGCACCTGGCATGTCATCAATACGAGCGACGGCAGTGTGGCAACAAGTATTTTCATAAACACCGGGGCAGCCGCTCACAACACCATCGTAAGCCTCAACGGCTCTCATGCTTACCTGGGCGCGCTTAATTACAACTATCTCGTTGAGGTGAATACCTCCAACAACGCCATTATCAACAGAATCGGGCCACTGGTAAACGGTGTTCGCCCTTTCACCATCAATAGCGCCGATACGCTTGCTTTCACCACAGCTACCGGCTACCTCGGTTTCCAGGTAAGCAGTACTACGACTGGCAAGGTGCTTTACACCGTACCCGTCAAGGGCTTTACAATCCCACCAAGCGAGAGTTCACTTCCGCCCAGCCACGGCATTTCTCTCTCACCCGATGAGAAGGAAGCCTACGTCATGGACAACGTCAATAGTTACGTCCATGTCTTCGATATCAGTGGATTACCGAACACTGCTCCTGTGCAAATTGCCGATATTCCGCTGAAATCAATGGCAGGGAATCAATCACCCTGTGCCTACGACTGCGCCAGGGAAGGCTGGTTGCTGCATAGCACGAGTGGGCAATACGCTTTTGTCGGTGATTCAGGAGATATTATTAATACCGCAACGCGCGCGAGTATCATGAATCTGCCAACCCTTTACAACTCCAGGGTCTATCTTGAAATCGATTGGACAAATGGTGTCCCAACCTATACAACATCCAGGTACGGACTTGGTCATGCCAATGGCTCGACAGGAGGACCTACCCCGACACCTACAAGCACACCACCACCCAATCTGCAAACCGGGCCGGTCTACAAGACCTGGTACTTTGCCGAGGGACGCGTCGGCGGCGGCTTCAACGAGTATCTCTCGCTGGATAACCCAACCAGCAACGCCTGCCAGGTCACCATCACCTATCTCTACACCCCCGATGGACAAGGCTCGCTGACCAAGACCCTGAGCGTCACCATCGGAGCCGGCACGCGTTACGAAGAGGGCGTGGACGGCGACCTGGGCACCTCGTCGCATGGCTTCGGCATCACCGACTCGGCCATCGTCACCGTGGACAATACCGTCACTCCTGCCTGCACCGGCATCGTGGCCGAGCG
>DATLSI010000093.1:0-18728 GCA_035534255.1 Ktedonobacteraceae bacterium | reverse complement strand
CGCTCGGCCACGATGCCGGTGCAGGCAGGAGTGACGGTATTGTCCACGGTGACGATGGCCGAGTCGGTGATGCCGAAGCCATGCGACGAGGTGCCCAGGTCGCCGTCCACGCCCTCTTCGTAACGCGTGCCGGCTCCGATGTTGACGCTCAGGGTCTTGGTCAACGAGCCTTGTCCATCGGGGGTGTAGAGATAGGTGATGGTGACCTGGCAGGCGTTGGTAGTCGGGTTATCCAGCGAGAGATACTCGTTGAAGCCACCGCCGACGCGTCCCTCGGCAAAGTACCAGGTCTTGTAGACCGGCCCGGTTAGCAAGGTGGGCGTGGTTGTTGGGCTGGTACCAGGTGTTGGCGTAGGCGCTGAACCAGCAGGCAACTCACCAAGCACCTGACTGAATTGCATTGATACCCAGACGTTATTCTGGGGATCAACGGTCAATCCGTCTCCGGGTGCTTGAGGCAGCGGGTAAAGAGTTACGGCTCCGTTTGCAGGATTCAATGAGCCAAGCACCTTCGTCTGGGTCTCATCAAACCAGATTGTGCCATTGCTATCAGAGGAAATGCCGTCGATATAGGTGTTTGTGCAGGGTGTGGGTGTAACGCCCGGCGTCGGACAAATACTACCGGCCGCTGAGAATTGTGTCGTCGTAAATGTAGTAGGATTCATCTCGCCGACCATGTCGGAGCCTTGTTCGCTGTACCACACATTACCCGACTTGTCGAGGGTAACCAGGTGCGGATTAGGCGGATTTATATTAGCATTGCTGGTATGTTCGGCGATAGGAGTAGGAATAATACCGTTGGTAGTTGCAGTAAAGCTGCCGATTTTTGGAGCAGTGTCTTCGGCGAACCACACGGTATTGGTGGCTGAACTATAGGTCATGCCATCGGGCTGACCCGTGGTGGTCGTCACCGCGGTTTCTACCACGGCATGGGTACCTGTATTGAAAAAGCCTATTTTGCCAGTTCCCCCTTGCGCTCTCTCAGCGAACCAGAGGTTTCCAGTTTTGTCAAGTGCCAGACCAAAGGGCATAGCATTCGCGCTGATGCCGGCGGTGAACTTGGTCCACGTATTGGTGGCAATAGTCAATTCGCCAATCGCGTCGTTGGTCGGGTCCGTGAACCAGACATGCCCGGCACCATCCAGTTGCAGGGATGTCGGGTTGAATATGCCGGCGGCCGGAGTGTAGGTATTCATCACAACTGGCAGGCCACCTACCAGGTGAAATTCCTCAATCGAGCCAGTGGGCGGAGCAATACATACCGGCGCGGGATTACAATTCGGTTCCGCGACCCAGGCATTGCCCTGGGCATCGAAGACGATAGACCACGGGTGAGCGTGGGTATTCACCGTGTTGACACTTGACGCGGCGCGCGCGAAGTGCGAACCGAGCAGTGTCCAGGCCAGGGTTACACTGCCTGCTAGCACCGCCAGCGCGAGGCCTAGACGCACGATCATGCCCGTGTTAAAGCCCTTTGATTGTGCTTGCCCCCAGAAATTGTTCTCATGCATACTATACGTTCAACTCCATTGTACAAATTCTTCCTACTACACAATAACAGAGTAAGAAAATGCATCATAAGTGATGATGCATAGCATATGCTAAGTGACGCCAGATTCAAGGTGATGTACAAAATAAATGCCTTATAGGTCACACCTAGCCCTTTGCTTCCATTGTTTACAACGTAGTAAATTGAATAGTATCACTTTAAGTTTTTCCTCTGGACATTCGTCCTAGCCTTCTGCTACAATCCAGCCATGAATATGCAAGCTGAACGTCCAAAAAAGGTCCGCGTAAAACGGCCAGAAGCCGATCTTCACAGCGAAAATAGAGCGGTCGTGCAAGCAGATATGCGGCTGCAGTGGGTAGATGAAGCTGGTTTGCCGTTGCTACCAGATGAACAGCCCATTAGTACTGTGCGCGATAGCCTGTATGATTTAATTCCTCTCGGCCCGCGTGAAGAAAAATTGATCAGCACTGCACCATTTCTGCGGCTGCAAAAGATCAAACAACTGGGTTTTGTCTATCGCATCTGGCCGGGAGCGACCCATACGCGCTATGAACATAGTCTCGGCTGTTACTATCTAGCCCTGCGCGCTCTGCGCTCTCTCTTACAGCGTGGAGCGGATGGCGGCCTGTTTGGGGTTTCGATCAGTAGCGTGCAGACGCTTTTCGTGGCGACTTTGCTGCATGATATCGGGCATTACCCGTTTTCGCATACCATCGAGGAACTGGGGCATCCCATTATCCTGCACGAAAAAGTGGGACGTTCGATCATCGAAACAGGCGAAATTGCCACCATCCTTGAGCGCGACTATCACCTTTCACCTGAGCGCGTGGCCGATTTTATCGACCCACCCAGGACACGACCACTGGCCGCCGACGACGAATTGCTCAGCAGCCTACTGAGCGGCGCGCTGGACGTGGACAAGCTCGATTATCTCCCGCGTGACGCGCGCGCCTGTAACGTTCCCTACGGCGGCGTGGATGTGGCGCGTCTTCAGGGTGCTTTACGCATCCATCCAAACGTCAACGGGCAGCGCCGCGTTGTGGTCACGCACAAGGGCATCAGCCCGCTGCATTCGCTGCTGCATGCTCGTCAGGAGATGTTCGACAATATCTACTGGCATCATACCGCCCGCTCATTACAGGTCATGCTGATGCGCGCAGTGCAAGAGAGCTTGCTATGTGGCGCGCTGCAAGCCGAACAACTGGTCGGGCTGGATGACGCTTCCCTGCTGGTACTACTAGCCGACGCAGCCATGCCCGCCAGCGCGCGCGCCCTGGCCGACGCGCTGCAAATGCGCCGCCCATATAAAGTGGTATTAGAGGTCAGTCACCAGGCAGGTCGTCTGTATCATCGCCTGGATGCTCTGTTCTGGGATGCGCAGCGCCGCCGCCACATTGGACAACTGCTGGCGGCGGAACTTGCCAGTGTGCTGGATACTGAAATTGCCGACTACGAGGTGTTGTTCGATATTCCCCGTCCTGAAAAGTGGGAGATGGACGTGTGGGTATCCTTCACCAATCCCCCCGTGGGTCTGGACTCGCTTGTACCCTGGGTCGAAGCCACAGGTCTGCAGCCCGACGACCTCGCGCGCTATGAGCAGCACCAGCGCCGCATCCGCCTGGTGGTTCCCGAACGCCTGCGCGATCTGTTGCAGGCGCGTCGGGATGACGTATTGCTGCCAACACTGGAACGATTGATCGGGGGATGACGCCCCTATTTCTTTTTGCGCTTCTGCTGGTACATGGCGCGCATGGCTTTTTCGTGAATGCGGTGCGCGGGTGCGTACTCTTCATCGATCTGCAGGGCTTCTTCGGAGGCGCTGACTGCTTCGCGGTAGCGTTGCAGGCGGTAGAGGTTGTCGGCTTTGATCATCATATAGCGCACATTGGTGGGGTCCAGTTCCAGGACATGCTCGATGGCTTTAATGGCTTCATCGAAACGGCCAAGACCACGCAGGGCGCAAGTCTGGCTGTCCCAGGCGAACAGGCTGTCGGGCGTGATTTGTCCCAGGCGGGTGCTGATTGGGAGTAATTCTTCGTAAGCGCTCTGGGTGCGCAGGGCTTGTGCCAGCACACTGAGCGATGATATATCGTCGGGCGCGATATCCAGCGCGTGTCGCATGGTCTGTATGGCTTCTTCCAGGCGACCATACTTGCGCAATACTTCGCCTTTCAGGGTGAGCGCGATCATGTAGTCTGGATCATACGCCAGGCTCTGATTTATTGCCTCCAGCGCTTCAAACTGGCGATTGAGTTGGACGAGGGCCAGCCCTTTGTTTGTCCACGCGCGCGCATCGGTCGCATCGAGTTCAAGTGCGCGTTCCGTGTAGCGCAGGGCTTCCGTGAAATGATCTTGCAGGAGTTGCTGCCCGCTGCGGTTGAACCATGCTAATGCCAGGTTGGTATCAAGCAGCAATGCCTGGTCGTTGGCAATGGTCGCCTCGGAGAGTCGTTCGAGCTTCTGCAGCGCCCTGGCCTTATATGCCAGCGCGCGCGCCGAGCCTGGATTGAGTTGCGTAGCCGCCTGGGCCGTTTCGAGCAGCGCGGAATAGTCACCCAACATATCCAGCGTCTGGGCAAGCCCCATCAAGGCGTCTTCGTCTTCGCTATCATATTGCAGCAAAGCGGAATACGTCTCGCGTGCCTTTGCCCATTGTTTTGACTGTGCGTACTTGCGCGCTCGTTGTCGAAGTTGTTCTATATTGTCCACTGTGTTTGTTTGAACGCCGCCATCCAAAGCACCAGTACCTCCTACCCGATTTTCCGCTATTATCGCATGATTAGCGAGCAGAGGCAACAGTGCCTTTCATCTGGTCCTTTTTGCGATTTGTTTTGTCTGTGGCGCTGCGCTTGCTGGCCAGCATCACGCCACTAAAGAAAACAATCCATCCTGCCGTCATCACCAGCCAGAAGCTGCCCGACAATCCGAAAGCGCGCGCGGTTGTGCCTGCCGCGGCGTTCAGCAAATCGCCGATGAGGATCAGTACGTTTGCCAGGAGCAGATTGCCTGGATGAAAACCGGCCACGCTGGATTGACGACGCAAGAGTTTCCAGCCGGAGTAGATGGCGACTCCCACCACGGCCAGCACACCCAGCGAGTTCAGCGTAATGGTGAGCGGCAGCCAGGCGGCCTGGTTCTGCAAAATTCCTGTGCCGGGTGTACCCGCCACCTGGCTGAGCGCGTGTATATCAAGTGGTGAGATGGCAATAATGACTGCTGTAATAACACTGAGTATGGAGACAACAGCCAGGCAGATGCGCGTGACGCGCGCACCAGTCACCAGGGCAATACTGCCCAGCCCTAACCAGGATGGCGCGAGCGCGGCCCCCAGGATGTAATAGGCGCGGAAGAAGACAATGCCCGCGCCGCTGGTTGGTCCCACAATGATCATGAACACGTAGCTTAACGTGGCAAAAAAGGCCATCAGCAAGGCGATCATCCAGTAGAGTTGATAAATTCGCCGCCTCTGCACAAACTGGTTTAATACCGCCGAGGCAAAGAGACCCGTTACCACTACGTTGACGATAGCAAAAATCAGCAAAATCGTGTTGCTTGACATGATTACATCTCACCTCCATGCCGTGATATGTAAAATAACATCACTACTCTGTCATGTAGCATACTCCTCGTTTATGGCTTCGTCAATGCCAAAATCCAGGGCTTGCAGACTTCCAAACATGCGCTTATACTAAGATACGACAAGAAGGAGATCATTTGCATGGCCCGGAAGCTGAGCACCGAACAACAAGAACAGAACCTGGCGCGCGAGCAGCGCAATGAACTCAAGCAAGAACTGGCTGAGCATTATGCCAGCCTCCCTCACAAACCGATCAAGAGCAGGCGCGTTATTTTCCTGGTGTTAGGGTTTATCGGCTTGCTGGTAGTCGTATTTAGCCTGCTCGCGTTCTGGCCTTCATCCTCGCAGTCGTCAGTCGGGGGCATTCCATCTGGAACTGCGGCTCCCAATTTCAATCTGCCCGTTTATGGCGGTGGCGGCGTTGGCAGCACGATCAGTCTGAGCAGTTTACGCGGTCATCCCGTCATCTTAAATTTCTGGTCCGAATCCTGCTTGCCATGCCTGTCAGAAATACCCTATCTGGAGCGGGTAAATACACAGTATGCCACGCGCGACCAGTTTGCTCTCGTGGGTATCGACCAGGCTGATCCGCAAGAAGATATTCGTCCTTTCGGCCAGACATACCATGTTACCTATCCGCTGCTCTTCGACCAGGGTGGGAATGTCAATCAGCAATATAGCGTGACCGCGATCCCCACAACTTACTTTATCGATAGCCAGGGCATTGTGCGCTACGTGATTGTACAACCCCTGACCCCTGCTACTTTCAAGCAGGGGCTGACCTCACTGGGTATTTCGTTCACCTCGTAGGCGTTCCAGTGTTTTCAGTCTGTCCACACCCAGTCGCGCACTTCGGGCATGTCTTCGAGATTTGTTATGACATATTCATGGTGCCGGGCAAGCATGTCGTTGCACTCTGCTATCAACGGGGCGGTGAGTCCTCGCACGCGCGGGCTGCGCCGCATGGCCTCGATGCAGAGATGGTAGCGACTCATGTGGTTCAGCACGACCATGTCAAACGGCGTGGTGGTGGTTCCCTCTTCCATGAAGCCGCGCACGTGGAAACGATCCACGTTGGGACGTCCATGCACGATCTCGTGAATGGCTCGCGCATACCCGTGGAACGCGAATACCACCGGCTTGTCTACCGTAAAGTTCTCGATAAAGGCAGCGTCATCCATGCCATGAGGATGCAGGTAAGGAGGGTAAAGCTTCATCAAATCCACCACGTTGACCACGCGCACCTTCAGTTCAGGCAGGTGATGCCGCAGCCACCACGCCGCTGCTACCGTCTCCAGGGTGGGAATATCACCCGCGCTGGCCAGCACGACATCTGGTTCCACGTTTTCTTCATTGCCGGCCCACTGCCATGTAGAGAGACCGCGCGTACAGTGCTCGATGGCATCGGGCATAGAGAGCCATTGCAACTGCGGCTGTTTATCGATGACGATTAGATTGACATAATTGTGGCTGCGCAGGCAGTGATCGGCAACCGAGAGCAGGCAATTCGCGTCAGGGGGCAGATAGATACGCGCAACCGTCCCTTTTTTCGAGAGCACGGTATCGATCAGGCCAGGCCCCTGGTGACTAAACCCGTTATGATCGTTACGCCAGCATGTCGATGTCAGCAAGATGTTCAGTGAGGAGATTGGAGCGCGCCAGGGCAGTTTGATGCCCTCTTCGAGCCATTTTGTATGCTGCACCGTCATGGAGGCGGAGACCAGCGCGAAGCTTTCATAGGTCGCGAAGAGGCCATGCCGCCCGGTGAGCAGGTAGCCCTCCAGCCAGCCATGACAGAGATGCTCGCTCAGCACTTCCATCACGCGCCCATCAGTAGAGAGATGGTCATCTATGGACAGAATGGTTTCCTCGAAAGTGCGGTTCTCCACCTCGAAGACGTTCCCCAGGCGGTTTGAGTTGGTTTCGTCAGGACAGAAAAGGCGGAAATTGCGCTGCGTGGCGTTCCTCGTGAAGATATCGCGCAGCATCTTACCCAATTGGCGCGTTGACTCGTGTTGCTCGGTGGCAGGCTTTTTGACATCGATGGCGTAATCGGTAAAGTCGGGTATATCCAGGTTGACCATAAGCTTACCGCCGTTAGCGTGTGGATTGGCTCCCATGCGGCGATTGCCTGCTGGCGCGAGGGCTGCCAGCTCGGGTTTCAAGCGAGCCTGCTCGTCGAAAAGGTCTTCGGGCTGGTAACTACGCATCCATTCTTCAAGAATGCGCAGGTGTTCTGGATTTTCCCGCACGTCCGACACAGGCACCTGGTGGGCGCGGAACGTCCCTTCGATGGGAAGCCCATCAACTACTTTAGGCCCCGTCCATCCCTTCGGGGTGCGCAGGACAATCACTGGCCATGCCGGTTCGCTCGTGATGCCGCGCTCGCGCGCATCCTCCTGGTAGGAACGGATTTTCGTATAGCACGTTTCTAATGTCGCGGCGAAAGTCTGGTGCATGGTCATCGGATCATCACCTTCCACGAAGTGGACATCATAGCCATGACCAGTAAGCAGTTGCTGCAAATTAGAATCGTTAGCGCGACCAAGAACGGTGGGGCCTGAAATCTTGTACCCATTCAAGTGCAAAATGGGAAGCACCGCGCCATCACGAAGCGGATTTAAGAACTTGATGCTTTTCCAGGCACCCTCCAGCGGCGCTGTTTCTGCCTCGCCATCCCCGATGACCGCCGCGACGATCAGGTCTGGATTATCAAAAGCGGCTCCAAAAGCATGGTTGAGGACGTAGCCCAGTTCTCCTCCTTCATGGATGGAGCCAGGAGTAGGCACGCTGACGTGACTTGGCACTCCTCCCGGCGTGGAAAACTGGCGAAAGAGCAGGCCCATACCCCCGGCATCCTGCGAAACCTTTGGATAGACTTCCGAGTAGGTTCCTTCCAGGTAGACGTTTGCCAGCAGCGCCGGTCCGCCATGTCCGGGGCCAGCCAGGTAGATCATATTCACGTCATGATCTTGTATGAGTCGATTGAGGTGTACGTATATGAAACTGAGGCCAGGAGATGTTCCCCAGTGGCCCAACAGGCGTGGTTTTATATGTCCGGGGCGCAATGGCTCGCGTAGGAGCGGATTCGCCCGTAAATAGATCTGACCTACCGTTAAATAGTTGGCCGCGCTCCAATAGCGATGCATCAGGCGCAGGCGCGCCTCGTCAATAGACGGCATGGTGTCCTCCATATTTAGTAAGTATCTATTATGTAAGAGTATCACAAAGCTGTTAACAACGTGTTAACGTGATAGAATGCGGGTAAGTGTCAAGTTTTTGCCCCGCCCTGGTATCTCGTACTAATCGAGAAAGGTAAACAGTTCTTATGCGCATCCTGGTACTTAATGCCGGTTCAAGCAGCCAGAAAAGCCGCCTGTACGAAATAGATAACAAATTGCCCGATCTCGCGCCTGACCCGCTCTGGCAGGCCGACGCGGACTGGTCGCACCATCCTGGAACAACCGATCTCAAGATTACGACGCGTGGCGGTGCGACACGAGAAGAGCAACTGCCCACAGATGAGCGAGCAGCCGTAATCGGGCGCATGCTCCAGACGCTGTGGAGCGGCGAAACGCGTGTCATTGATGGGCCTGCGGCCATCGATATAGCCGGGCATCGCGTGGTGCATGGCGGCACGAAGTTCGAGGATAGCGTTTTCGTTACGCCGCAGGTAAAAGCAGCTATTCGCGAGATGGCGGTGCTTGCCCCGGTGCATAATCCGGCGAACCTGGTGGGAATCGAGGCTATCGAGCATCTCGCGCCTGCCGTACCACAGGTAGCCGCGTTCGATACCGCCTTTCATCGAACCATGCCCGATGCAGCCGTGGTCTACCCGCTCCCCTACGCGTTCTATGAGCGCGAAGGGATTCGCCGCTTTGGTTTTCATGGCATCAGTCACCGCTACTGCGCGCACCGCGCCGCGCAAATCCTCGGCAAAGAGCTATCTTCGCTGCGCCTGATTACCTGTCATCTGGGCAATGGCTGTTCGCTGGCCGCCATCAGCCAGGGGCGCAGCATCGATACGAGCATGGGTTTTACGCCCATGGAAGGGATAATGATGGGCAGTCGCTCAGGCTCAATCGATCCTGGCATCCTGCTTTACCTGCTGCGCGAGAAGAAATCCAGCGTGGATCAGTTGGATACGACCCTCAACACTGCCTCTGGCCTGAAGGGTATCGCCGGATCGGGTGATATGCGCCAGGTCTTGCAGAAGATGCGCGAAGGGGACGCGCGCGCAAAGCTGGCTTTTGAGATGTTTACGCACCGCTTGCGCTCCGCTATCGGCGCGATGCTGGCTTCGCTGGGAGGGCTGGACGCGCTGGTATTCGCCGGCGGTATCGGAGAAAATGCCGCCGAGGTGCGCGCTGCGGCCTGTGAAGCCTTCGCGTTTCTGGGCCTCAAACTAGATGCGCAAGAAAATGCGCGTTCCCCCGTGGATGAAGATATCGCAGCGCAGGATTCAGCCGCGCGCGTGCTGGTTATCCACACGCAGGAAGACTGGGCCATCGCGCAGGATTGCTGGAAACTGGCACAACACGCATAAAGCGGATTGCGGAATGGGGTGGCGGGAGTCCGCGTCCCTAATGAAAGCGGCGATATCGGCGGCGTGTGAGTACCAGGCCAATAATGCTCAGCAGCAGCAGGAGCGCGCCCAGGCTGAGGCGACCCGCGGGCTGTCCCAGGTCCAGCGCCGGTGGGAGCACTGGTGGCTCAACTGCGCCTCCGTTTTTCACTGTCGCTCTGGCAGTTGGTGTAGCTTTGGGCGTGGGAGAGAGCTTTGACGCGGTTGGCGTGCTGGTCTGGGGATTATGTATTAGAGGAGTTTCAATAGCGCCCGGCGTATTGACGTTCGCTTGCGGCACTTGAGATGAACCTGTTGTATTCCCGTTGCTGCTGTTGAAAACAGGAGAGGATGATGTGGAGGTCGCTCCTCCACCAACGCCGAGATGCACATTCGCCAGCAGACCGGACAGGATGAAGATCAAACCGATCACTGCCGCGATGCTACTCACTGCCCGCACAGTGGAGCGCAACACGTGCCGTTGTCGCGCTGGTGCTGTCTGCGGGAGCGCGGCTCGTATTTGCGCGGGTTGGACTGTAGTTGGTAGGGTGAAAGAGCGCGGCAGTTGTGGCTGCGGCATGGCATGCAGCAAGACGACGGTGCGGCGCAACTCCGCCAGTTCAAACTGGCAGTGCTGGCAGCTTTGCAGGTGAGCATCAAAAAAAGCCTGCTCCTGGGGAGAAAGCTGCTTATCAAGAAAAGCTGAAAGTTGCCCGGTTGTTAGATGCTCCTGCTGTGTCACTAAGGTACTCCGTATTCGTAATATGCGCTATGCTGGAATTATTCCCTATCAGAGAGTAAACGAAAATTTCCCGGTAATAGTTCCCTGTGTTGAAGTAAATAGGCGCGCAGTCGCACCCTGCCGCGCGCGATACGCGAGCGCACCGTGCCCAGTGTAGTCTGCGTGGTGACGGCTATTTCTTCGTAGCTGAGTCCCTGGATGTCGCAGAGGATGACGGCCACACGCTGGTCGAGCGGCAATTTCTCTAATCCGAGCTGGATGACCTGCTGCAATTCCTGGGTCAGCAGCGCCTCTTCGGGGTTGACATCCTGGCCTGTATCGATCAGAGAACTCATGGCGTCGGCTGAGTACGGCTCATCCTCATCGGTCAGGCTGTCCAGCGAATCAACGGGATGGCGATGCGTGCGCCGCCAGTGGTCGCATGACTGGTTGGAGGCGATGCGCAGCAGCCAGGCGCGAAAGGAAGAGCCGCCCCGGAAGGATGGCATGGCGCGGAAAGCGGCGAGAAATGTCTCTTGCGTAACATCGGCGGCAATGTCACGATCACCGAGCATGCGCAGGGCAACCGTATACACGGCCTGCTGGTAGCGCAGCACCAGTTGATTAAAAGCTTCGACATCCCCACGCTGGCTGCGAGCAACGAGCAACTGCTCATCCTCGCGCGCTGTCTCTGCCATAACGCTCCCTCACTCCTATCAATTTGGAGCCAGTGTAGCATAAAATTGATTTTCATACTATACTACGTTAGCTGTAACGCATTCCCTGTCATAGCTACCCTCTTGTATTGCCAAAAAGTACATGAAGCGGGTCTTTCTGGCAACTTTATTCGTTAATATACAAAGCAAAGCAGTGAATCTACCCTGGAATAGAGAATAATTGAGATGAATGATACGCAACATGCTGTAGAACAATCACAGAACGGGCTAGGACAAATATTTCACCGTTTCGGTCAATGGATAGCGCACATGCTTGAAGACCGCCAGATTGGCGGCAAACAAAATACCATCGCTGTGCTGGATGGTGTACGCGCCATTGCTTTCTTGATGGTGATGGTCTTCCATATCAACCGCATGACGGGTGATAGCCTCTGGAATCGCATGGCGAACCAGATAGCTTCGTCGGTTTCAACGGCTGGTGGTACGGGCGTGACGCTTTTCTTTGTGCTTTCGGGCTTCCTGCTCTTTATGCCGTTTGCGAAATCGCTGCTCTTTGAAACCTCCTGGCCGCTGGCGCGCGTCTTCTACATGCGCCGCGTGCTGCGCATCGTTCCAGCCTACTACGTGTGTCTGTTTGTTATCATCTTAACTACCCATCCCGAATACCTGCAACTCGACCACCTGAAATATCTTTTCCTCTTCCTCACCTTCTTCATGGACTCTTCGCGTGTCACATTCCGAGAGGTGAATGGCCCATTCTGGACGCTTGCGACCGAATGGCAGTTTTATATGCTCTTGCCGCTCATTGCCATCGCTTTCTTATGGCTCGTCAAAAGCGTGCCACGCCAACAACGTTTTGCGGCTGTCACCATGTGTATCGGTGGCCTGATCTTCCTGGGGCTTTCGGTGCGCTTCTTCGGCTTCTACTTTTTAGCGAACCCCACGAAAACGATCCTGGTGCCGCGCCCGGTTCTCAATGTAATCTTGTTCTTCACCTTTGGCATTACTGGCAAGTACACGGAAGATTTCGCAGTTGGCATGTTCATCAGTCTCTGCTATATCTACGCGCAGCACCCCTCTACCAGTCCCAGGTTCGCTGATACGTGGCGCAAATATAGTCTGTGGCTATGGGGTATTGGCATCATCATATGTTTATTCGACGCCATGTGGCATTTCAACCATGAGATGTACGGCTGGCCTTTCCTGAATGGCCTGCTGCCCGCCTACGACTGGATCAACGAGATGATGCTCTCGTTTGGCTTCGGCGCGTGTATCGCAGCCATTCTCTATGGCCCGCGCGTGCTCCAGATACCCTTCGAGTGGGCACCGCTGCGCTGGATCGGCCTTATTTCCTATAGTCTATATATGTGGCACCTGCCCCTGCTCATTTTATTGGCGACGCGAGTGTTGCCGCTTCTGCATCTCACTAATAAGTTCGCCATTTATGGCGTGTTCTGGGCGTGGGCCATCTTTATCATCTTCCCCTTCGCTTTCCTCTCTTTCCTGCTGGTGGAGAAGCCCTGGATCAAGCTGGGCGATCGCTGGCGCTCCGTGATCGAAAAGCTGCACCGCGAGAAACTCAAGGCGCGAGCCGCGCTGTCCACGCCTCAACCCGCCGTGGGAGAGGTCGTGCCGCAGGAGGCTGCTACCCGGTAGGCAATACTAGCATGCTGCGGTTACACATGTGCGTCCTTTTTCACCCGGAAGGATGCAGACCCCATGCTGCATTTGCATTGACATGCTTTGGATCCGATGACTATAATACTTTACAGAACCGCATATCATTTGTTGTGGTGAAAGTTGTCTGATTCGCTGTGGAAGCAGCAGCACCCGCCCCTCGCGTTATGCCGGAGCCGACCTGCCCAGTGCCAGAGCGAAGCGAGTATCCCTGGAGGAGACCTTCTATGGCTACCACCGATGGACTTGAAGACATCGTAGCAGCGCATTCCAGTATTTGCGACCTGGATGGCAAACAAGGCAAACTGTCGTATTATGGAATTGACATTCACGATTTAGCGCGTTACTCCTCCTTCGAGGAGACGGCCTACCTGCTCTGGCATGGCGTTCTACCTACAAGGGCGCAGTTAGAAGATGTGACGTTTCAGCTCCAGGCCAATCGCGCACTCCCTACTGCCATTCTTCAACTGATGCGCGATCTGCCGAAAACGTCTACGCCGATGGATGTGTTGCGAACCTCAGTCTCTGCGCTCTCCTCCTTTGACCCTGATTTGAGTGACCACTCCCGCGAAGCCAATGTCCGCCGTTCGATCCACCTCACCGCCGTCTTTCCAACCATTGTGGCTGCTTGGGATCGCATGCGCAGCGGTAAAGAGCCTGTAGAGCCGCTGGCGGGTGAAAATCACGCAACCAATTTCCTGTACATGCTGAACGGCGAAATGCCCGATGCATACAACGCGCACGTGCTTGATACCGCGCTGATCCTGCACGCCGACCACGAGTTGAACGCCTCGACCTTCGCGGCTCGTGTCACTGCTGCAACCCTGGCGAGTATGTATGCCGCTATCACCTCCGCCATCGGCGCGCTCTCCGGGCCGTTGCACGGCGGCGCGAACGAGCAAGTGATTCGCATGCTTATGAAAATCGGCGAGGTTGATAAAGCGGAAGCCTACATTGCGGGCGCGCTTGAGCGCAAAGAGCGCATTATGGGCTTTGGACACCGTGTCTATCGCACGGAAGATCCGCGCGCAACCCACCTGCGCCAGATGTCGGAAGAACTGGGCAAGCGCACCGGCGACTCGCGCTGGTATGAGATGTCGCGTATCATCGAGAACTATATCAAAGAGCATAAGGGCCTTTATGCCAACGTCGATTTCTATTCCGCGTCGGTCTACTACATGATGGGCATTCCGGTAGACCTGGATACGCCCATTTTCGCGTGCAGTCGCATCTCCGGTTGGTCTGCCCACGTCCTTGAGCAGTTCGGGAATAACCGCCTGATCCGTCCGCGCGCCGAGTACGTCGGCCCGAAAGACGTGCATTACGTGCCGCTTGGGGATCGCGACTAGTCCCCAGGGCGACCGCAAGGGTGCGCCCCTACCATACTACGAACGGCTCATAATGTCCGTATATGGTGACCCTGTTGGCGAAAAGATTAGAGAGCAAGAGCGGCAAAGCGAGAAACACGGGTGCCATCTCGTGGAAGACCCATAAGAAAAGCGAGCAGGCGTGAAACATCAATAGCAGTAGCCGTGATGACATGCTGAAGATGCGTCTTTGCCAGCCCAATGTAGCGACTCCGGCGCAGATCGAAGGCTCGCACTCCTTGTGAGATGGTTCCTTCAATTCCTGCTCGAAAAGCGTACCGATCTTTAAATTTCTGAGTGGTCTGTCGTTGCCGGGCTGCCTGAATGGCTTCATGCTGAGCTTGTGGATGAAACGAGACTTGACGAGGGTTCGTTGGCGCGGTGGTACACTGTGTACGGCACGGACATGCCAGACAGTCCTGTTTCCCAAACTCGACATGGATACGATCACCTCCATGGCCATTGTAGGCCCACTTCCATTTCCGGCTGGTTTTGCCCTCAGGACAGGTCACCCGATGAGTCTCCCAATCAATGGCAAAGTCGCTCACGCTAAAGCCTTGCCCTGCTCGCCCTTGCCAACTCGGATCAACAATGACGGGACCCAGCAGTTCGATGCCGTACTGGATTGCGCTGCTGACCAGATGGGGGCCATCCACATATCCGGTATCCAGGGCGTGCTCAGAGGGCAACAGCTGCTTCTGGGCTAAGGCGTGATGGATCAGTTCCGTTTCCTCAATATCTTGGGTCGTGGCGGCAGTGGTCTCCACGTTGATCAGCAAATGGGGCGTCTCTTCATCGCAGGTTTCGGTGAGATGCACTTTGTAGCCAGTCCAGACCGTACTGCGTTTGATACTCATGTGCGCATCGGGATCGTAGGGGGAGGAAATGAGTACGGAGGCTGGAGGGATGTGGTCATTTGGGCGCCAGGAGAGCTGGCCCTGCACGAACACAAACTGCTGCACCCAGACGCGCCGTAATACCTCGATGGCGGGGATTTCGCGCAACCAGGTGGGAGTATCTTCGGCACGGATCACGCTGAGCAACTGAGAGCCATCGGCTCCGATTTGCTGGGCGAACGCTTGTCGCTTCGTCGCCTCTTTGGGCATCCGAAAGTCTTCCACCCGACTCGCATAGCGCTCATACCATTCCACCGGGACCTGGGCACGCAGCCACTCAGGTACGATGGTCGCCAAACTGTTGAGGGCAGCGCGGAGCGTTTCTCCGACACATTCCAGCCGATTCATCGTGCGAATGGCCGCCAGCACATGCGTGGAATCGGTGCGTTGCTTGCCACGTTCTTTGAGCCAGCCTCGCTCTCGACACACCTGCAAAAGGGTGCTGAGAATCTGCTCTTCCTGCCCACTCGCAAGCAAGCGTTGACGGAATTCTGAGAATACCGAGAAATCAAAGCCGGGATCGGTCAACTCCAAGCTTAACACGTATTTCCAGTCAATACGCGTTTTCATCGCTTCCGCCGCTTGACGATCCGTATAGTTCTCCATGTATTGCATCACGAGCAACAGAGCAATCCGCCAGGGCTGCTCGGCGAACTGCCCACCCGCTGGATACAGTGCTACAAATTGTTCATCCGTGTAAATCGTGCCTAACTTATCTCGTAATTGCATATACCGGTTTCCTGCTGGAAAAATTGCACGCGCAACACGAGCGGTCTCTTCAGGAATGGGTGGAATGGCTTGAGGCTGTAATGACATCGCTTTGCTCCTTCTCATTGGCTCTCTGGTACTCTGCTCTCTTTCGGCTATTCTACCATCTTCCTTCTTCTACCTCTCCTTCCTTTCGCCAACAGGGTCATGGTAGGGGCGCACCCTTGCGGTCGCCCTGGAAACGGTTGCCCTTGATCCTTGCCGTTGGAAACGGTTGCCCTTGATCCGTGTCGCCCTGGAAACGGTCGCCTATGCATTTTTATAACAATCTTTGCACATCTCTCTTCATATCGGCGTAGCTCTGATATCTCGCGGCCCGTTCCTCCATCAAGGCGCGATTCAGGATGGCTTCGAGTTCGGGCGAAATGAGCGGGTTTAGCTGGCGCACCGGGGGGAAGACGGGATAGTGCGGCGGCGCGTAATTGGTGAGCGCCTGGTGCATGCTGGCTGCCAGCATGTAGATACAGGTGCGATGGTCAAAAGGTGTATCCTTGACGGGTACGTAGGGAGAGAGCAGGATTTTCTGCGTGGTCAGGTGCCTTGCCGACCCTGGGCGCTGTTCCGGCGGCGGCGCTTGAACCTGGAAACCGGCCAGCATGGCTCGCCCGCGCGCGTTTTCGATAATGATATTGGCGGGCGAGATATCGTAGTGGCGCAGAGGCGGTTGCTGTTGTTCAAGGGCTATCAGAATATTGAGCAGGTTGTTCATATAGCCTATAACTTCACGCTCGGACAGTGGTTTGAGCAGCTTTTGCAGCAACTCTTCCATATTTTCCCCATCGATGTACTCCTCGACGAGATAATAGTGTTTGCCTTCCGCGAAACGGTCTAACACTCTGGGAACCAGGGGATGGCGAAATTTCGCCAGGCTCGCGGTGGCTTGCTCGTAATAGACGATTTCCCTGCGGCGGCGTTCGATGGGATTATCGGCGCACTCCCAGCGTTTGATGATGACTCGTTTCTCGCGGGCCTGGGTATCGATGGCAAGTGACGTCGTCACCTTCATTTCGTCGCTTTGCTTGAGCACATGCCGGATGATGTAGCGTCCCTGTCGCACGCTGACGCCGGAAAGTGGACTGCGCGCTACCAGCGTCGATGGAATGGTCAGGCGTCCGCAGTTGGAGCAGCAGCGCTGGCCGAAACGCGCGGGTGTGTCGCAGTAAAGACAGAGGCGATCATCGTAGTCAGCGCCGCACGTGCTGCACCGCTGCGCACCGCTGCGATTCTGGCTGCCGCAGCGTTGGCAGACATAGCGTTGTAGGGCTATCTGCACGGCGCTGGTGTAGGTATCTGAAAACTCGACGATGCTGCGATAACGCTGGTGATAGTCTTTTGATAGTGCGCGCAAAAGGGCCGCGCTGACCTCGACCGGAATGCGCGCATTCCATTTTTGAGGCGCGGGCGGCTGTTCCCGCAAATGGGCGTTCCACATCTGCTCAATTTGCTTGTAGAGGAATGGCGGACGGCCAGCCAGCAATTCATAAATGCACACGGCCAGCGCGTACTGGTCGGAGTCGCGCCGGGGATTGCCCTGCCACTGTTCCGGCGGCATGTAGGGCGCGGTTCCCGTCACCTCGCCCAGCGAAGCGTGCGTTTGCATGCCAAGATAGAAGGTCGCGCCAAAGTCTGAGAGCAGGATTTGCCCATTGCGCCCGATCAGCAGATTACCAGGTTTGACATCCTGGTGAATCAGCCCGTTTTCATGCACATAGTAAAGCGCGGACGCCGCCTGTTGCAGATAGGGTACCAGTTCTTCAGCGAAAGCCAGCCGTTTGCTGCCGTCTTCTCTGCGAAACAGGTCGAGGATGGTCCTGGGTGCGTACTCCATGACGAGGTAAGGACGACTATCATCGAGATGCCCAAAGTTGTAGACGGGCAAGATATTGGGGTGCTGCATGTTGGCGATGCGCTGCGCCTCGGCAAAAAAGTTATCGCGCGCTTTTTCGTTGAACTGGTCAACGCGCAGCACTTTTAACGCCAGAATACGGCTGAGCGGCGCGGGTTCGCGCACCTGGTAAACATGTCCATAAGTTCCAGTGCCGGTGAAGGAAACAACTTCGTATATGCCAAGATGCGCGCCCCGCACAAGAAAGTCGCAGCGCTGGCAGATTTTCGCGGAAGCGGGGTTCTCATGCCCCCCGACGGGTCGTGGATTCAGACAATGGGCCACAACGATCTATCCTGCCTCTTTTATTGATGGTGTAATGGCGGATTGATGGGAACAAAGCCTATCCCGCTATTGCTTCTATCTGTATGTACGCTGCTGCCGGTTGCGGGTTGCGTAAGCGATACGTTTGGTACTATGCATACGACCTTTCTATAGATCACTGCATCCAGCGTGCCTCCTGCCAGCCGAGATGCGCGTGGCTGTTGACCAGTCGCACGGTCGTATGCTGCCTATCCCGCCAGTCTACCACGGAGATGGTGGCAGGATCGAGGAAGATGCGCGGTGACGAAGAAAGCGGCGCGTCCAGGGCTGCGCACAGCAAGGCTTTGATTGGCCCCACGTGCGAGACAAGCACGATGGTTTGATCTGGATGAACCAGGGCAAGTTGCTCTATACCGGCGCAGACGCGCTTTTGTACTGACTCCATGCTTTCACCACCTGGCGGCTCAATGCTCGCATCGCGCTCCCACACCTGTAAAAGTTGGGCGTCTTCATGGCCGTGCGCCAGCACCTCAGCGCGGCTCAAACCTTCCCATGTGCCGAAACTGCATTCGCGCAGTGCGTCTAACTTCTGCGCCTCGAGCGCATGCCGTCCAGCAATGGGTATAGCTGTGTAATAAGCACGCTGCGAAGGACTGCTATAGACGGCAGCGATGGGCAACACCGCCAGCGCTTCAGCCAGTTGTTCGGCCTGAACTCGCCCGCGTTCGCTCAGCGGATCATCGCGCGAACCGATATAGCGGAATTCGCGGTTGGCGAGTGTTTCGCCGTGACGAACAAGCAAAAGGCGTGTGGTTGGCAAGT
>DATLSI010000092.1:0-4978 GCA_035534255.1 Ktedonobacteraceae bacterium | reverse complement strand
CGTCGCCATGACAGCAACGAGGCCTTCGGCACACAGTATCCGAACGGCTTTGTCACGCTGGACAACGGCGCGAGCTTCGAGACGCTCGGCGAGCTGCGCCACTTCCTGGACGAGCATGGCGTTCATAGCTTGCAGTTTCTTAATGAAGGCGAAGGCAGCGATCTCATTGGTTTTGGCGCATTGACGGTACGCAAAGAAGACGATGAAGGCAGCGAGGCCCGTGTTGCACCGGTAATACATGTCCACTGCGGTAGTGTCGATGAAGCGATGGTGCGTCGCATTGTCAATGACCAGACAATGCGGATTGTAAGAAATATACGGATGTCAGACAGTGGCAGGAAAGGAACCGAGGCATGATCTGTCCACATTGTGGTAATGAAATCAGCGCACTCCAGCTTCCAGGAGGCTATCAGTTGCCGCTCATCGCCAATCCGCGCATTCCTGACAACAGCTTCGTGTTCGTCGCGAACAACGCTGCGGCTGCTAACCCACTTCCGGCGCATACTTTTGCTCCCTGGCCGTTGAATGTCGTCGGCGCAGCGACGCCCGCCGGGATAGTTACCCTCATCAAATTCTAGGCCGGAGCAAGCACGATGATCGAACACCCATCGCCCGCATCGCAGCATGAAGAGCGCATCACCTGTAGCGTCTATCGCCATCGCACGCTGGCCCGCGCGAACAACGAAGGCTTGCTACTCTGGTGTCGATCATGCAAGCGCCAGCATCGGATTTCCTGGGCAGCGCTCGCGCAGGTGCAGCGCGAGTTCGATGATGGCCTGGTGAGCGCAGTGGACGTGAAGTGCGATACAAAGATAGCGGAGGCGTAAATGAGCATTGCCGTATTGCTCACCTGGTTTGCCTGCCACTACCTGGCTGATTTCCCACTGCAAGGCGATTATTTGGCTTCAATGAAGGCCAAGTCCTGGGAACACCTGGTCTACCACTGTGCGACGTATACCGGCGTGTTCGTGCTGTTCGCGCACGCCTCGCCCTGGGCAGCGCTAGCATTGTTCGCACCACACATGGTAATCGACGCCCTCAAGGCGCGCTATGGTGTGATCAAGTGGTTATGGTTCGACCAGGCGCTGCACCTACTGACGATCGTGGCGATCCTGTTTGCAGCGAGTCACCTCGCACAAGTTAACTCTGTTCTTCCTCGATAACACATGGAAAGGTAGAAAATCATGCTCACTGAACTTCCAAGCCAGTCACCAACGCCGCCGCCACCGCCGCAGGACGTGCATCACATTGGCGTTATTGCTATCTCTGATACAATCATTTTCCACACGCTGGGCATTTCCTTTGATCTCATAGACACCCAGGGCCACCTCAGAGATACTGGCGTTTTTGCGCGCATCAAAGAAACGCTGCTATTGCCGGAATCGTACACGGTGTTGGTACTGGTGATGCGTACGTGGCGCATCTGGTGGATCGGCGTTGAAAGCCCCGATCTGCCGCCTGTCCCGGATTCCGAAGAGCCGCCAGAAATTACGCCAAAGTATGTGCGCGAAGGCGACATGGTTCGGTTGACACAGATAGTGATGCAGCGCGATGGACGCGAAGTGAATGTCTTGCGTGAAATGGGTGCTGCGCGAGAGGTAAATCTTTAAGGTCAGTTATTGATAGCGAAGGAAACGAAGGAAGCATGGCATTGCAACAAGTTCGCATCACCAGTGAAGGCCGTGGGCCGTGGGATGTCAAAGTCACAAACGCTGAAAACGGCGAAGAGATTTACGCCAGTCGCATCGAAATTGGCATCGACCCAAACAGCAATCAATATGCCGCAAAGCTGACGATCCCACTTCCCATCGTTGACGCAACGAT
This sequence comes from Ktedonobacteraceae bacterium, assembly GCA_035534255.1. GTDB lineage: Bacteria > Chloroflexota > Ktedonobacteria > Ktedonobacterales > Ktedonobacteraceae > CF-113. The sequence continues at coordinate 3,154 of DATLSI010000092.1, read as the reverse complement.
CCCTGCGGAAATTACCAGAGATATCATCGGCAGCGCTCCGATGCCAGCGCGCCGCTTCATTCTCGTCCGCTCCGTCGATATCACCGGCATCAGCGGTACCGGCGTCATTCTCTATGGCGTCGAATGGACGGCAGGCGGCCCGGTCGATGTGTACTGGCTCGGCACGAAGACGACCGGGCAATATCCGTCGATGGAGGTGGTGCGCGCAACGCACTGCTACAACAACAATGCGCGCATAGTCTATGTCGATGGCGAGCAGGAAACCAGTAGAGCCGCAGACGAAGGCATGACGTTCAGGAAGTTCGCGAAGACGTGGCTGGAGCAATCTGGCTTGCTCGATGCCAGCGCGGATTACGACGGCTGGTTGGGGCAGTGCATTCTCGATATCGCCGTTTTCATCGCCGACCAGGGCCACAGCGGCCAGTCCGTTGCAGCGGCGATCTCCGCGCTGAACTCGATCTATGACGCCTATGACAACGGCGAATCGCCGATCTGGCAGGCGTATTGGGAAAGCGATGAAGGCAAGAAGCGCATCAAGGCAGCGTTTGAGGCGAAGGCTCCAGATGCACAAGGATAACTCGTTTCTCCTCCAGATCGTGCAGCCAGGTCTCGCTGGTCTCATGGACGGCTCGGTCTCGACGCTGGCCCCGATATTTTCGGCTGCTTTGCTTACCCACGTTTCTATTATTGCCTTTCGTATTGGAGTCGCCACCGCTGTCGGCGCGGGGATCTCGATGGCGTTTAGCGAGGCATTGTCAGACGATGGCAAGCTGACTGGTCGGGGCAACCCGCTTCTGCGCGGCCTGGTGATCGGCGCGATGACATTTTGCGGCGGCGTCTTTCATACGCTGCCGTTCCTGGTCGGCAATGTGGGCCTCGCCTTGGCGATAGCGTTAGGCGTCGTGGGCTGCGAGCTGGTGATCATCGCCGCGATCAGGCATCGCTACTTCAAGACGCCGCTGTGGCTGTCGGTGCTGCAAGTGGTGGGCGGTGGGATACTGGTACTGGTCGCCGGGTGGCTTTTCGGCAGCGCATGAACATACCGCATTATCAAATTGGGCCGATCTAGAACGTTTCTATGTCGTTTTGCTTCCGATTGCATTGAAATTAAGTCGATCCAAAGGACCGAACCAGGGTATCATAGAACCTCTGGACCAAAAGTCATTGTGTACGGAGGAACATTTCTGAAGTCCAGTGCGTAAAGTAGATACATCTTCCACGCCAAGCGGACGCATAAGCTGTTTGGCATAGCCAAAACGTATGGCTTTTTGTAAAAAGCGTGGAGGTTGATAGGGAGACATATGAGCGGTACTCCAAGGCATCCAGGCGGGCAATGGTCGCGGTTCGACGATCGGGAATTGAGCGCATAGAAATAAGAAAAAATCTGCTTCCATGAATTGTTCGACGGGAACAATATCAGCAAGCTCACCTTCCGAATGCCGTTCATTCAGCAAATTGGCATGAAGTGATTTGCCTGGCAACTTTAGACGCTGGTGGCGTGTGTATAACAGCGATACTGGCGCAGAAAGTGCATAGAACGGTACCAGCTCAGGGGGTGCAAAGTCAACGGTACTTGCATGAAATTCTTCATCTAAAAGGTTTGCGATTGTCTCCCACCGATCCATTTGAACGAAGAAGCAAAAGAAGGAAACGAAGAGTTCTTGTCCAAGGAATTTTGCGAGATCGTGAACAATTGTATCGTCAGTAAACTTGGCACGCGGAGGAAAGACGTACAGGTCAAGGATTTTTGCAAATCCATTGTACATAGCCTTGGCTGCCTCACCAGCATTCATATCTGCAATTGTCTTTGCTAGCTGGGCAAACTCGATTACCAGCTCTCTTGATTCATCGAGAGCCTGGATGAGTTGTTCATCGAGTTCGCCACTTGCATCCTTTGTCGTAATTAACGGGATTCTCTTTGCTACATCAACCATGTAATCTCGGACACGCGCTACCTGGTCCGGGCGGTTTGCTTCTATCGCTAGTCGCGCTCGATCTGCCAGCGATACTTGCTTTTCCTCGGGTTGCAGGACATCCAATTCACTCAGTATGGCGTGAAGTGCTGCTTTAAGATCCTCCTCCAGATTCTTACGTTCCTTTGTACGGCTTTCAGCTTCAACCGGCATGTGGTACTGAATGATTCGACGTGGGCGCAAATCAAATGGCAGTGACTCTCGCACGCCATAAACATCGTTCATTACCAGAATGATGCGATTTTCTCCTAGAGCCCTAAAAGCATACCCTAATTCAACAAGGACATTGGGATTTGGCACTAATCGAGTCGTTGCGCCCTGATTGATGATTGAAACATCGCATACAAAGACCTGTGCCTGTTCAATCTTATTGAAGATGGTTTTAGCAATATCGGGTGAGCCAGCTATGCCCTTGGTATCACGATCGATTACCGGCTCGATTTCAAGGGAATCGTCGTTTCTGAGAGCTTTCGCAGCACTCTCTAGCGCATGCAAAATGAAATTTTTGTTAGCTGCGCTGGTTAAGTCGGATTGCCAAGAGTAGAAGATGAGGCATTTTTTTGTTGTCATAGACCGCTCCACTTATCATCTAAGCTGGATATATACGTGTTTCTTAGTTCGGTAAAACTCAACGATGCTCATTCATTATAACGTGGCATTCGCTGATTTGTATCGACACAACGATCCATTCGCTCTATCGCCTGGGCCTCGCGTTCGCGGTGGCACTCTGCATCGTCGGCATAGATCTGGTGATCATTACCGCGATCCGGCATCGCTACTTTGGTACGCCGCTTTGGTTGTCGGGGCTGCAAGTTGTAGGCGGTGGGCTGCTGGTGCTGATCGCTGGATGGCTCTTTGGGAGTGCGTGATGATAGATCCAAACCGACATCCTTAGAACAATTCTGGATGAGAAGCAAATAGAAGATTATCGAATGTCCCAGGCGCACGATGCTGCTGTGCCATCCCTGCTCTCACCACGCGCGAGATACCACGCTCTCACCTATCGCCCTGTCTGATCGTATAAGGGATAGGAAAGGCCCTATGATAGGACGATAATTGAGAGGATGCCGATGGAAAAGCCATTGAAACCAACGATGAGGCAGCGCAAAACGCGCTATGATAAGGGCAGTATCAAAGCGACGGATCGCGACGTTTTGCTGCTGACGTGGATCGCGGAGCAG
>DATLSI010000091.1:0-36991 GCA_035534255.1 Ktedonobacteraceae bacterium | reverse complement strand
CACGCTCGGCTTAGGTGATGTTACGCCGGCATCGGGTTTAGGACGCTTTCTCGCCGTAGCCGAGTCGGGTATGGGATTTGGTTTTCTCGCCCTCATTATCGGGTATGTTCCCATCATTTACCAGGCATTTTCACGTCGAGAGATCAATATTTCCCTTCTCGACGCGCGCGCCGGTTCGCCACCGAGCGCAACTGAAATGTTGCGCCGCCAATACCGTACCCAGCGTATTGATGAGCTGGTTCAATTCATGCGTGAATGGGAAAGATGGAGCGCCGAGTTGCTGGAAAGCCATCTCTCTTATCCTGTCCTCACCTATTACCGCTCTCAGCACCAGCGCCAATCCTGGCTTGCAGCCCTTACCACCGTTATGGACACCTGCGCCTTGCTGATCATCGGTTTCGATGATATATCAACGCCGACCATACGCAACACGTTCGCTATAGCGCGACACGCCGCAGTCGATCTTGCCCAGATTTACGGCACACCACCTCTAACTCCGAAGTTCAATCGCCTTACAACGGCTGATTTCGCGCACATGCACGACTCCCTTGCCGAAGTAGGACTACACCTGTCACATGCAGAAAGCGCTGAAAAGCGCCTCTCCGATTTACGGCGCATGTACGAGCCTTTCATCAATGCATTAGCAGATCACTTACTTGTGGACCTGCCCCCCTGGATTTCATCAGAACGCCCCGTCGATGACTGGCAAACCAGCGCCTGGGATCATTTCACCGATCTGTCCCCCGAAAAGCTCGCTGAAATCACCCATATCGTCGTCGATCATAAGAAGAAGACGCCCATCCTTCACGATCATACACATTCACACACCGAGAATGACGTACAGCATGCCCTCGACGAAAGCGAAAAGGCCACTGAAGCTTCCTGAATTATTGAACAGTCACGGGACGCCAAAAACTCTTTTCATAGGGCTTGTGTTATACTAGCGCTATCATAATCATCAGCCGTATCAAACGTCCTGTAACTGCTCATTGGAGGATGTTATGCCAGTCTCAGCCACCAATTCCAGGCTGATCTACGATGCGCTCAAAGCCTGCGATGTCAAGATCATGTCAGCCCTTCCCGAAACATGGCTCGTCCACCTGATTCGCATGGCCGAAGAAGACCCCGCTATGACCCTGGTCCGCCTTGCCAAAGAGGAAGAGGGCATTGGTATTTCAGCGGGAGCGCACCTGGCGGGAGTCAACTCTGCTCTGCTCATGCAAAATCATGGTTTTCTCGCCGCCATCAACCCTATCGTCTCGCTGGCCTTACTCTACAAAATTCCCCTGCTGATGCTCATTAGCTATCGCGGGCATTTTGGCGAAAAAGACTCCTGGCAAACGCAGGGTGGCCTGGTCACAGAGCCAATTCTGAGCGCCATGAACATACCTATCTGGCACCTCAACAACGCGGGTGAAGTTCAGCGGCGTCTCAAAGACGCGCAGACACTCGCCCAGGCGTCATTGCACCCGGTGGCAGTCCTACTGCCACGCGAACTGATGTGGGAGGACTGAACATGCTGCGCATCGATGCTTTGCAAGCTATTTATCCCGAACTGGAAAACAATATCGTCGTCACCATCATGGGCGCGGTAGCCGCCGAACTTTACACCGTCGGTCATCGACCCAACTTCTTTTACCTCGAACACGCTATGGGGCTGGCCTCTTCAATGGGGCTAGGCATCGCCCTCGCCATGCCACAGCACAAAGTGATCGTGCTTGACGGTGACGGTTCGCTGCTCATGAACCTGGGAACCCTCAGCACCATGGCACGCTACAAACCCGGCAACCTGCTGCACATCGTCTTCGATAACGAAAGCCTGCTCTCCGTGGGCGGCTTCCCAACAGCGACCGCAACAGGCACCGATCTGGCAGGTATCGCCAGAGCCTCAGGAGTCCCAACGGTCATAGAGGCCAACACGCTGGAAAGCCTCTCAAAGAGCGTGCGCGACGCCCTGGCAAGCAATACCCTGACCACCATTACCTCTAAAGTGGAGGCTATCGGGCCTAAAACATTCCACATGGATTTGCTCCTGCTTGAGAACCGTTTCCAGTTCAAACGCGCGCTGGAGGCGATGAAACGACATAACGAGGGTTGAAAGGAAATGAGTATGGCAGATACCCCAAACAATGTATTATCACAATTAGTTGAGGAACTAAACTCAGGGCGGCTTAAAGTAATTGACCTGACCTCAGGCCTGGGGCCAGACACGCCTGTAATCGATCTTCCACCCATATTTGCCCCTTCGCCGGGTTTGACGGTTAGCGAGATATCGCGCTACGACAGTCGCGGCCCGGCCTGGTACTGGAATACGTTGAACCTCGGTGAGCATACAGGCACGCACTTCGACGCACCCATCCACTGGATCACTGGCAAAGACTTGCCCAACAATTCCACCGATACCATCGTGGTACGCAAATTCATCGGACCGGCCTGTGTGATCGATGTAACCGCCGAGGTGGCACAGAATCCAGATTTCTTGCTCACCATCGAGCGCGTCGAGCAGTGGGAGAGCGAGCATGGCCGACTGCCATCAGGCGCGTGGCTGCTGGTACATACTGGCTGGAGCAAACGCCAGGGACGCGAGGAATTTCTGGGCATCCAGGCCGATGGCACATCGCATTCGCCCGGCTTCCACCCAACCTGCTCGCAATTCCTGGCAAAAGAACGTGATATCCTGGGCGTCGGTGTCGAGACTGTCGGGACAGACGCGGGACAGGCAGGCGCTTTCGATCCTGCCTTCCCCAGCCATACATTCATGCACGGCGCGGGCAGGTTTGGCCTGACCAGCCTGACAAACCTGCACCTGCTGCCTCCCACCGGCGCGCTAGTGATAGCCGCGCCGCTCAAGATTGTCAATGGCTCTGGCAGCCCGCTGCGCGTATTGGCGATCACACCCTAGCCCGGAAGTCACGCGACATGTCTGTAGGGACGCGATTGATCGCGTCCGCCCACGCCGGCACTCGCACACACGGACGCGATTGATCGCGTCCGCCCACGCCGACACTCGCACACACGGACGCGATCAACCGCGTCCCTACAAATCACCCGGTTGTCACGCGACATGTCTGATAACATTGATTCCGGGCTGCGCGAGAAGCCCGGACAAGTATAATTAGGAGAGGGACTGCATGGCAACTCTTGAGCTTGAAACGATGCGCTGTGAAGTGAATGGACACCTGGCGCGCCTGCGACTCAATCGACCACAGGCGCTCAATGCCGCCAACTGGGCCTGGGTAAAGGACCTTGTGACAGCCTCTAACTACCTGGCGCAGAGCAGTGAAACGCACGTGGTCATTGTCAGCGGCGAGGGCCGCGCCTTTTGCAGCGGGCTTGATACCAAAGAACTGGCAAAGGGCAATCTTACCCGCGACTGGTTCGCCACCTGGGAAAAGGGCGTCAGCACGCTGGCATCCCTGGATGCCATCACCATCGCGGCAATTCAAGGCTATTGTCTGGGTGGTGGCTTACAGGTCGCGCTGGCCTGCGATCTGCGCATCGCGGCAACCGATGCCGTAATCAGCATCCCCGCCGTGCGTGAAGGACTGGTCGCCGCGCTTGGACCAATGCGCCTCGCCCGGCTCATCGGATCTGGCCCGGCCAAACAACTCTGTTTGCTCGGCCACCGCTTCTCGGCTGAAGAAGGAAAATCGCTGGGTTTGATTGGCGACGTGTGCGAGCCTGAACGTTTGGAAGAACGCGCGCTAGCTCTGGCTGATGAACTACTGGCTATACCATTTACAGCCTTGAAGTATACGAAACACCAGATCGACGATGCCTTCGGGCAGGATTTCGATACGCTCCTGCATGACATGGTAGACAATATGGAGGATTGCCTGCGCTCTCCCGAACATAAAGCGGTGATGAACGTATATATTGAGGAGTTAGTGCGCAAGGGTAAAACTGTCTAAAGTTCTTCTCTTATCGCATGAAATAGAGAGAACCAGGTTAAGCATTGATAGATATAAACTATAAACAGGCACGTTTACAGGCAATTGAACGACAGATAGAACGATTGCAACGGCAGTTGCGCGTCCTGGAGAGCCGCAGCAACCGGCTAGGCTGGACGCGCGTAGGCATTTTTTTTAGCGGCGCGCTCCTGAGCATCCTGGCCTATTTTCTGCTAGACTGGGGTTTATTCCTGGCTGGCGTAGGCGTGACGCTTGTAGTTTTCAGCATTGCGGTGTTTTTTCACCAGCGCATCGGCAGGAGCATCTCGCGACATACCATTTTGATACGCATCAAATTGACACAGCTAGCGCGCTTACGCCTCGACTGGGATCATATTCCAGAGGCGCGCTTCAATGAGGCAAACCAGGAGCATCCCTTTGAAATCGATCTCGATATAAGCGGCAGGTATTCGCTGCATCGCTTACTCGATACCGCCATCTCGTCCGAGGGAAGCCAACGCCTGCGCGATTGGCTGCTGGCGACTTCGCCAGATTTGCAAATCATCCAGAAACGGCAGGCTCTCATCCAGGAACTAACCCCGCTGACCAATTTTCGCGACAGGTTACTGATGAAATCCATGCTGGCCGCGCACAAACAGGGCCAGCAGTGGGAAGGGAAAAGGCTGCTGAACTGGCTGAATGAACGCCGGTCAACTCCGTCCCTCCTGCCACTGCTCATTCTCTCACTGCTTCTCTCAATCAGCACCTTTGTGCTGCTCATGCTCAATCTCTTCGCCCTTATCCCCCAGTACTGGGTGATCGCGCTGCTGCTGACCATCCTATACCTCTTCGTGACGAAAAACCAGCGCGGCGACGTGTTTGAAGATGCCTACTTCGTGAGCGATAGCTTCGCGCAACTCAGCGCCATTTTCGAGTACCTCGAATCCTACCACTATGGCGCGCACACGCACCTCAAAAAGTTATGTCAACCTTTCTTCGCCACTCAGGAGCAAAAACCCTCGACGCTGATGCGCAAGGTTGCGCGTGTGGCTGCGGCAGCAACGTTGCAAAAAAATCTGCTCTTGTGGATCGTCGTCAATACGCTCCTCCCCTGGGATTTCTATTTCGCGCATCGCTTTAACCAGTATAAAGCGCAGATCGCCGCGCGGCTCCCTCTCTGGCTGGACGCCTGGTTCGAGCTTGAAGCTCTAAGTTCACTGGCAACCTTTGCCTATCTCAACCCGGAGTACACCATGCCAGAAGTGGAGGCATGCCAGTCACAAGACGAACAGCCAGTCTTTCACGCGAGCGGGTTGGGACACCCGCTCATCCCGCTGCAACAGAAGGTGGTGAATGACTTCACTATACGTGCAACTGGCGAAATCACCATTGTCACCGGCTCCAATATGTCAGGCAAAAGCACTTTTTTACGCACGCTGGGCATCAATCTCTGCCTGGCTTACGCAGGTGGCCCTGTCAATGCCAGCACATTCCATACATGCCTCTTCCGCCTGTTTACCTGCATCAAAATCAGCGACTCCGTGACTGACGGCTATTCGTACTTCTACGCCGAGGTCAGGCGTTTGAAAGCCTTGCTGACAGCCGTTGATACGGGCGAACAGCAGCGCCAGGTGCCACTTTTCTTCCTCATCGACGAGATTTTCAAGGGTACCAACAACCGCGAACGGCTTATCGGCAGCGAGTCATACATCTCCGCGCTGGCCGAACGGAACTGCCTGGGCGCAATCTCCACGCACGATTTAGAACTGGTGAAGTTGGAGGACAGGCTGCCCACCATCAAGAACTATCATTTCCGCGAAGATGTGCTCGACGGGCACATGGTATTCGATTATACCCTGCGCGATGGGCCATGCCCGACCACCAACGCCCTCAAGATCATGCAAATGGAGGGGTTGCCCATCCATTTGAGTAGCCGCGACAGGAAATAATATGCAGCGCCAGCCTGTTATCATGAATCGAACCAGCATACTCATTCAACATTGCGATTGCGCCAACTATTGGTTAGAATAACAGTGGTAACGACGCGAACTTCCCTGCAAAGGGAGAAAAATAAGGAGATCATCATGACTGATTCCGAACTTTTGCACCACATTACGCAGCTGGTGGACGAAGAACACGAACTCATGCAGCAGTCGGAAGGCATCGGCCTGGATGACGAAAAGCATAAGCGTATGAAAGAACTCGAGGTCAGCCTGGATCAATGTTGGGACTTGTTGCGCCAGCGCCGGGCGCGCCGCCACGCGGGGTTTAGCCCCGATGATGTGCAAATACGCGACCCAGAAATTGTCGAGCATTACCAGCAGTAAAAAGTTGTGAAGACGACTGCGAGTCTCGCGGGCTATATGTGCATGTACTGGGCGGTGCAGAATATTTCCCTGCTAAACATTTTCAAGATCAGCGGTTCGTCGCTCTTTACGCTTGGTTACTTGTTATTCGCTTTTTCAGAACAGGGGGCCTGCCCATGCTGAGGATGATGAATAAATCCGAACACTCCATGGAGCATGAGCACGAGTAAATAGAGGCAAACAGGTCTCACTCTTGATTAAATTTGCGGCCCCGGTAAGTGGGTTTGCAAAATCGCCGGATCAATCATACTCAGCGGCACTTCTCCAAAGCCAGACAACACGTTCAACTCCTGGCTACTGCTGGCAAACTGGATATAAGCCTGCGCCTGCGCTGTGCCATCTCCCACCGTATACAGGTGTTCGACACTCCAGAATGTATAGGTCCCATTAAGTAGCGCCTGTGAGCTTGCCTGCGCTCCATCGATAGGCAACATCTGAATTGGCGCAGCCGCGCCAGAAGCCACCGCTAGCGGCACAAAGCTGATCGCGCCGGGCATCTGTGAGACGATTTGCGCCAGTTGATCCGGCATATCTCGTTTCAAAACGAAAGCCCTCACATCCACCGGCGCTCCATTCAGCACAAAGGCATCAAAAATAGCGGAGATCGCTGCATTTGAGGGAGGAAGAACGATGCGTATAGCTTCATTTGGGCCTCCAAGTTGCGCCCAACTGGTGATTTGTCCCTGAAAAATGCCCCGAATTTGCGCGCTGCTCAACCCGTTGAGGGAAATATCAGGACTGGCAATCAGCGTGTAAAGCTGAGCAGTCAGGGGATGATCGGTCAAATTGCGCGCAGCCTGCGCGCTAAGGTCCGCATCCGCGATATCAAGGCGGCCACGTTGCAGCATATTCAGCGCGCGACTGCCGTCACCGCGCAGGCCAATTCGCAAACCGCTACACCGGGCGTTATAATCAGCATTAATCTGCTGCAAGGCTGCTTCCAGGTAGGGAGAGCCATCAATCGACAATGTACCAGCAGCGCAGGCAACCGGCGTTGGCGTAGTTGTATTCTTAGCGCCAGGAGGCCCATTCGCATATACTGTAGGGGACGGTGTTACTTCGCTGGTTGGCGTAACCTGGCCGCGCGCAACTGGCGGGTTTCCCGTAGCGGTGGCATGTCGGGGTGTCGCGGTAGCCAGCGGCGTCGGTATGATAGTAGGAGTTGGTGCAGTGAATGGATTCACATGCAGTACGCCGGAGCGACCCAGGTTTTGTAATGGCATAAACGACAGGTTATCAAGATGAAAAGGAGAAGCAGCAAAGAAGAGCATAATTCCCACCAGACCAGACAGCATCACCAGCACGGACAACAGGGTAAATACACGCGACCAGCTTGTCATTACGCGCCGCGTGCGCACAGGTATGCGCCTGGTGGGAGTCGGAGATGTGCCAACCACAACGGGCGGCTTATCGCCCCCAATTGCTGCCAGTAGCGCATCCACGAAAGCCGCCACGGTTGGGAAACGCGCGGCAGGACTTTTCGCCAGGGCGACCCGTACCACCATCTCCACTTCTTCAGATATGCCTGGACGCCAGTTCCGCAAAGAGGGAATAGCTTCGTTGGCATGCTTCAGGGCTATTTCACCCGCGCTTTCTCCATCATAGGGCAGATGGCCGGTCAGCAGGCGAAAGAGCAACACACCCAGCGCGTAGATATCACAGGCGGGCGAGAGCATGCCAACGACCTGCTCAGGCGCGATATAAGCAGCGTTCCCCTCCTGCACCTGAGCCACCACACCATCATTATCCTGGTGTATATGCTTCATACTGAAGTTCGTGAGGAGGATATGCGCTTCATTCTCCACAATTATGCTTGAGAGCTGTATATTACCATGCACGATATGTTGTTCATGCGTGTACTGCAAAGCCGCACCGAGCTGTGTGAAAAAGTGCGCGACTAACGGCAATGGGAGAGTCGAGTCATGCTCCTCCTCCTCCCAACGCTTCAGATACTGCTCCAACGTCTCCGCTTCCGTTAGTTGCGTTACGCTATACAGCAGGTCGTCGCCCGCGCCATACTCGATTAATGGCTGGATATGCTCGTGATGACAACGCCAGACCTTCTCTACCTCGGCGGCAAAGTGCTCCTGAAAGTTGGTCGGGTCGGGGAATCCTGGCCGGTAAATGCGCAAAACGACATCAAACCCGCCGCGCATGGTGGGACGAGCGCGATAGGTCTCCATCATGCCTGCGCGTCCCAGGCATTCCAGCAGGAAATAATTACCCACCATCACCCCGGCGAGTTCTGCCATGTCTCCCCTCTCTCCGTGTACTAAATCGTCGGTCCCGGAATGTGACTTCTTAGCGCCAACGTGGACATATTCTTGTAGGGAACCGCGCCACTACTGGCAAGATCGCTCGCTCCCAGGTTCGTCATGCAAAAGCTGATAAATGAAAGTGCAACTCCTTGCGCGGCGTTCCTGCTATACAGGTGTTCGATGGTCCAGAATGGATACGCGCCACTGGCTGCCGAAGACGCGCCGGGAGCTACACCGTTGATAGCAACGCTCTGCGCGCCAGCGCCACTGCCCGGCACGCTTGCCAGCGGCATATAGGTAATACCGCCGGTCACATTCTGCACACCTGTTTGCGTAGCATTGCCACTGACTGTCTGCGCTCCATGCAGCACAAACGTCTCGAAAATGGTGCGCACCGTCGAACCCTGCGGTTGAGAGAGAATGACAATCGACTCATTTGAACCACCCACCTGCGACCAGTTCGTGATACGCCCGCTATAGATAGCCTGCAACTGCGCGGTCGTCAGCTTCGTCACCTGTGTATCGCTATTGACCACCACCGCGAACATCAAGGCCGCTACCTGGTAGTCAACCAGTCCGGCACGCCCGCTTGATGGTAGATCGGAATAAGCCAAATCGACACTTCCACTCTGCAAGGCGTTCAGCCCGCTCAGGCTATCATCGGCATTAAACGAAAAATTCACATTGCTGGCACACTGGCTGTTATAATCGGTGGTAAGTTGCTGCACGGCTGGTATGAAATTCGACGAGCCATCCATACTAACCGATCCTGTCGCACAGGAGAAGGCAGGGATGGCCGGATTAGCCGGAATCGGCACAGGCGTCGGACTCAGCGTCGGCTGAGGCACTGCTGTAGCCGTTGCCTTAGATTGAGTCGGCGTCGGCGTCAGCTTGCTCTGACCTGTAGGAGTAGCTGCTACCGTCGCGGTCGTTCCAACCGTCGCGGTAACACCCGGCGAACTCTGCGGTGCCGTGGCCGGTTTCGTGGATAGGCCTGGAAAGAGAAACGATGAGAGCAGCGCGCCCGCAAGCCCGATTAAGAGCAGAATAACCACAAGTATGGGCAGGGCCTTTTTTTGCCACGACTTTTTTTGCTTACCCCCATCTTTTTGCGGCTCGCGTGCTTCTACGAGAGGTTCAGGCAACTTTGTTTCAGCAGGCGCTACCTGCGCGGAGTCGGATGTGCCAACCGTTTCGTCACTCTCATGCGGCGCATCAGGCTTGCTGCGCAGGTAGTCAGTGGCCGTCAAAGGAACCGAAGCCGTTTGCTCGTTTCCAATGGGGGACCATTCAACGGGGTCAGCCGACCAGAATAATTTCGTGTCTGTATCATCATCGTCGTCGTTCTGTAAAAAATGTTTCTTGCCTATACCGGGCATAGTTGCATCCTGGTCCACAGCAGGAAATACCGGCTGTAAAGGGGCTGCGTCGCTCGCTGACGATGCGGCCTGAACAGGCAGTTCAGGAATATCAACCGGAGGTGTCGTCATGGTCACAGTCACAGGAGCGGGTGTATAGGGATCTCTCGCCGCGAAAACTCCGCTCTTCGTCAATGGGCGCGTGAAGGCTGGCACAGATCTGGCAACAGGTGAAGCCACAGGCGAGAACGTGACAGCCGCCACCAGCGCACTGCGCATCTCTTCCGCCGAGGCAAAACGGTCATCCGAGCGTTTGCGCATTGCCATCTGCACCACCTCGTCAACGGCATCCGAGATGCCCGCGTCAATCGAACGCGCCGGTGGCGCTTGCTGGCGCACATGTTTGAGCAGCACCTCAACAGGAGTTTTTCCGGTAAATGGCGGAGTACCCGTAATGATACGAAAGAGCAACACGCCCAGCGCGTACACATCGCTGGCGCGTCTTAATACACCCAGAGACTGTTCCGGGGCCGCGTATTCCGCCGAACCCCAGCCGACTCGCGTCAGTGATTGCTGGCTATCGTCATAACCGCGCACAATGCCGAAATCGGCCAGCAGCATGCGCCCATCAGCAGCCACAAAAACATTCGAGGGTTTGATATTTCCATGAATAACATCGCGATCGTGCGCGTACTGGATGGCGTTGCATAGCTGCTGCATAATCGGCAGCGCCTGCATAGCGGAAAACTTGCCTCCCACCTGTTGCAGCAGGTCGTCCAGCGTGCCGCTCGCGATAAACGGCGTAACGGTATAGAGCAGCCCTTCGCCCTCACCAAATTCCAGAAATGGCAAAATATTTGGATGCTCAAACTGGCCGATTTTTTCTGCTTCGGCCATAAAATAGTCACGGAAAGATTCACGTTGCGCGTAGCCAGGGCGAAACACCTTCACCGCGACCTCGTAGTTGCCCTCACCAATCTGGCGACCACGATACACATCCGCCACGCCTCCTCGGCTGATACACTCGATGAGAAGGAAATCGCTCAGCTGCACACCTTCAAGAAGATCAGACATTCGACACCCCACAATACGTCGTGATTAGTATTCAGTTCATCGAAACTAAACGCGATTCACGCCATATTTCGGAGGGATACCATCGTATGAGGGGAATAGAGATGATCTGTAAACCGGAAGTACTACATCACAGGTGCAGAACCAGGATCAGGAGAATGGTCACAATGTGCAGGAGTTGATCGACCCAGATGGGGCCGATGACTTTGTAACGCGCTTTGAGTGGATCGATCACGAAGTGCGTACCAAACAAAATAGCCGTCGCCAGCAACGAGGGGTGCGCGAAGAGCACGAAGACCGCCGTGTAGGTAGCGCAATGATAAAAGTTGACCTCCCAGCTTTTACCTTTCTCAAGGCTCATCCAGGTGCTTTGAAAGGCAAAATCCCCCACAAAATGACAGGCCAACCAGATCAACAACGTAGTCGGGTTGATCGTGAATAGCATAGGCATCCTCCCTCGAAGTGTTAACACACACAAGGAGTATAGCCCGGTAGAGCTAATTCAACAATGAGATAATTCGCCCTGCTATTGTGAGTTAGCGCACATTCTCTGTTTTACGATTTTCCAGAGCGCGCTCGCCAGGTGGTTCCCGCTAGCACGCGCAGCAGCAGTAGAGCCGTCACAAGCGTCCAGAAGCAGAAAGCCATATCCTCCGCCAGAAAAGAGCTATCAACCTGCCCCTGGATCAAACCTGCCAGCATGGCCGCGCCCACGCCAATCGTCATCCAGCGCAGGTGATCCCGCGTCTCATCTCCAATCGCGTGCAAAGTGTTGAGAATGCGCGCGAAGAGCCAGGCAAAGAAGGCGATAACTGCTATGAATGCCAGCAGGCCAAAGATGCCCATACTGACCCACACATGCAAAAAGATGTTGTGCGGATGCGAGAGGGTCGGCTCGTCGGCAAGGCCGGTGGGCGTATGCGTCCCTGGAACAAACAGTACCCAGTAGTGATGGTTGGTCATAAGAGGATTATTGCAAACCGTGTTGGCGCTGTAATAACACAGCCAGTTATCCATGCCAAAACCAAACAGGGGGCGATCGTGAATCATCTTGAGCGCGCTCTCCCACAAATACAGGCGCTTTGTCAGCGTGCTGATGCCGGTGATACTCTGGTGCCGGTTCAAAAAAGCGATAATGGCATGGCGGAACACAAACCCACCCGCTGCCATCACCACCAGCAATCCAAGACAGCTTAACAAAAACAATTTGCGGCTTTGCATAGAAAACATCACGATAAACACTGTCGCGCACGCAATCGCAACCCAGGCTCCGTCAGACTGGCTCAGATAAAGCACAAGCAGCATAGGCAGCAATAAGAGAGCTATCAGAATACGTATGCCCCAGGCGCGCAAGAAGCCAAATACTTCGCGATGCCCCGAAATTAACAGTGCAAGACCGATAGGCAGAGAGTAGTCAAAGAACAGGCCAATATTGTTTGCACTGCCATACAGAGCATGCACGCGCCGCACGCCGTCCGGGTCGGGCGCAATCGTGTTTCTAAACAGATAATATTGCACCAACCCCTGCAAAGCGACGATCAGGGCCGAACCGAACAACGCTAGCAGCAAACGCGCTACATCCTGCCTCGTGCGCAGGCAGTAAAAAGCCAGCAGCAGGTAAAGGATAGGATCGAATACTTCTTCGCGAAATGCCCGCAGCGCATCTTTACGCGCATAAGCAATCACCACCGAAATGGCGGCAGCCAGCACAAAAATAAGTATGGGAATTGCAAATGGACCGAGCCGGTCGCGCACTTCGCGCCACGAAAGACGGTACTCCCACGTGTTTTGCTGCAAGAAAACCTGGATTATGGCAACGGCTACGCATACTCCAAGCGTGATTTCGGCAAGACTGAATTGATAATGGCTGAAGACGGGTTTAGCCAGAAAATAGTAAGGTATCGTCACTGGCAACAACGCCACCGCGAAAGGCAGGCGATACCACGTGAGCAAAGCAAAAATGAAAAGAAACGGCAGGGAGAGGAGCGGATTGAGCGTTAAGAGCCTGTTTGTACCCAGATTGTAGTTTCCAACCACATAATAGCAACCTATCGACAGAATCATGCCAGCTTCGATCAAACGATTCTGCCAGAACGGTGAGACCTTTTGCAAGCCGCGTCTGCGCTCTTCTGGGGGGTGATTTGATACCTGTAAGGCGCTATCAACCTGTTCTTCTGAGTCCTGCTGGTCGTCAGATGTGGAAATAAGGTCCTGACTACTCATACTATTGTTCACTATTCTGCGCCACTGCGCGCAATTGCTAACATGAGTGATATTTCCTGCTTAGTTATAGCAAATACAACGCTATAGACATAGATTTCGCAGTAACTATAGCAAAATATTACCAGCTTGTCCAGTAAATAAGCTCAGCGGGTCTGCATCCTTCCGGGTGAAAAAGGACGCACTTTGTAGGGACGCGATTGATCGCGTCGGCGTGGGCGGACGCGATCAATCGCGTCCCTACAAATCACCCGCAAGGACGGAGAACCAACTCAGCATATCAGGGCTGTTGCAAGATTGGGAATAAAATTAAAATGCGCGCCTAAACATGGCGACCTTGCAACAGCCCTGGCTTATCTGACCAGTTCTCTCACAAACTGCTGGAAGACGTGCGCGTGCTGATCAATATTATCCTGCGTGTGCTGGATAGAAACCGTCCACTGATCGTCAAACCCCGGCGGGAAGAGGATGCCGCGATTGGCCAGGAAGAGCCAGTAAGCATACGACACGTCCATGTCGATATCAAACCAGGCGCGGTAATTACGCGCACGTTCGAAGCGGAACATCGCGCAGCCCTTCGCGCCGATCTGGGCCACGTGCATGGGTAGATCAAACTCTTCGATGACTGCCTCGTACTCTTTACCGAGCTGGCTGGAGAGCGCGTTGGCGTGCGCGTGCGCTTCCGGCGTGAAGATTTGTGTCAGCGTGACAAGGCCGGCGCGCATCGACATCGGATTGCCGTTGAAGGTGCCGAGGTGCAGCACTTCACTGTGATTGATATGGCGCATGATCTCTTCGCGCCCGCCAAACGCGCCGATGGGCATGCCGCCACCAATGGATTTAGCCAGACAGATCAAGTCTGGGTCCACCGGGTAGAGTTCGGTGATGCCACCAGGAGCAACGGTAACGCCCGTTTTCACTTCGTCGAAGATCAGCAGCACATCATGCCTGCGCGTCACCTCGCGCACGCTCTTGAGATAATCCTCAAGCGGCAGGATCACGCCCACGTTCATAATGACCGCTTCCATGATGACAGCCGCGACCTCGCCTTCATGTTCGCCCAGGATGCGATCAAGCGCCTCAGCATCATTGTAAGGAACAATAATGGTGTTATTCTTGAGATTGGACGGAATGCCCTTCGATGCTGGTACGGTATTAGGATGATCGATGGGACCGGCATCCTCAAGAGAAGGTTTCGTACTCATCATGACGGTATCGTGGTGCCCATGATAGCCGCCCTCGATCTTGACGATCTTGTCGCGTCCCTTGTGCGCGCGCGCCAGGCGCAACGCGTCCATCGTAGCTTCAGTCCCCGAATTACAGAAACGTACCTGCTCGATAGGCTCGAAACGGCGCACCAGTTCTTCCGCCAGGTACACCACGTCGGCGCAAGGAAGCGAGTACAGGCTGCCCTTGCCGAGTTGGTCGCGCAGCGCCTCTACCAGTACGGGGTGTGAATGGCCGACCAGCAAACTACCAAAGGCCAGGTGGAAATCGGTGTACTGGTTGCCGTCGAGGTCCCAGATCTGGCTGCCCTCGGCGCGACTGATAAACAACGGATAGGGGGGAACGGCCTGAAATGAGCTTGAAACACCCATCGGCAGCGACGCCTTCGCGCGCTCATGAATCTCATGCGAGCGCGGAGTTCGTTTGCGGAATTGCGCTTCTTCGCGCTCCACAATCTCCTGTACATGGGTACGGTTAAGCGTGATTGGTTCCCTGAGCATAAAAGCAACCTTTCGTGGGAGAATCGAACACTAAAATAGGGTCAGGTCTACCGTAGTATTGTACCCTATAACCCATGCATTTGGCAATGTTATTTTTGGTATTTAGGGATTTTTAGTACGAATAATTTGTAAATTCGCCAATTTTGATACGAATTTCGCATTATTACGCCGTCATTGTAAGGGCGGGGGTGGTGTTGATGCGGGGTGGAGACCCTTGCGGTCGCCCTTATATCCCCTTGTTTCCTGCATAGTTTGTAGTTCAAGCCCGGCTCTGCATCTGCTCCTTAGAGCTTATTCGGAAATCGGGTTTTGGCCCTGGATTGAAGCGGCTTCAGGCAGGTTTCCGAATAAGCTCTTAGAGGTCTTAATGGATGATGCAGGTGGCGGAAGCACCGGTTTGCGCGTCAACCAGGCGAAGAAACCGCCGACTATCAGCAGGTAAGCCACGTAGAAAAGACCCTGTAGAATGGTGGGCGCCTCAGCATAGCCCAGGAAGGTATGCAGGATATCACCAAGCGTACTATTTTCGGAGAGAATACGAGCAGTATTCCACATCGGCGCGTTGCCAAAGGCCAACCAGCCGAGATGCTGCATGTTCTGGATAGCATCGCCTAGCAATCCGGCGGCGAAGAACAGCAGGAGAATACCCATCACACGGAAGAAGACTCGGAAGTCAAGCCTGTAACCAAGTTTATACACCAGGAAGCTCAGACTTATAGAAGCGAGCAAACCCAGGCTCGCGCCAAGTAAGAGCAAAGGGCCGCTGGTTTGGAAAGCAAATGCCAGCGTGAAGACTGCCGTCTCAAGCCCTTCACGCCCAACAGTTGAAAAGGCCAGCAAACCAAGCGCGAGACCAGAACCGGCCAGCCCTGCCTTCGTGATAATCTCGCGTTTCAAAGTGCGACTGTGCTTTTGCATCCAGAAGGTCATAGTAGTAAGTAACACAACAGCAACCAGGTAGGTGATTGTCTCGAAAACGGTCTGGAAGGTTGAGCCATCGTAACTGCGAATGGTGATATAAATGGCAACGCCGCCGATCAACGAGACTAAAATCGCCAGCCCTACCCCAATCCATACGGCGCGCGTCTTTTCCATTTGGCCAAGCTGGCGCAGTGCTGCGAAGAGGATACTGACGATCAAACTGGCTTCCAGGCCCTCGCGCAGGAAAA
Organism: Ktedonobacteraceae bacterium; assembly: GCA_035534255.1. Lineage (GTDB taxonomy): Bacteria > Chloroflexota > Ktedonobacteria > Ktedonobacterales > Ktedonobacteraceae > CF-113. The sequence goes on along the minus strand of DATLSI010000091.1, from coordinate 20,932 downwards.
GTACGAATGCTGCTAACATAACTAACCTTCCCTATTATCTGTAATTTATATGCGTTAGATTTAATTCATAGTTGCTCACTCAGATATTAGCATGGCCTAATATGGAAAGTCAAGAGCAGTCATTCAAGATTTTCTCAAGAATCTGTTAAAATTTCGTGACCCAAATTTTCGCGGCAACAGCTTTGCTGATACACACATCACGCCCATCGACTTCCAGGCGAAAACTCTCTTCTTTAGCCTCGACCGGAGCATCGTGTGCAAGCACGGTCAGGCGCATTTCAGGTGTCAGACCCTTCTCGTGCAAATAGAGGAGCAGAGCTTCCTCATCTTCTACCACCTCTGAAATGCACAGGATCGTAGCCTGCTGACCAACCTCTATGGCGGCCAGGCGCAATGCGCCCTGGTCTTTGAGATAGGTACGCGCGCCCGGCACCAGTCCGGGAATTGGGTTGCCGTGTGGGCAGGTGGTCGGGTAATGCAGGCTATCGACAACACGCGCTTCTACCGCGCCGGATATAAAGTGTTCCAGGCGACAGGCTTCTTCGTGTACCTGGTGCCACTGCATGCCCAGCATATCCACCAGAAAGCGTTCGGTGAGCCTGTGCCTGCGCAGCACCGCTTCAGCCGCCTCATAGCCTGCTTCAGTCAGCCGCACCACGCGCTTATTATCCATGCTAATGTAGCCATCCCTGACAAGGCGTTTCAACATCTCAGTTACCGTGGGAGCAGACACGCGGAATTTTTCGGCCAGCCGCGCCCCGATCACTACTTCGTCCTCCGCGCTCATATTATAGATGGTTTCCAGGTATTCTTCTACCGTTGCGCTCAGGGATTCTTCCGTCTTCAAGCCGATTCTCCTCGCCTGTTACCTCGTGTGTTCGTGTCAATTGGATTGTAACACCTGGCACGCGTAGGAACAAGGGTATCAGCACATCTACTCCCTATTGGATTTATATATGCGCATCTATATATTTTACGGGCCTATATCATGAGAAAAGAGAGGAGTAAGCAAGCGAATGGAATATGTACCAGTCCAAGGCACAAAACCAACTTTGACACAAAAAACTACGGACAGCGGCAAGCAAAACAGGCGATGGTTCGTCCCGCGACTCCGCCTTTCAAAAAATATCGTCTTACTCGTTTGTAGTGCGGTACTCTTATTCAGTTCCTTTGTGTTTTCTCAAAACCAACACAGTGCGCAGGCTGCCAATCCAGGCACGGGCAACGGCTGTATCTGGTATACAGTTCACCAGGGCGATACCCTGAGCTTGATCGGCGGAAGATACCACACCAGTTACTGGACGCTGGCACAGGTTAACGCAATCCGCAATGTCAATCTGATTTTCGTCAACCAGCAGTTGTGTATTCCTTATCGTCTGAGCAGTGGCAATCAAAGTGGAAACGGGCGCAGTTCAAGCGGTGTGCTGGCAAATGGCACGGTACGCTGGTACGCCTACGACGCTTTGCAATGGTCTACACGCAGCCAGGTATCAACATTATTGCACCGCGCAGCAGCTATGTACGGATTGCCCGCGAACCTGCTGCTGGCCATCGCCTGGGAGGAAAGCGGTTGGACCCAGCACGTCATCGCCTGGGACGGCGGCATCGGCGTCATGCAGCTTATGCCACTCACCGCCATGGGTCTCAATAACCAGACTGGCATTCGACGCGACCCCTATCTCTTATGGGACAACATCTTGCTCGGTACCACCTACTTGCGCTCGTTATGGAACGGCTTTCACGGCAACCTGGCGGACCTCATTAGTGGTTATAACGAGGGCGGCTGGGCCGTCATCCACCGGGGTATCTTCAACTGGCGCTACGTGAACAACGTGCTGAGCCTGATGAGAACCTTCCGCTACAGTTGAGCAGATTTACTCGATCCTCCTTCGTCCCTCTTCATTGTCGGAAGTACGAGAGCCATCCCGCCGTCTGGGATGGCTCTCGTATTTTCTTTCTGGCACAACTTCCAGGGCGGTCGCTCCTGCTAATACATCATTGTATATGATCCACATACGACTTGAAATTCGCCAGCGTTTCCTGCATACTATCCCCACCGAATTTCTCCAACCATGCCTCGGTCAGCGCGATGGCCAGCATAGCTTCGCCCACGACTCCGGCGGCAGGCACCACACACACATCGCTGCGTTCGTAGCGGCCCTCACTGACGTTTTCACGCGTGCGAATATCGACAGTGGGCAGCGGGTGCGCCAGCGTGGAAATGGGCTTGACCGCCGCTCTCGCCACAATCGGTTCGCCATTGCTGATGCCGCCTTCGATGCCCCCGGCATGATTGGTCTGGTGTTGCCAGCCCTGTGTATTCTGTGCATCCGCCGCATCCGCCGCATCCATTGCATCGTTCCATCGAATGACATCATGCACTTGCGAACCTGGCAACCGGCTCTGCTCAAAACCATTGCCTATTTCGACACCCTTGATCGATGGAATGCTCATCAGCGCGGCAGAGATTCTGGTGCTCAAGCGCCGGTCCCACTGGCTATAGCTGCCAAGGCCAATCGGCACCCCCGTCGCGACCACCTCAAATATGCCGCCGCAGGTATCCGCCCGCGTCTTGGAATCCTGGATGTAGGCAATCATCTGCTCCGCGAGCGCCGCGTCGCCACAGCGCACGAGCGATTCTTCGACCCGCTGCCAGTAAGCCTCGTCAAAGCGATGCTCTATGGCGCTGTTCGTGGCGTCACCGGCAGGCCCAATCGACAGCACGTGACTGTGTATCTCGACGCCAAATTGTCGCAAGAACGCCATGCACAACGCGCCCACCGCGACACGCGTGGCGGTTTCGCGCGCGCTGGAACGTTCGATCACGTTGCGAATATCATTATGCCCGTATTTGATAGAACCGGCAAAATCAGCGTGCCCTGGCCGCGCCAGCGTCACAGGCTCAAGTTCCTCCTCGACCGGCGTGACGCTCATCTTGACCTGCCAGTTTTGCCAGTCACGATTCTCGACCTCAAGGGTAATGGGCGAACCAAGCGTCAGACCATGTCGCACACCTGAGCGGAACGTGACCCGGTCGCGCTCGATCTTCATCCTGCCGCCGCGTCCATACCCACCCTGGCGTCGCTGCAAATGCGCGTCGATATCCTCAGCCGCCAGCTTCAACCCGGCTGGTATGCCCTCAATAATGGCGGTGAGTCCCGGCCCATGTGATTCACCCGAAGTAAGAAATCTAAACATATACGCTTCCCTATTCCATCGAATAATTTGTAGGGACGCGATTTATCGCGTCCACTATCCCGGATCGCCTGGCCCTTGAGACTATCCCGGATCGCCTGGCCCTTGAGGACGCGATAAATCGCGTCCCTACAAATCGTTGTTTTTTAATCCCAGCGCGTCACGCATCACCTCGACGGGCGCATCTATGCCCGTCCACAGTTCAAAGGCCAGTGTTCCCTGATACAATAACATAGAGAGTCCATTCATGACAAAACAGCCGTGCGCTTGCGCCGCTTGCAAGAGTGGCGTGAGTCCCGCGTTAAAGACCATATCCATCACCAGCGACCCCACTGGCAACAGGTTTATATCGATTAACAGGGGATCATCGTTGCTTTTGAGACCAACAGATGTAGCATTGACTACTAAGTTAGCTTTTTGCAGAGATGTTTTTGCTTCAGAGCTATCAAATAACGCTCCACTTATTTGCGTTTCTACAGCCAGTAAGCTCAAATGATGCAGCAGCGCATCGATACGCGCCTTATCGCGCCCGAGTATGCTGACAGATTGCGCCCCATTATCGATAAGCGCAATGGCGGCAGCGCGAGCCGCGCCGCCCGTTCCCAGGATCACCGTTTCCTTGCCGCGACTATCAAATGGCGAGCCGGGACATTCCGCCAGCGCGCGCAGCATGCCCGGCGCATCAGTGTTGTATCCCACAAGTTTCCCATTGCGATTGACGATGGTATTGACCGCGCCAATGTGGTCAGCCAGCGCATCGCATTCATCGAGCATCGGTACAACGCGCTCTTTGTAGGGGATTGTCACATTGGCCCCCAGCATACCAGGAGCGCGCAATGACGCAACACGCTCGCCCAGTTCACCGGGCAACGTTTCCCACAACTCATATGCAGCCTCGAAACCCGTCTCGCGGAAAGCGGCATTATGCATCTGCGGCGATCGCGAGTGCGCCACGGGATTACCGATCAAACCAACCTGCTTCACTAGACTGCTCCTCAACCGCTCCCTGCTCCGTACTGCCCGTACAGGGTACGGGCGTGGGCTTGCCCCCGCCCTGGAGAGGTGTGGATTATCTGGATTATCAACCGCAAACTGCCGCGATTGCCTCGCGCGCTACCTGCGTGTCGATATCGCTGAATACCTCGGCGTGGCCGGTACTCGTCACCAGCACCCAGCGCATGCGCCCCGCTCGCACCTTCTTATCGCGCTGCATGGCCCGCATCACTGCATCGATATCTATTCCCGCGCATTGCACCGGCAGGCCAAAGGCTTGCAGCAGTTTTCGCTGCCTCTCCGCCTCCTCTTGCGACAGCAGGCCACAGGCAACCGCGATATTGGCCGCGACCTCCATACCGATAGCCACCGCTTCGCCGTGCAGCCACGTTCCATACTCGGTGATGGCCTCCAGCGCGTGCCCGAAGGTATGCCCGTAGTTGAGAATGTTGCGCAGGCCGCCATCGCGCTCGTCACGCTGCACGATGTCCATTTTCATACGAATACAACGAGCGATGATCGCCGTAAGCAAACCGGCATCGCGCGCCCGCAGAGCTGCCACCTGTTCTTCAAGGTTGCTGAACAGTTCGGCGTCCAGAATCATGGCATATTTGATGATCTCTGCCCAGCCCTCGCGATAGACACGCTCCGGTAATGTCAGTAGCAGGGCGGGATCGGCATATATCAACTCTGGTTGGTAGTATGCCCCGATCAGGTTCTTCCCCAGCGCGTGATTGATGCCCGTCTTCCCGCCGATAGCGGAATCCACCTGCGCGAGCAGCGTGGTCGGTATCTGGATGAGCGGCACTCCGCGCTGGTAGCACGACGCCACAAAGCCCGTCAAATCGCCGACGACTCCGCCGCCGAGCGCGATGATCGCCTCGTTATGCTCGGCTTTGTGTTCCACCAGCCAGTCTATGATCTGCTGGAAACAGGCCAACGACTTGCTCGATTCGCCCGCCGGTATGCTCAATAACTGCGGAGCAAAGTCTGCCTCTTCAAGCAAGGTCAGCAGCGGTTGAGCATACAACGCGCCCACCGCGCTATCAGTCACGATAAACAGGCGTCGAGGTAATTCATACGAGCGCAGCGTGAGCGGCAAATGGCTCAAACCGCTCCATTCCACGATGGCCTGCGAGGTCGAGGTCAGCAATTGTTGCGTCATGACTTCGCGCGGCACCGCTGGAGACGCGAGAAAACCAGACACGAGCGCGTATGCTACCAGACGCCGCGCAAGCATTTCAGGCGCGTATTGCCCGCTATCAAGATGCACCTCCGCCTCTTCATACCAGCATTTGCGTGTTTCGTACAACCGTTGCAGGCGCTGCATCCCATCATTGCCGTCAACCAGCGGACGAACTGCCCGCTCGCCACTTAGTTGCAAGTGTTCCTGGATGCGCAGCCATGCCGTCTCAACTGGAACCTGTAAATAGACCGTCAAGCCATGTTCGCGCATAAATTCGCGATTGCTCGCTGAGATAATCGCGCCGCCTCCGGTAGCAACCACAACCTTGTCCTGATAGGCAGCAGTCCTCAACATGTCGCTTTCAAGCTGGCGAAAACGTTCCTCTCCAAGTTGCACCAATGCCTGGCCGACAGGCATAGCGCTGTGTTCAGAGAGAAGATCATCGGTATCTACAAATTGCCAGCCCAGCAAGCTGGCGATGGCGTTTCCAACGCTCGATTTGCCGGAGCCTGACAGCCCGGTGAGAAATATGCGCTGCATGCTTATTACCTACTCAATCCTTACGCCCAGTGAACTAAGATCAGAAAAAAAGCGCGGATAGCTTTTGGATATATGCTCCGCGTGTTCTATCATAACAGGTTGTCTGCCTGCCAGTCCAGCGATAGCCAGCGCCTGGATCAGGCGATGATCCGCGTGCGCGGCGACACTCGCTCCACCTTGCATGCCGCCTGCACCGGCGGGGTATATGTCGAGAGCATCGGCGGACGGCATTACCCGGCATCCCAATTTGTTCAGTTCCGCCGCCAGGTCGTTGATGCGATCGCTCTCCTTGTAGCGCAGGTTCGCCACATTGTAAATGCGAGTGGGACTGCTGGCAAAGCAGGCAGCGGCGGCAATCACGGGAACGCTATCAATGACCAGGTCGCCATTGAAGCTGACGCCGCGCAGTGGTTCCACGACGCGCGCGGTTATAGTATGCTCATCGCGTGTTATCTGCACGCCCATACGCGAAAATATTTCCAGCAGAATATCGCCCTGCGCGTCGTCCGGCTGCAAATTCGTAATCGTAATCTCGCCTTTCGCGGCAGCTACAGCCGCCAGTAACGCGGCGGCGGATGGATAGTCACCGGGAATAGTATACGCTCCCGACTGGTAACGCTGGTTCCCCGGCACGATATAGCGCCGGTGACGCTCCCTGGTAATCACCATGATGCCCGCTTCCTCAAGGATACGGATGGTCAGATCAACAAAACTGGCCGAGGTCAGTCCATCCACAATCTCTATCTCTGTACTTCCTTCCAGTAATGGAGCGAGAAAAAGCAGCGAACTGATGTACTGCGAGCTTTTCTTGCCAGAAATCTGTACTTTTCCCCCGCGTAATTGACCTCTTTGCACGCGGATGGGTAATGTTCCTTCGGGCGACTGGCAATCCACCTTTGCGCCCAGTTGCGTCAGCGCGTGTAACAAATCGGCGTTGGGACGGCGGCCAAGCGATTCGGCAAAGGGTGTTGTCAGTGTGATAGGTTCGGGCGAGAGCGCGCATACGCCTAGCAGCAAGCGCAACACCGCGCCCGCGTTGCCAACATCCAGCGTCCCACCAGCAGGCGCATTGACATGGCCACCATTCCCTTTGACCATAAACGAGTAGGGCGCATCTGGCCCCACCGGTACATCATCAAAACGAAACAACGCGCCTAGCTGCTCGCAAGTCCTGAGCAAAACGCTCGTATCGTCACTTTGAGCCGGATCACTGATGATGGTATACCCCGGCGCAAGCACGGCAGCCAGTATGTATCGCAATGTATGATACTTTGATGATGGCGGGCGCACCGTACCACGCAGAGGACCTGCTGGATAGATGCGAACAGCTTGTGTTACCTGTGTCATGTCGTTTCCTTGCCAACTCCCCGTCAAAGAGTCACGCTATAGCCGCGCGCGCTTTGTCGCATCGCCTTACGCTTCTCGATAAATGCGCGGCGTTCGGCCTCGCTAAAACGCTCAACCGCCGCGCTATAAGAATAAATCGAAGACAGGCTATCGCTGTGCGCCCAGTTCTCGACCCGCTGGCTCCATGACGCGAGCAGAAAGAAAATCCTTTTCTTGAACCAGCAAGTTCGCTACGCGCGCTATCCCAGATGTAAGCATTTTATCAGATGGAGGCAAATTCGTAGAAACATGTAATTAAATATGATTGTAATAGTACGTCTATTATAATATATAATTAGGTTGAGTAGGTCGATATGTGGACTTGGAAAGATTTTCTTCTGAGTTTGAATAGTGCCTCAAAAAAAGATGAACTCACTATTTCAGGTAATGACGGTGATGATGCTAAGAAGTATCAGGAATTGGACGTCAGGAATATATTGAAGAAGTTACAGGAGGCACAAAGAAAATGATGACTAACCAATATCCGCGCTATTCAATGAATATTCAATGGGACGAAGACGACCAGATTTACAGAAGCAGAACCCTGTTTCGCTCCAAAAAACACTTGACAGCCCGCAAAGTCCCCTGTATACTCTTCACAGAAAACAACAACATACATAAAGCGCGGAACAGGAAAAGTATATGATGCAGCTTCCGTCATAGAGAGTCGGAAATGGTGAAATCCGATACGTAAGCGGTCGTAGAATGGGCCTGGGAGCAAATGAGCAAACGTTCTGTCACTTTCTGTCAAGAAGGTGCTGAACCAGTAGGACTCATTCGGAACGTCCCCCGTTACTGAGGACAGGATATCATAGTGTATCCGGCAAAGAGGGATCATCTGTACCTGTTTTTGAGACAGGCGCAATTGATCTGAATCAGGGTGGCACCACGAAAGCTTTACGTCTCTCGTCCCTTGCATGGGAAGAGTGGCGTTTTTTTTATTGTCTTTTATCACTTTATCACGTTTATGGAGGTATTCCAATAGCTGTGAACATGAACAACGATGTCAAACCTGAACCAGCCATGCCAGGAGCGAGTACGCCCGTGAAAAAACGGGTCTTCTCCGGCATTCAGCCGACAGGCAACCTGCACCTGGGCAACTACCTTGGCGCGCTGCGCAACTGGACTCAAACACAGGCACAGTATGACAACATTTTCTGTATCGTCGATATGCACGCTATCACGATGCCCATTGACCCAAAAACGCTGCATAACAGCACCCGCCAACTGGCCGCGGTCTACCTGGCTGCCGGACTGGACCCGCGCTACTGCAAGCTGTTCGTCCAGTCGCACGTGCATGAACACGCCGAGGCAAGCTGGATCATGGAGTGCTTCACGCCCATGGGTTGGCTGAATCGCATGACGCAGTTCAAAACCAAAGCTGGCGAAAATCCCGATACCGTCGGCACGGGTCTTTTCTGCTATCCAGCTCTGATGGCCTGCGACATCCTGCTGTACCAGACACATTACGTTCCGGTAGGTGACGACCAGCGGCAGCACATCGAGTTCACACGCGACCTGGCACAGCGTTTCAACTCGCTCTACGGGCAGGAGGTCTTCACCATCCCGGAGGGCCAGATTCGCGAGGTGGGCGCGCGCATCATGGCGCTGGATGACCCGACGAAGAAGATGAGCAAGAGCGACCCGAATCCGATCTCGCGCATCAACCTGCTGGATGACCCTAAATCCATCAAGCAGAAGATCGGGCGCGCCACCACGGACTCAGAACGCCTGGTAAAATTCGACCCGCAGCGTCCAGGCATTTACAATCTGCTCTCGATCTACCAGTTGTTAACCGGGCAATCAGAGCAGCAGATCGAAGCAGATTTCGCGGGCAAAGGCTACGGTGATTTCAAGGCCGCGCTCACCGAACAACTGGTCGCGACGCTGTTACCCATCCAGCAGCGCTACCACGAACTGATGAACGATCTACCCATGCTGGAGAACATGCTCAAGCAGGGCGCGGATGCCGTGCGTCCCACGGCAGCCGCTACGCTCCAGAGGATGAAGGATGTCGTAGGTCTGGGCTAACACAATCGTCCATTCATTCTGGGTGATCTCTTTGTTTATAGAATCGCAAATTGACAGGCAGGTGTAACTATGAACTATCCAACGCTCGACGAAATCCGGCAAGCGCGCGCGGCGGACCGTACCGCTAACAGGGGTGATTCACGCAGGCCATTGCTGCCCATCTGTGTCGATATTCTGGCAGACATGGAAACGCCCGTCTCGGCCTACTGCAAAACCGCCCGCGGCCCATACAGCTTCTTACTGGAAAGCGTCGCGGGCGGCGAGCGCATCGCGCGTTACTCGTTCATCGGCATAGACCCCTACCTTGTCATGACACACCGGGGCGAAACGGCCACGCTTCGGCGCGCGCGGGCGGCAGGCCTGGCAAAGGATAGCATCAATTCTTCTTTTTCGTTGGAACAAATCGATTGCCACGATCCGCTCGATTTCATCCAGGCCGAGCTAGGACAATATCGCCTGATCACGCCAGCCGGGACAGCGCACGATAAACTTCCAGTTTTTCACGGCGGCGCGGTTGGCTATCTGGCCTACGAAGTGGCGGCGCGTTTCGAGCGTTTGCCCGTTCCCGAACACGATGAGTTGGGACTGGCCCAGGCAATTTTCTGCTTTACCGAAACCGTGCTGGTGTTTGACCATCTCAAGCATCGCGTGCGCGTCGTTACCCATCTCCATCTCGACGCTACAGACATCGAAGTGGAATATAAACGCGCGCTTTCAATTATCGAAGATGTTCAACTGCGTTTGCGACAGGCACCGCTCTTGCCACAAGAACCTGAAGTTGTGCGCGACGATGATGCGCTTCGAGTGCGCTCTAATCGCACGCAGGCGGAATTTGAAGCCATGGTTGAGCAGGCGCAGGAGTATATTCGCGCCGGCGATATCTTCCAGGTGGTGCTTTCACAGCGTTTGAGCCGCCACGTCAACGCCGCTCCATTCACCGTGTACCGGGCATTACGCGCCATCAATCCCTCGCCCTACATGTTCTTTCTCGACCTGGATGATATGCACATCATCGGCGCATCACCCGAATTGCTGGTGCGCGTCGAGGAGAGTGAAGTGACCATCCATCCCATCGCCGGCACGCGCAAACGCGGCAATGACCCGCAGAGCGACCAGCAGCTGGCCGAAGAACTGCAAAGCGACCCCAAAGAGCGCGCTGAGCATGTCATGCTGGTAGACCTGGGACGCAACGATGTCGGGCGAGTGAGCGCGCCCGGTAGCGTGCAGGTGACGCAATTTATGGAGGTCGAACGCTACTCACACGTCATGCACCTGGTCTCTAACGTCACCGGCCAGCTTCGCTCAGATGTCACACCGTATGACGCTCTGCGTTCAGGCTTCCCCGCTGGCACCGTCTCAGGCGCGCCCAAAATACGCGCCATGCAGATCATCAGCGAACTGGAAGGAACGCAGCGCGGAGTCTACGCCGGCGCCATCGGCTACTTCAGCCATTCCGGCAACCTGGACACCGCCATTGCCCTGCGCACAATGGTCATGCGCGACGGCATCGCCTACATCCAGGCAGGAGGCGGCATCGTCGCCGACTCCGAACCCGCCGAAGAATACCAGGAAAGCCTGAACAAAGCCAGAGCCTTACTGCGCGCCCTCGACGACGCCGAAATCATCGCCGCCCAGGGCGACCGCGATGGCCGCCCCTACCATACCGTGAATGCGCATCCATAATCCGTATATTGTACGGGCGACCCTCGCGGTCGCCCTGGCTCGGTGTCCTGGCCCAATGGCCCGATAAGGATAGAAAACATGCTCTTATTGATCGATAATTATGACAGCTTCACCTACAACCTCTACCAGTATCTCTCAGAACTGGGCGCGGAGGTGCAGGTGCGGCGCAACGACATGATTTCACTACCAGAGATTGAGACCATGAAGCCTGACCACATCGTCATCTCGCCCGGCCCATGCACACCCGACGAGGCGGGCATGTCCTGCCAGATCATCGAAGCCTTCGGGCAGCGCATACCCACGCTGGGAGTATGTCTGGGACATCAAGCCATTGGACAGGTCTACGGCGGTCACGTCGTGCGAGCGCCTGAACCAATGCACGGCAAAACATCGCTCATGTATCATCACGGGCAGAGCGTATTCCACGACCTTCCCGCACCTTTTGAAGCCAACCGCTATCACAGCCTCATCGTCGAGCGCGCTACTCTCCCGAATGAACTGGAGATCACAGCAGAGACGGCAGATGGACTCATTATGGGGCTGCGCCACCGCGCCTACCCGGTGCAAGGCGTGCAATTCCACCCGGAGTCCATCATGACACCCGTAGGCAAAGACCTTTTACGCAATTTCCTGGCCGTACATGTAGGGACGCGATTTATCGCGTCCACACACGCCGAAACGACGCCCCTTGGGGACGCGATTTATCGCGTCCCTACATTCGAGAGGAGCAACCCATGATTCGAGAGGCAATCGCGCACGTCGCAGCCGGTGCCGCGCTCACCGAGAGCGAGGCGGAGGCGGTGATGGAAGAGATTATGACGGGCGAGGCAACGCAGGCACAGATGGGAGCGTTTTTAACGGCGCTGCGTCTGCGTCCGGGCGGCGAAACCGTAGAGGAGATAGCCGGGCTGGCGCGTGTGATGCGCGAAAAGGCTGTGCAGGTACATCTCAATGAAACTACAGCGGCGCAGGCTATGGACACCTGTGGCACGGGCGGCGATGGTTCAGGCACGTTCAATGTCTCGACGGGAGCGGGTATCCTCGCCGCCGCTGCGGGTGCATCCGTTGCCAAACACGGCAACCGTTCAGCAACCAGTCGCTGCGGCAGCGCCGATGTGCTTGAAGCGTTGGGGGCGCGCATCGATCTCGGCCCCGAACAGGTTGCGCGCTGCGTGCAAGAAGTCGGCTTCGGCTTTATGTTCGCGCCCGCCTATCACCCGGCCATGAAACACGTCGGCCCGACGCGCCGCGAAATCGGCATTCGCACCGTCTTCAACATCCTCGGCCCGCTCACCAATCCCGCGCATACCCAATACCAGGCGCTTGGCGTGGCTGACGGATCGCTGCTGCGCAAGATGGGCGAAGTCCTGCTGCATCTCGGCTGCAAACACGCGCTCATTATTCACGGCGAAGATGGCATCGACGAATGCTCGTTGAGCGCGCCCACCAGAATTTGCGAGGTGCGCAGCGGCCAGGCATTGCGCGAATATACCATCACTCCCGAAGAAGTGGGACTTACACGTATCAGCGATCGCTCGGCTATCCAGGGCGGCGATCCCGCCTTCAATGCCGCGCTGCTCAAAGATTTACTGAGTGGTCAGGTCAACGGCGCGGCCAGTGATATGCTCTGCCTCAATACTGGCGCGGCGCTACTGGCGAACGAGCAGGTTGCATCCTTGAGCGAGGGCGTCAAACTGGCACGCGCCACGCTGCAAGAGGGCAAGGCGCGGCGCAAATTGGAAGATGTCGTCGCTTGCTCACACGCGCTGGCAAGGTGAAATATGTTTCTGCAAAAAATAGTCGCACAAACGAAAATCGACCTCGACGAGCGCAAGCGTGAAATACCTCTTGAGGAAGTCCAACGCCGCGCGGCAGCACAACCCGCGCCGCGAGACCTGTATACCGCCCTACGCGCCGATCCGGCCATCAAGCTGATTGCCGAGGTCAAACGCGCCTCACCCTCGAAGGGACTTCTCGCGCCCCACCTTGATCCTGTAGAAACAGCGCGCACCTATGCATCGCATGGAGCCGCCGCCATCTCGGTGTTGACCGAACCGCACTTTTTTCTTGGCTCGCCCGACTATCTCACCGCCATTAAAAGTACCGTGCGGGTGCCAGTGTTGCGCAAGGATTTCATCTTCGATGAGTACCAGGTCTACGAAGCTCGTGTCTGGGGCGCCGATGCTGTCCTCTTGATATGCGCCATCCTTGATGACAGGCAATTGCGCCATTTGCTAGATATAGCGCGCAGCCTGAACATGCACTGCCTGGTAGAAGTACATAGCGCGCAGGAAGCACAGCGCGCAGTCACGGCAGGCGCGCACATCATCGGCATCAACAGCCGCGACCTTGTCACTTTCAACATGAATCCAAACCTGATCAGAGAGTTACGCCCATTGATCCCACCCGACCGCGTTGTCGTGGCCGAAAGCGGCATTCACAGCGCAGCAGATGCCAGGAGACTGGCGCGCTATGACGTACAGGCCATGCTGGTAGGCGAGTCGCTGGTAGTCTCGCCTGATATCCCAGCGCAAATACACTCGCTCTTGCAAGGGGCGAACGAAAGCACGCAGCTAAAAATCTGCGGATTGCGCTCTGTCGAACACTCGAAGTTCGCCATCGATGCAGGCGCGGATATGCTTGGACTGATCTTCTACGAACCCAGCCATCGCTACGTCTCGCCGCGAGAGGCGCGCGACCTGGTTGAGGCCACGCAGCGCGAACACGCTACAGCCGATTTCACCGGCGTCTTCGTCAATTGCGAAGCAGATTTTATCAACGATATCGCGGAGCAGGTTGGTTTGCAATTCATCCAGTTACACGGAGACGAAACGCCAGAGTTTTGCCATTCCATCAATCATCCCGTCATCAAAGCAATTCGCCTGAACGGTCCTGATGATAGCAGCCGTGTAAAAGCCTATCAGCAAGCAAGTTGGCACGTTCTGCTCGACACACCTACAGAACATTGGGGCGGCACCGGCCAAACCCACGATTGGGCGTTAGCCCGGTCAATCGCACAGCAAATGCCCGTCCTGCTAGCGGGTGGCCTGACACCCGACAATGTCAGCGAAGCAATTCTCCAGGTTCATCCCTGGGGAGTCGATGTCAGCAGCGGCGTAGAGACCAACCGCGTGAAGGACAAGGAGAAGATACGAGAACTTATTCAGCAAGCACGTAATACATCATTTTTCAACTGAAAAGAGAGTACCACTATGCAAACACCAATTGAAACACCAGCCTACCAGCACAGCCTCTACCCCGACGAGCGCGGGCGCTTCGGAGCTTTCGGCGGCAAGTTCGTGCCCGAAAGCCTGATGGAGCCGCTTGCCGAACTGGAGACAGCCTATCATCAAGCAAGCAACGACGCGGAATTTCAGGCCGAATTACGGAGGCAACTGCGTAGTTTCGTCGGGCGGCCAACTACGCTGCATTACGCGCCGCGTTTTTCTCAGTTAGTAGCACCCGACGTTAAAGTCTACCTCAAACGCGAAGACCTGGCGCACACCGGCGCGCACAAGATCAACAACGCGCTGGGCCAGGGCTTGCTGGCGAAACGTATGGGCAAGCAGCGCATCATCGCCGAAACGGGCGCGGGACAGCACGGTGTAGCCACAGCAACGGTATGTGCTATGCTTGGACTTGAGTGCATCGTCTACATGGGCGAAGAGGACATTCAACGTCAATCGCTCAATGTTTTCCGTATGAAACTATTGGGCGCGGAAGTGCGCTCAGTCACAAGCGGCAGTCGTACACTCAAAGACGCCATCAACGAGGCTATTCGCGACTGGGTCACGAATGTCGAAACCACCTTCTACCTGATCGGCTCGGTTGTCGGTCCGCATCCCTACCCGCGTATGGTGCGCGATTTTCAATCCGTCATCGGCGTTGAAGCGCGCGCGCAGATTGTAGAGCAAGCCGGACGTTTGCCCGACCTGGTCATTGCCTGCGTGGGCGGCGGCAGCAACGCCATCGGCATCTTTTATCCTTTCGCCGACGCGCCCGGTGTGCAACTCATCGGAGTCGAAGCCGGCGGCGCGAGCCTGGAAGAGGGACAACACGCGGCAACACTCGTGGCCGGCAAACCTGGTGTCCTGCACGGAGCATTCAGCTACCTGCTGCAAAATGCCGACGGACAGGTCTTAAACACGCACAGCATCTCAGCAGGTTTAGATTATCCAGGCGTCGGGCCAGAACACAGCTACCTGAAAGAGAGCGGGCGCGCTACCTACGTCTCAGCCAGCGACGCCTGCGCGCTGCGTGGATTACAGGCACTATGCCTGAGCGAGGGCATCATACCCGCTCTTGAACCGGCCCATGCCCTGGGCTACTTGCTTGAAATGGGCGAACAGGGCAAACTCGCGCCAGGTTCACTGATTATCCTGAACCTGTCGGGACGCGGTGATAAAGACATGCTCACCGTCGCCGACGCCCTGCATGTCACCCTGTAGGAGTCTGTGGGCTACTGGGGAGAACCAGCCCGGCCCCTACACGATATCAAGTCGGCACAAAACCGTACAGGGTACGGGCCGGGCTTGTCCCCGCCCTGGTAGGGTACGGGCCGGGCTTGTCCCCGCCCTGGTCGCGCCCGCCCTATAGCACCATCATAGGAGCAGACAATGATTGTTTTCCAGTACGATCCTGAGATCATCAGGCGCTACCCGTCCATCGTCGGCGGGGTGATCTATGCGCGGGGTATGACCAATGGCCCGACACCGCCAGCACTGCAAGCTGCTTTTCAAGACGAGCAGCAGGCAACCATTCAGCGTATCGGCAATACACCCCTCAGCCAGGTCCCATCACTATCAGCATGGCGCGGCGCGTTGCGCGAATTTGGTGTAGAGCCAACCCAGTATCGCTCAGCCGCCGAAAGCCTGCTGCGCCGCCTGACAAAAAAAGGCGACATCCCATCTATCAACACCCTGGTCGATCTATGCAACCTGGTCAGCATTCGCTACGCCCTACCAGCAGCCGTCTTCGACACCCGCGCCATCAATGGTACATTGACCGTGCATTTTGCCACCGGCAGCGAACGCTATACTACCCTCGGAGAAAACGAAATAGCTCACCCTGAAGTAGGCGAAGTCGTTTTCAGCGACGCCACCGGCCTGGTCATGGCGCGCCGCTGGTGCTGGCGACAGAGCGAACAGAGCGCCGCGCAGCCCGAAACCACCACCGCCATCATCACTATCGAAGCCCACCACGCCAGCGCGCAGCACGATATCGAAGCAGCCCTGCAAGACCTACTTGCGCTGCTCAAAGAGTATGCAGGTGGTACATTCACATCGGATATTCTAAATGCAAAGCAACCAACATTCAGCGTGCAAACGGAAATGATGGAGAACCATGTATAGACAGGAGAACACTATGTCACCGGCAACACACAATACTATCCCGGCCCTGAAAATTAGCCACGCGTTCGAGCAGGCGAAACGAGAAGGGCGCGGCGCGCTCATGCCCTATTTCATGTGTGGCTTTCCCTCGGCACCACAGAGCATCGAGCTGGTTCTCGCGGCCATAGAAGCGGGAGCGGATATCATCGAACTGGGCATGCCCTTTAGCGACCCCCTCGCCGATGGAGCGACCATCCAGCATGCCGGACACATCGCCTTAGAACAAGGCATGAGCATCCACGGATGCCTGGAAATCGCGCGGCAGGTTTCCATGCACAGTCATACCCCACTCATCCTGATGGGCTACTATAATCCCGTCCTGGCATTTGGCATCGAGCAATTTTGCCAGTCAGCCGCCGCCAATGGCGTAAGTGGCCTGATTATTCCCGACCTGCCGCCCGAAGAAGCCGCGCCGCTCCAACAGGCTGCGCAGGACAACGGCCTGGCCCTCATCTATCTTGTCCCACCCACGACGCCCGATGAGCGTATCGCGTACATCGTCCGCGTGGCAGCCGCCACTCATGGAAATCAGGGCAGCTTTATCTATTGCGTCTCGCTTAGCGGTGTGACAGGCGCGCGCGCTGAACTGCCCCCCGACCTGCACGCCTTCATCCAGCGAGTCTATGACTATACGAAAGAATATGGCATTCCCCTGGCCGTCGGCTTCGGCTTATCTACCCCCGCGCATATCGCCGAAGTAACCCGCTATGCCGATGGCGCAGTAGTCGGCAGCGCGTTGGTCAGGCTGATCGAACAAAACCCGCCTGAACAACAGGTTGAGGCCATCAAACGCTATATCAAAAGCTTGCGTGGAGGAACGACCGGCGCGCTATAAAGAGTATGTGAAGCCGGATGCTTGCCAACATCCCTTACAATAGAGATATCTGTAAACTCGACCTTGCTAACAGGTCTCGCGTTGAAAGGGGTCAGGCATGTATTGTAGAGGCATCCGCGGAGCCACGACCATCGAGCGCAACGAGCGCGAAGAGATACTCGCGGCTACAACGGAACTATTACAGTTGCTCATTCAAAAAAACAATCTGCGCGCCGAAGATATCACCAGCGCTATCTTCACCATGACCGGCGACCTGGATGCGGAATTTCCAGCGGTTGCAGCGCGTATGTTGGGCTGGACGGAGGTAGCTTTAATGTGTATGCGCGAGATTCCGGTACCAGGCAGCCTGGGAAAGTGTATCCGCGTCCTGTTACACGTCAACACCACGCGCAGCGCGTCCGAAATCAGGCATGTATACATCCGCGGCGCGGTCAACTTGCGCCCAACATTCAGCATGCAATAAACTATAGTCACCTTAACAAGCGACAGGCAATCATGACAAGGGTGTCACGATACGATGGAGAACTGGCAAGGAAAGCCAGCAGCCAGTGCCAGTCAGCCATTCATTAGCCATTCGTTAGACACATCGTTAAGCACAAAGGAGCGATTTCATGATTGTCGTTATGCAAGCGCATAGCAATGACGAAACTATCGAACATGTCATGACCTTCCTCAAGGATCACGGTCTGAGCGGTCATCTCTCGCAGGGCGTCGAACGCACCGTCATCGGCGTACTTGGCGCGGTCGGCCCGTCGGGAACACGCGCTACCGCCGGGGGCATCAACCCATCCATCAGTGAGGCGCTGGAGGGTCTACCAGGCGTCGAGCAAGTGTTGATAGTCAGCAAACCCTTCAAACTCGCCAGCCGCGAATTTCATCCCACCAATACCATCGTGGAGGTGCCAGCGTCCTGTATCTCGGGTGGCGTCGTGCGCATCGGCGGCAGCGAAGTCGTGATGATGGCCGGCCCATGCACCGTCGAGAGCGAAAAACAATTAATGACGACCGCCGAAGCGGTGCGCAAAGAGGGCGCGGTCATTCTGCGCGGCGGAGCCTTCAAACCCTCAACCTCTCCCTACGGTTTTCGTGGCATGGGCGAAGAGGGTTTGAAATTGCTGGCGAAAGCGCGCGATGCCTTCGGCATGGCCATCATAACGGAGGTCATGACACCCACGGATGTAAACATGGTATGTGAGTACGCCGACATTTTGCAGATCGGCACGCGCAACATGCAAAATTACTTCTTGCTCGACGAGGTCGGACGCACAGATAAGCCTGTCGTGCTCAAACGCGGCATGTCCTCCACCATCGAAGAGTGGCTACTGGCGGCGGAATACATTCTCTCGCAGGGCAATCCCAACGTCATCCTGTGCGAGCGTGGTATTCGCACTTTCGAGAAAATGACGCGCAACACCATGGATATCAGCGCCATCCCGCTGGTGAAAAAACTCTCTCACCTGCCTATCATCTCTGATCCCAGCCAGGGTACCGGGCGTCGCGACCTCGTCTCCGCTATGTCACTGGCCTCGGTAGCCGCGGGCACCGACGCGCTATTGATAGAGGTACACCCCAATCCCGACGAAGCCTTGAAGGATGGCGCGCAATCGCTGACCATACCCCAATTTCAAAGCTTGATGCCGCAGGTAAGCGCGGTAGCACAGGCGATTGGACGCGGCATGATTACAGGCTAAAATATCCAGTTTTCAGAAAAGGAGATATCTCCGATTTTCGAAGATTGTTTAACGTAATTGATAGGCATGGGGACGCGATATAATGCGTCCTCATGCACACCAGTTACCCCTGATCGTTCAGCGAAAGCGTGAGTGTAGGTGCCTGCACTGTATGCTCGTCAGAGATCGGAATGACAGCAGTGCCGACAGCGTAGAACTCGATGATATGCGAACCCCAGCCGTGACTGCGTTCCTGCACGCGCATCCCAACAACACCCTGCGCGGCGACACCCATCGCCTCGGCCTGCATGCGCTCCATCGCCAGTTCGCGCGCATCGTACAAAGCCTGCGTGTAGTTGGGCATCTCAACATTCTGTCCAACCTGCCTCATATACTGGCCTAGACTCTGATGAGCAACATGATAGACACAGTTCCCCATCACCAAACCGGCGGGGCGATAACCGGCACGCAGCAGCGTCCAAAAATCCTGGCCTGAGAGATCGGAAGTGAAAGGCAAGCCACGTACATTGCGAAAATTTTGACCGCCGCGCGAGCGAATTGCCGTGCCTACAGCCATAAATTCGGCCAGCGCCTCGCCCCACTCGTAGCGCGTAACCTCCAGCCTCACACCGATGATGCCATCCGCACCCAGAATATTGGCCTCTTCCTGCATGCGTGTCATGGCCAGATTGCGCGCGTGGTACATGGCCTGCGATAGCACCGTCATTTCCTGATTCTGGTTATAGTTCGCCATCTTGAAACCAATGTGGTAAATCGAACTCCCCATCACCAGGCCCAGCGGATCAAAGCCTGACTCGCGAGCCAGTAGAAATTCATTCACCGACAGATCGCTCGTAAATAATCCCCGGTGCGTCGCGTCGCCGCGCATGATGGTAAGACGCTCGCGCGCGTGTTGCGGCAGATCACTGCCCTGTTGCTGCGGAGGCATTCCTTGTGGTGGTTGTCCTGCCATTTAAGTTTCTCCTTTGAATACTGTAATAATGAAGTCTTACAGAGACTCCTTCCAAACCTATCGTATCAGCCTAACGAAGCAGAAACCGCGTAAGCGCGGCGTGAGCCTGCTGGTTATGCGCGGCGAATTGTGCCAGCGCCTCGGCGATCTCTTCTATCCACAGGTCTACAGAAATTTGCTCTGTGCTCAGCACAATACCGCGTACCACGTGTGCGCGCTGTGCCAGTAATGGCCCTTGCCGCTCCCTGCTCATACGATATTGAAAATCGCCCAGCATTACCGCAATCTCCTTCACGGGATGTTCGCGTGAAAAAAGGCCCGCGTGACGCGTCACCCGCGTGTGGGCAGGCAATGCGCCTTCAAACTTCACCGCCAGCGCCTCCAAAAACACCCCCACGTCGGTATAATCAGAGCGCAATGAAGCCGCATATAGCTCAACCTGCATTGACTGAGAGGGTTCTTCTTGCATCTTACTTTCCTCTACAAAAAATTTGACCCTTATGCCGTGTTATTATACACGTTTCTGTTAAGATCGGCTGCACAAGTACTGGACAAACACGCATTTTCAGGATATAGTATCTTGTATAGCAAGCAAGCTTTATTATACCCAATATAAAGCCTGCCTGACCCCTGACCGTCCCCTCTTACTCCTCGCGATTGCTCCATTTCCCATAATGGAACAACTCCTCACCCACACGGAGAGCGCCACCCATATCGATATACTGCGCGCCTGGCTGCGGCCTGGCTATCCCGTTATTGTGGCTGGTGCGGAAAGCAGCTTCCACGATCTTGCGTTGGGCGATAATAGCCCTTATCCCTGACATCCAACCGGCAACCATATCATCGTGCTCACAGGTATCGCACTCGATGGCAACTTCCTGGTGCGCGATAGCGCCAGCGTCACCGACCTGTACAACCCGAACAGCCCGTGACCCGGTCCGCGCAGGTACGATGCCGCCAAAATGCAACTGGTGAGCGCGACGGTCGTTATTCCCACGTGGCTGCCCGTACCGCCAGCGGGTTTTGACCCCCTCAAAGAGTCGTTTATGC
>DATLSI010000090.1:0-12260 GCA_035534255.1 Ktedonobacteraceae bacterium | reverse complement strand
TGCGCGACGCGCGTCATTGTCTCATAGGCTTCGATGGGGTCGGCAATGCCGACCAGGTCCATGCGCCAGCCCTGGGGGACAAGAACCCCAATTTTCATAGCCATGTCTATTTGCTCTTTCTGTTGGAAAAATACGGGTAATCGGCTAACCCTATTACGCAACAAAACATATCCCGGCGTCAATGGACGAAAGTGCTTGCTTTTCAAGCTCTTTCTACACGGCTTTCCGGAGTTCTGGCAGTGCTGGCAACTTCAGCGAAGAAACTCGCCAGCTTTTTCTCGTCCAACTTACCACCTGTGCGCACGCCGCTGCATACATCCAGCGCGAATGGCTGCACTGTTGCAATTGCCTCTGCCACATTCCCGGCATGCAAGCCGCCTGCCAGGAAGACAGGCACAGGCACAACTTCTCGAATGCGCCTGCTGATCGCCCAGTCATGGATGCGCCCGGTGCCACCCAACTCTTTCACCACCAGAGATTGGTTGCCTGAATCCAACAAAATTGCGTTAACATAGGGAGCAACAGCGAGAGCGTCATCGATAGAGGTTTCTCCCATTACGTGAATGACCTGTACGAGTGCTACTCCGGGCAGAGCATCGCGCAATTTCATATAGCCATCGATGGGAAAGTGATCGACGATCTGCAGAGTGTTAACGCGGCAGTGTCGTTGTTGTTCGATAATGGCGCCGGCGTCTTGCTGGCTGGTCAGTAATACAGAGGAGACGCCGGGTGGGATGGTAGCCGCGATCTGTGCGATGTCATCTTCCTCGATAACGCCGGGGCCGCTGGGCATGGCCGAGACGAGGCCAAGCGCTGATGCTCCATAACGAATGGCTAGCCGCGCTTCATCGATGCTGTTAATACAGCAAATTTTAACTCGTGGTTTTGGTGTGGTTTTCATAATATGCAGTATAATATGCCCAGGATTAGATAACAATAGATGGGTGGATTTCTCACTGTGCTGAAACAATTTCTCTATCGCATCTTCTTAGGGTTTGTCCCGCTTTGCTTTAACTCGCTCAATATGTTGCTGGTGGGTAATTTGCCACCATTGGGCTGTGCCTGCGTGATTGTGGAGGACCAGGGTCGTTTTCTGCTCCTGAAGCGGCCCAGGAGCCGGATATGGAACGGGTTTGTCTTCCCCGGTGGGTTTATGCGCTGGCGCGAATACCCGGCTGAAACTGCGCAGCGCGAGTTTCGCGAAGAGACTGGCCTGGAAGTACGACTGCTAAATACAACCGGAACCTATGTGGATAAAAGCACTCGTTTTAATCGCATGAGTACATTGACTATTGCTTTCGCGGGCGAGGTAGTGGGTGGAACGCTGCGTAGTGGTGGAGTCGAAGGCCGCCCATGCTGGTTGGATGAGTTTGAAACGCGAGCATTGCTGGGTGATCATTATACGAACATGCTGGATGATTACCTCGTCTACCGGGAACAGCGCAAGCAGAGCTAGCTTGAGAACTGGCTAAGGAAATTCCAGATCACCACGTTGGCATCAATCGTGTGTGTAGTGTAGCCCAGCGAGGGTATGGGACTTGAGCCGGGCCATGTATGCCCGCCATCACTGATGCGATAATGCTCGACCACAGTTCCGGCTGCGCAATCTGGCCATTCAGTGCCTGTCACGTCGGCTTTCTGGAAGATGACCTTGCTGGCGCTCTGGCAATGATTGATGGATAGCCAGAGGTTTAGTATCGTCTGGACGGAAGTCATGTCTAAGTTAGGATTCCCGTTGTAGGGGGCAAATGTGTCGGCCTGTCCGTGAATTTCCAGAAATGGGATTGGACGCGTAGGATTACACCCGCCAGGCACATGATAAAATGCACCTTCGACGGTAGCAAAGGCAGTGATCTGGTTGCTCAGCGTGCAGGCTACACGGTATGCCATGCCGCCGCCTTCAGAGTAGCCAGTCGCGTATACGCGGTGTGTATCGATGCAGTAGTTCTTTTCAAGATAGCTAAGCAGGTCGCGGGTGAATTGCACATCATCGGCGTCCCCGGTTGGCCCGTAGCCTCCGATGCCGGCGTCCCAGGAGGGTGGATTGTCAACGGCCTGGGGGAAAACCAGGATGAAGCCCTCTTTGTCTGCCTCGGCGCCCATATTGGTATGTTGTGCTGTATTCTGCGCTGTGTTAGCATAGCCGTGGTAGTTGATCACCAGCGGCTGTGGCTGAAAGCCATACGAGGGGGCCAGGTGTAGCAGGAAGGTACGTGCCAGCCCGGCTGAATGGATGGAGAGCATGCTGTTCCCTGCCTGGTGTTGTGGCGTTTTACAGGTACTTGTTACTTGCAGGCTGCCAGAGATGGTGATTCCCGGCCCGGATGGTTTGGCAACGCCGGGTAGGATGCCAGCGCGCGCGCTGTACACGCCAACGCCCAGGATGATGAGCAGGGCCAGTATGATGCCTGTGATGCCGCTGATACGGCGTATTTTTAGCGAACGAGCATAGTCGTGATCGGAATTGCGCATTTATTCCACTCTAGTCGTTAGTTAAGTCGGCCAGGGCGGGGGCAAGCCCACGCCCAATAAGCGTCAAGTGAAGGAGGGTTGGAATTCCCCTCTCCTCTCCCCGCCCTGGGGGAAGCGTGGGAAGCATCAATCGCTCCCATTTCGCGGTCCGTTAACTTGACGCTCTACACGTAGTAACGTTTTTGCATTGAATACTGGTACATTTCAAGCATATGGAAGTAGTACTAATTTATGTTACAACAAGATTATACACGAACGGAAGTTATAACGGTTGACGCGGTACGACCAGAGGCGGAGAGTATTGAGTATGCCGCGCGCTTGTTGAGAGCCGGTGAAGTGGTGGTGTTCCCTACCGAAACGGTGTATGGGCTGGGCGCGGACGCGTTTCAACCCGCGGCGCTGGAACGCATCTTTATTGCTAAAGAACGACCGCACATCGATCCTTTGATTGTTCACATCGCCGACGAGGAGTCTCTTGAGTTGTTGGCGATTGCTATACCAGAACAGGCCAGGCGGCTGGCGAGCGCGTTCTGGCCGGGGCCGCTTACCCTGATTCTCCCACGTGGCCCGCGTGTTCCCTATCTCGTGACGGCTGGCCTGGAAACCGTCGCTGTGCGCATGCCGCGCCATCCTGTCGCACTCGCGCTGATTCGCGCCCTGGGTTCGCCCATTGCTGCGCCGAGCGCGAATCGCTTTATGCATGTCAGCCCGACCACCGCGCAACACGTGCTGGCTGACCTTGCCGGTCGCGTACCACTGATTCTGGATAGCGGCCCATGCGAGGTAGGCGTAGAGTCAACTGTGCTCGATCTTTGCGCGCAGAAGCCGGTTATCCTGCGACCTGGGGGCGTCAGCCTGGAGGCATTGCGCGCCGTTGTGCCTGATGTGCAGCCGCCGCGCCAGAGAAAAATTATCGAAGATGCTCTTCTTAAAGAGAACGAGCAGGCTACGCAGCGAGCGCACCAATCACCCGGTCAGATGTTGACGCATTACGCGCCTGCCGTGCCGCTCTTGCTCTACGATGGCTCCGTGGAAAGCATGCGCGCAGCAATACTGGCGGAATTGCGGCAGCGACAGGCACGTGGCGAACGTGTCGGTGTGCTGGTGGCTGACGAGGACCTGCAGGCTTTCGAGCAGAGCGGCGCGACGGTCTATTCGCTTGGCAACGCCGCCGCTCCCGCGCAAATCGCCTCGGCCCTGTTCAACGGTCTGCGCGCCTTAGAAGACGCGCATGTGCAAGTAATTCTCTGTCGCAATTTCGCTGATCGCGGCCTGGGGCTGGCGATTCGCGACCGCTTGCTCAAAGCGGCAGGTGGACGAGTTATCGAGGTAAACGCATAGAATTTTAACCCTGCCCTGTCTCAGTGCCCGTCGCTTCGCGGGTTGGACGCCTGCGCCCGGTGGCTGCGCGGCGTGCCTGGGCCGCGGCACGGATACGTGGCACCACCAGAAAGACGTACAGCGCGGAAAGCAGAAATACCCCGATGGAGATGATGAGGGGCAGGCCGGGCATGATGTTTGAGCCAATGCCGAGCGAGGCCAGGATTGCCAGCGCGCCAAAGATGACAATGGTCAGGACGGGAAGCGTCCAGCCGCCCTTGATGCGGAAAATGCGTTCGGCAGCGGGTTTTTTGCGGCGCAGGCGCAGCACGCACAGGCCCGCTACCGTGTAGATCAAGGCTTCCAGCACGGCCCCGAAAAGTATCAACGCGTTGAATTGCCCCGTCAAAAAGATGATCACAGCGATGACGGCGGATGATACTGTCAAGAAGATGACGGCAAAGTAGGGGACAGCGAAGACGATGCTGATGCGCGAGAAGATCTGCGGCAAGGTATCCTCGCGCGCTGCCGCGTAGAGGAAGCGCGAAGCTGTGGCGAAGCCGCCGTTGAAGGTCATAACGGCGGTCAGCAGAGTAGCGATCAACATGAGCCAGATGCCGACCTGGCCTAACGCGGCCTGGCTCAAAAGCATCTGAGGAACGGGAGAATTGTAGATGGCCGGGCTATGCACATTCAGCAGGGCGCTAGCGGCCAGGGTGAAGAGTGCGTAGGAGATAGCGAGCAGCGCCAGGGCGATAAACATGCCGCGGGGGATGAGCTTAATATTAGCGATCTCTTCAGAAAGCGGTGTGACCCACTCGAAAGCGGAGAAGACAAAGACGCCGACGGCGACTGCGTTCACCAGCGCGTCGGGATGGTATAGTGCGTCGAGGGGATTATGCAGTTGGAAGTGGTTGTTAAACAGCGCGATGAGTGAAATGATGATGGCGAATGCCAGCAGGCTATAGGTGGTGATGTCCTGCAAGAGACCTGCTAACTTGATGCCGCGCAGGTTAGCGCCCATAGCCAGGCCGAGCAGAGCCAGAATCCAGATGAGCGAAGCCCAGTTCGGCAAGTTAAAGGCATAGGTGATGGCGCTGCCCACGATGTAGCTATCGGCGGCGATCACGGTGATGACGGTGAGCATGTAGCCAAAGGTGACGATAAGCGAGAAGTTCTCGTTAAAAGCTTCTTTCATGAATTGCCGCACACCCGCGGCTGTTGGATAGAGGGAGTTCAATTCCGAAAAACACAGGGCTGGCAGTACGGCCAGTATACCGGCAATGACGATCGCGATCCAGCCAGAATCGCCACCGACGAGGGAAGCCAGTTGCACGCAACCAAGAAAGCTGATGGCCGCGTAGGCCAATCCCGTGCTGGTCGATACAACGGTGCGGAATTTCAGGACACGACGCAAAGTGACCGGGGCATTCATAGAGAGTCCTCCAGGCATAGTATTCCAGGCGAAGAATTATTGGAAGCGTACCGGAAAATTGCATGCTTGTCAATCTATTGCTGAGCGACCAACTGCAACAGCGAATGCGAGGGGACAGGGCGACCGCGAGGGGGCCAGGGCGACCCAAGGGAACAGGGCGACCGCGAGGGGACAACGACCGCCGCGAGGGACCAGGGCGACCGCGAGGGTCGCCCCTACAATATTACGTGGCCGTTTTTATTGGCAGAATTTGTCTGCCACCATAGAGAGTATTTCAGCGCATTGCTCCACCTGGGCAATATCGGACCATTCTACTACGGCGTGCGCGCCTTCGCCGCCTGGGCCGAAGATGACGGTTGGTATGCCGGCAGCGGCGAGCAGCGCGGAGTCCATCCAGCCTGTGCCTCCAACTTCATCTATATCGCGACCAAGTAGCTTCTGTGCCTGTTGAATTACTGTTTGTGCGATGGGTTCATGCAATGAGACTTCAAATGTTTCGCGCGCGAATCCTATGCGGGTGGTTGCCCAAAATGTAGGATCGCTGGCGGCTATGCGCGAACATATGGCGGGAAGTTCGGCTTCGACCTGTGATAGTATTTCACCGGGGATGGTGCGTCTCTCCACGCTCAGGGAACAGTGCGCGGGGTAACTTGAAATCTCCTGGCCGCCTTCGATGAGGGAGGCATGGATGGAACCGGTGCCGAGCAGTGGATGTGGATTTGCCGAATGGAGTGCGCGGTCGAGTTCTTCCACACCTTGCAGCACTTTGCCCATCTTCACGATGGCATCGACGCCGATATCTGACCGCGAGCCATGCGCGGCGACACCAGTTGTCTCGATGGTAAACCAGGCATAGCCTTTATGCGCGGTACAAATCTCAAGGTCGGTTGGTTCTGTCACGATGGCGGCATCGGCGCGCCACTGTTTCACTATAGAACTGGTGCCAAGGCTGGCGTATTCTTCGTCAATGACGGCTGTGACGATGACATCGCCTCGCAATCCGCGTTGTTTCGCCGCCGCGCCCGCAATCATGATGGCGGCCAGACCGCCTTTCATATCGTATGAACCACGTCCGTACAGGCGATTATTCTCGATGTAGGGGTCATGGGGACGCTGCATGCCCTTGACTCCGACGGTATCCATGTGCGCGTTGAGCAGGAGTGAACGACCCCTGCCTGTGCCGCGCGCGATGCCGATCACGTTGGGACGTCCTGGCGCGGCCTCGTCCAATATCACTTCTAAGCCTGTTCGCTCAAACCATTGCGCCACGAAACGCGCGATGTTGCCTTCACCTGCGCCCCCTGGCACAAGGTCAGGATTGATGGAATCTATGGCCACCAGTTGTCGTAATAGTTCGACCGTCTCGCTCATGTTGCTATCTCCTTCATGGGTCAGCAGTGACGCGGATAGTATAAGACTACACACAAAGCAGGTGCAATAGTAGGGATAAAAAAGATATGTTTTCGCCCGTCCAGGTGGCGGATTTGTGCTATACTATTGCAGTGCCAGCAGGGGCCTTACCTGCATTAGTTCAGAAGGAGTGTTGTATAAATGACCGTAGCGGAAACTTTCGAGACAATGGTGACTATTTTTAATCCCGCGGCTGCCGGATCGATGAATAAAACGTTCCAGTGGACCATCACCGGCGATGAAGCTGGCGTCTACGCGCTCAAGATAACCGATGGCACCTGCGAATTGATTACTGGCGGCGTTGAGAAGCCAGATGTGACCTTCAACCTCAGCGATCAAAACTGGCTGAAAATGGCTGAAGGCAAACTAGACCCCCAGAGCGCCTTCTTCAGCGGCGCGCTCAAGGTCACAGGCGATATCGGCCTGGCCTTGAAAGTTCCACAGATTTTCCCGACCAAACGATAAACCCGTAGCCTGTTCCCGTTCGCATTGATGAGGAATGGAGAATGAGGTGCGATGCGAACGGGAACGGGGGACAGGCACAAGGCCCCCCCGTCCGCCCAGCCCCGCGTCCCTGTCCCTACAGGTTTAAATGGTTCAGCTTATTGCGGGCTTGCCAATTTCCTCTATTGTATGGTATACTCACAATGGCTACGTATGTCTAGCCCGGCTCTCTGTAACTATTACGGCATTCTGTAGAAAGGCATCTGAAATGGCCCTCAGGAGCGATGAATTACATTATAATTTACAACATCTGAATGGTATGTTGACCACTCATGAGGCTGCTAAACAACTTGACCTGAGCTACTGGCATTTTATGCACCTGGTTGAAGCCGGGCGCATACCGGGCGTGCGCGTGGTTGACCGCTGGCTCTTCTCGCCTGAAGACCTGGATGAATATCGACGCAGCAAGTATGGCGAACTCGAAGACATGGCAAAAACCGCTCTCGAACATCCAGCCATCGATCTTACGGAAAAACAGGAAACTATCTGCCGGTTCTTAGCCAGCAGCGAACGCCCATCCGATATAGCGCGTAAATTAAAGCAATCGCGCCAGGCGGTCCATTCACAGATCTCCCTGATTAAAGAAAAAGTTTCGCGTATCCAGCCCCGCAAAAACCTCTCACAGTCAACGCCGGAAACCCTCTCTCAACCGACACGCGCGCGAAAAAGTCCTATCCCGTTGCGCCCCTCTAAAAAAACGAACACTAACTGACCGAACGACTACGAAAGCCCTCTTCATCTCTTGTCTGCTATACTTACCACTGATGAATTTTGCCAATCGAATTGAGTTGGCGGGAACGGGGACAGGCACAAGGCCCAATACATTTCACATAAGCGTTTCCGTCGTCCCCGTCGTGCGTAGCTCACGGGGACAGGCACAAGGCCCCCACGTCCGCCCATCCCCGCGTCCCTGTCCCTACAAGGACGGCGGGGACGCACGCTTTCCGATGCGCATCATTCCCCAATTCGGTTGGGCAAAGTTCATAAGGCTCACGAAGCGCTCGAAGGTGCATCCACGCTCTCCAGATCGATGTCATCAAACGAGGTATGACGAAAGCCCATCGCATAAAGTGAGGCATAGACACCGTTTAGTTCTAGCAGTTCATTGTGCGTTCCCTGCTCTGTGATGCGACCAGCCTGCAACACAACGATATTGTCCGCCCCCTTGATGGTTGAGAGCCGGTGCGCGATGACAAGAGCGGTACGACCATCTAGCAGTCGTTTTAATCCCTGTTGCACGATGAGTTCGGTGAATGTGTCGATATTGGCCGTGGCTTCGTCCAGGATGAGGATACGCGGGTCGGCCAGCAGCGCGCGCGCGAATGAGATAAGCTGGCGCTGGCCCACGCTGAGGTTGCGACCGCGTTCGCGAATGGGCGTCTCGTAGCCATCCGGTAGGCGTGTGATCAACTCGTGCGCGCCGACAGCGCGGGCAGCATCCTCTGTCTCTATATCGCTCGCGTCGAGGCGACCGTAACGGATGTTGTCGCGGATAGTGCCGGTGAACAAGAAGGGTTCTTGCAGCACAACGCCGATCTGACCGCGCAGCGAATGCTGAGTCACGTCGCGCACATCGTGCCCGTCAATCAGGATAGCCCCCTGCTGTATATCATAGAAACGCGCAACTAGCCCCGCAATCGTGCTTTTGCCTGCACCAGTCGGCCCCACGATAGCCACCGTTTGACCGGCCTTGATATGCAAGTCGAGATTGCGTAGTACGGGCAGATCGCGGCTGTAGCCGAAAGTCACATCGCGGAACTCCACATCACCCTTGATCTGTGGCAACTCTTCGGCATCCTGTTTATCGACAATCTCGACGGGCATTTCCAGAATCTGGAAGATGCGTTCTGCTGCGACCCCCGCGCGTTGCAGTTGCGAGTATTGCTGGCTGATATCGCGAATAGGGTCGAAGAAACGATTGATGTAAATCGTGAACGCCACCAGCACGCCGACGGTGAGAGCATTGCGCGAGACCAGTATACCTCCATACAGAACGGTAATGGCGATAGCCATGGCCGCGACGACCTCTACAAGTGGCAAGATGAGCGCGGCAATGCGGCTGGCTTCGTTATTGGTATCGCGGTTATAGGCGTTCAATTCGTCGAACTCGTCGCGGTTGCGGTCCTCGCGCACCAGACTCTGGATGACGCGCATGCCGGAGATGTTCTCCTGTAGCGTGGCGTTGACTACCGATATAGCGGCTCGCGTGCGCCTGAAGGAACGCTGGGCGGACTTTTGCCAGAAAGCGGTGATGATGAACATGATCGGCAGGACGGTGAAGGAGAGCAGCGCCAGCGGAACATTCATTATCAACATGGCTATCACGATGCCTACCAGCGAAAACAGCGAACCAATCATAGAGAGCAACCCGGAACTCAGCATAGATTCAAGCACATCGATATCGGTTTGCAGCCTCGACATGACGCGTCCGATCTGCGTGCGGTCATAGAAACCGAGCGAAAGTTGCTGCAGGTGCGTGAACATATCGGTGCTAAGGAGATAGAGTATTTGCTGGCCCGCCCACGACATCGTCCACACCTGCCAGTATTGCGCCTGCCACATAAGGATGTTGACTACGATCAGAACGATACTGATGATGGCGAGACCCCTCAAATCAGCGTGAGTGATAAACTGGTCAATTGCTACGCCTATCAGGAAAGGGTTTGCCAGGCTGAGCAAGGTGTACAGCAGCATCAACGCTATACTGGCAATCGTCCAACCTTTATAGCGGGCGATGTATGGGCCGAATTTCTTGATGATATGCCAGTCAAAACTACCCGAGACATTCTCATCCGAACTCTCCAGGCTGTTTTCGCGCCAGCGCTTGCGTTGGGTCTCATCTTTGCCATCTGTCTGAGGCTTCGTTTTCATGATGCCTGCCTCCCTTTCGCGCCTTGCGTAGTCGCCATCATACGTTCTTCAAACTCTTCCTGCTCGCGCAGTTGCAAATCATAGAGTCGCGTATACGCGCCGCCGCGTGCCAGCAGCGTCTCATGTGTGCCGCGCTCAACGATGTTGCCCTCTTCTAGCACCAGGATCAGATCGGCATTCTTGATGGTGCGCAGGCGCGAGGCAACCACGAAGGTTGTGCGCCCTTGCATGACGGTATCAAGGGCCTGTTGAATGAGATATTCCGTCTCCATATCGACGCTCGATGTGGAGTCGTCGAGAATGAGGATGCGCGGATCGAGCAGCAAGGTACGCGCGATAGCCACGCGTTGTTTTTGGCCGCCGGAGAGTGTCACGCCGCGTTCGCCTACCCAGGTATCATAGCCATCCGGCAAGGTCAGGGCGAAGTCATGGATGCGCGCGGCCTTCGCCGCCGCCATGATCTGCTCTTCGGTCGCGCCGCTGACGCCATAGGCGATGTTATCGCGTAGGGTCGCGTTAAAGAGGAAGACATCCTGCAAGACCAGCCCGACGCTGCGCCGTAGCGATGTGAGCGTCACCGCGCGCACATCCTTCCCATCGATCAGCAAACACCCACCGGTCACTTCGTAGAAACGTGGCAGGAGGTGAAGTATGGTGCTTTTCCCGCTGCCTGTCGCGCCGAGTATAGCGATAATCTGGCCCGGCTGCGCATCAATGCTAATATCGTGCAGCACTTCTCTCCCATTGCCATACGCAAAGGAAACATGTTCGTAACTCACGTGGCCTTTTACGTGCTTCAATTTCACCGCTCCGGGAACATCGGCGATAGTGGGCGGCGTATCCAGCACGCTGAAGATACGAATGCCGCCGGAAAGCCCGCGCAAAAACCATGTGACCATGAAACCAAAGCTGCGTACTGGCGTGGCCAGCAGCAGGATATACTGCGTGACAGCCACCAGCACGCCGAGGCTGAGTTGATGCCCGATCACCGCGATACCGCCCACCCAAACGATCAGGACAGTGATGATATTGAGTATCAGAACCATCAAGGGCTGATTCCAGGCTGAAAGTCGCATGGCGCTCATATTGAGTTCGCGCACTTTGCGGTTCTGCGCATCGTACCTGGCGATGGAGAACTTTTCACGCGCGAAAGCTTTCACCACGCGCATACCGCTCAAATTCTCCTGCATAATTGTGCCCAGCGCGCCCGTTTCATTCTGCACGTCAAGCCAGAGCGGTCGCAGGCGGCGGCTCACCTGGGCAGAGAGCAGTATCAGCACCGGGACGCACAGCATCGTGATCAGTGCGAGTCGCCAGTCGAGTCGAAAAAGGATCACCGTGATCGCGCCGAAATACACCAGCGCCAGCAGACCGCGCAGCAATCCCAGGGGGATGAAGTTACGCACCGCCTCGATATCGACCGTGAGACGGGACATCAATTGCCCTGTCTCTGATTCGTCGTGAAACGAGAAGCTCAGGTTTTGCAGGTGGTCATAGAGCGTATTGCGCAGATCATACGCCACGAGATTGGATACTAACTGCGAAAGATAGCCCTGTCCATAAGCGAAAAGTCCCCGCAATGAACTGCTAACGAGAATCGCTCCCGTCGCGAAGAGCAACGTGCTGAATTGCCCGTGCTGAAGCCCCGCGTTGATGACCACCGCCAGCAGCCAGGGTACTAGCAGCGCGAAGCCTGTAGAAAGCCCCAGGCAGATGATCGCGCCAAGCGATTGTTTCCAGTGAGGACGAAGTAGTCGAATAATACGTACATAAATACCCAGGTTGCCTTTCCACGAATCGAGATAAAGAGGCTCGTCAGACTGAGCCTTGTTCGAGGGAATCAAACTTTCGTCCTTTCCGAATGAATCATCAATGCAAAAATAGCCCTTTGCAGAAGCTGAAGCTACCGATCAAATGCATTCTTGGGAGTATCCGCTCACGTAGGAGAGTGGCTTTATTTATATGGTGATGTAAGTATACCACAACATTACGGCGGACCGAAAGCGACCTGCGCATTTTCAGCTTGACAACGAACGTATTTTTTGTTATAATTACATCGTAACACGATATAAATTATGTTATTTTCTTTGTCCTGTACGTTGTTTATCGTAACTACTCAGGTCCCCAAGCGACCGGTAAAGGTTGACCATGGAAGACAGCAGTAAGAGCAGAGAGCATGGGGTGTCCTTGCTTCTGCATCGTCGAAAGATAACTGCGGATGCGGCAAAAAGCGGTGACCCCGGTCGCA
>DATLSI010000089.1:0-27817 GCA_035534255.1 Ktedonobacteraceae bacterium | reverse complement strand
CAGGGCAATGTCTGGTATCACTTTCACACCAAACACGACCTGATCTTCGCCTTCTTTACGGTTGGATCCCTAGATGTTGCTTTTCTCGCGGCCTGTGCGCTCAATGTAATGTCCGGCTTGCTCCAACACTCGCAAGGCTCTCTCTACATTCTCCTCTTTGATCAGCAAGTAATCGGTCGCGTAAGTAGCAATTGCCAGTACGCTGATATCCGCCTCGGCCAGTGGAATAGCCAGCGAGACATGCACGCCCGCCACGGAAAAATCGAAAGCCCCATGCACCTGCAAACAGCGCCAGCCACCCTCCACCTTTACATCACCTGGCACATTATCCTGCTGGCAGACGATAGATAGCTCTTCCTGTGTGCGTGTCAACGAGACAAAATCGCCCAACAACGCCCAGTAAGGAATGTGTTCGTCGGGATGGAACTGGCAAACAGCATACTTCTGTGGCAAAAGTGATAGACTTAGTTTGTTCATTATCTCTCATCGCTCCTTTATATTTCATCATCTCGCCACTTTTCGCTGTTCATATCTCACTGATAATATCTGGCAATATATAAGTATATGGCTTTTGACCTCATGCTACTACATACAAAATAGAGTAAATAAACCGCGCTATTTTATGCACTCTGCACAACATCGATTTAGACATATTGCACGATGGAATCCACGCTCGTTGGACCAGCCACTGTATCTCAACCGACCGTCGGACCGCCGTTGAGATACAGCCCCTGCGGGTCAACCAACTCCAGGTCAGTAGCCCGCACAACTTTCCCATCGCGCGCCGCCCGTACCAGGCCAAGCGCCCAGTCAGCATGCATATAACAAATCTCTCTAAGCGTGAGATCTCCCTGCGGGTGGTACCAGTGAGAGAGACCGCGTCCCATTTCGATCAGCGCGATCGCCCCCAGTTTGACATCCTGTACCTGAAATATTCCCCCGGCATTGCCCTGCGCGATGACCTCGCGCCAGACTGATTCGTAGCGATCGCGCAAATTCAGCGCCCGCGCATGCGCTTCGCCGCTCAGCGAACGCAGTTCAGTGTTGATTACCGAAGCCTCCAGCGCGTGCTCACCATGGAACCACACGTGTAACAGCATCAGCAATGCCAATTTTTGTTCCGGTAGTCCGTCACCTGCTCCAATGAGCAGCGCGGATTGCAGCAATGTTCCACTTGTTTCCAACACAATATTGAGAAGCAGTTCTTCTTTCGTTCCCACGTAGTAATAAAGCCCCGCCACAGTCAGGCCGACCTCCGAGGCAATTTCCCGCGTTCCGGTCGCTGGAAATCCTTTTTGGGCAAACAAGCGGAGCGCCACTTCCCGTATGCGCTCCTCGGTTTCATTCAAAACTCGCTGTTGGTCGGATGGCATATGCATAGTTGTTAGAAGTCCTCCCTGAAGGATTGACAAAAGCCTGGTCGCTTTGTATACTAAAGATTAGCGAACGTTCGCTAAGTAACGTTCGCTCGCTATTATACAATGCTTTACCGCCCTTGTCACTGTATTTTACCGCCCTTGAGAGGATCAATGCACTTTCATGAGCATCATCGACAAGATACACGTCACGGCTCGGAGACGATGTGCGGGCTTGAGAGGATCAATGCACTTTCATGAGCATCATCGAAACACACGTGGATCGCGACAGCCCAGAATATCAGGAGAATGCGCGTAACTTCCATGAATTGCTGGCAGAATTGCGTGATCGCACGCAGCAGGTACAGCAAGGTGGAGGGGAAGCGGCCATCGCGAAACACCGCAAGCGCAATAAGCTACTCGCGCGCGAGCGCATCGAACTCCTCTGCGACCCCGGCACGCCATTCCTGGAACTGAGTCCCCTGGCAGCCTGGGATATGTACGAGAACGACGCTCCCTC
This sequence comes from Ktedonobacteraceae bacterium, assembly GCA_035534255.1. Lineage (GTDB taxonomy): Bacteria > Chloroflexota > Ktedonobacteria > Ktedonobacterales > Ktedonobacteraceae > CF-113. The sequence goes on along the minus strand of DATLSI010000089.1, from coordinate 25,942 downwards.
TGCCAGCATCGTGACCGGCATTGGTATGGTTGAAGGGCAGGAGTGCGTGATTATCGCTAACGATGCCACCGTGAAAGGCGGCACTTACTACCCGATAACCGTCAAGAAACACCTGCGCGCCCAGGAAATCGCTGAGCAAAACCATCTCCCTTGCATCTACCTGGTAGATTCCGGCGGCGGCTTCCTGCCTTTGCAAGCGGAAGTATTTCCCGACCGCGACCACTTCGGACGCGCTTTCTATAACCAGGCGCGCATGTCGAGCCAGCGTATCACCCAGATCGCCGTCGTCATGGGTTCCTGCACGGCAGGCGGAGCCTACATTCCAGCCATGAGCGACGAGACGGTTATCGTGCAGGGCAATGGCACCGTCTTCCTGGGTGGGCCGCCGCTTGTCAAGGCTGCCACCGGCGAAGAGGTCGGCGCGCAAGAACTGGGCGGGGCCGACGTTCACTGCCGCATCTCCGGCGTCACCGACCACTACGCAGTGAACGACCAGCACGCCCTTGCCATCTGCCGCAGCATCGTGGCGCACCTCAACCGGCGCACCTACATCCCCTGGGATATCCGCGAGCCGGAGCCGCCCCTTTACGACCCCAGAGACCTGTATGGCATCGTCTCCAGGGATCACCGCAAGAGCTATGACGTGCGCGAGGTCATCGCGCGCCTGGTAGATGGCAGCCGCTTCCACGAGTTCAAGGCCCTCTACGGCACGACCATCGTGTGCGGCTTCGCACGTCTCATGGGCTACCCGGTGGGCATCATCGCCAACAACGGCATTCTCTTCTCGGAAAGCGCGCTCAAGGCCACTCACTTCATGGAACTCTGCGGCCAGCGTCAAACGCCGCTCATTTTCTTACAGAACATCACCGGCTTTATGGTTGGCAAACAATACGAAAACGGCGGCATCTCCAAAGATGGCGCGAAAATGGTGATGGCCGTCTCCAACGTACCGGTGCCGCGTTTCACGGTGATGATCGGCGGTTCGTTTGGCGCGGGCAACTACGGCATGTCCGGGCGCGCCTATTCTCCCCGCTTGCTCTGGATGTGGCCCAACGCGCGCATCTCCGTGATGGGCGGCGAACAGGCAGCCAACGTCCTGGCGACGGTGCGCAAAGATAACATGGCGGCGCGCGGCATCAGCATGACGCCCGAAGAGGAGGCTGCCTTTAAGCAGCCCATCCTCGACAAATACGAGTACGAAGGAAGCGCGTATTACAGCACCGCGCGCCTGTGGGACGACGGCATTATCGACCCCTGTGATACCCGCACCGTACTCGCCCTGGGTCTCGCCGCGTCGCTGAACGCCCCCATGCCTCAGACGCCTTACGGCGTCTTCAGAATGTAATAAAATAGGCGTACTTGAGGAGGTTTCATGGCAACCTACAGGCATATCGCGGTTACGCGCAGTCACAATGACAGGATTGCGCACATCACATTGTGTCGCCCGCAAGTGCATAACGCCTTTAACGTGCAGGTTATTGAAGATCTCAGCACGGCATTCAGCGCATTGCGCCCCGATGAAAAGCTGCACGGCGTGGTGATTACGGGCGAGGGTCCCTCTTTCAGCGCGGGAGGCGACATCACGATGATGAAGGACTATGCAACCTATAGCGAGGAACAAAACCTGAACGACGCGCTGCGTCTCGCCGATCTATTCAACGCCATCGATACGTTTCCCACGCCCGTCGTGGCGCGCATCAACGGCACAGCCATGGGCGGAGGCGTCGGGCTTGTCGCGGTATGCGATATCGCCGTTGCCGCCGAATCCGCGCGCTTCGCCTTTAGCGAGGTCAAACTGGGCATCGCGCCTGCCACAATCGCGCCTTACGTGATACGCAAAATAGGCATCACGAACGCGCGCGCCCTTTTTGTCACAGGAGAGCGCTTCAGCGCCAGGCGCGCTTACGACATCGGACTTGTTCATACCGTCGTTCCACTCGAACAACTCGACGACGCGCTACAAAAAGTGCTCGATGAACTGCTCTCCGGCTCTCCTCAGGCCATACGCGCCTGCAAAAAGATGGCTATGAGCGTCGGACAGATGGACTACGAGCATGCGCGCCGCTATACTGCCGAGACGGTCGCTCGCCTGCGCGTCAGCGACGACGGTCAGGAAGGGCTGCGCGCTTTCCTGGAAAAACGCAAACCGCGCTGGGTTCTGTCATAGAGACGCGATGAAAGCAGAGCGTATACCGATATGTTTCAAAAGATATTGATCGCAAACCGGGGAGAAATCGTCGTCCGCATCATAGCGACGTGCCACGAGATGGGCATACAAACCGTTGCCATCTATTCCGATGCCGACCGCTACGCCAGCCATGTACGCGCAGCCGACGAAGCCTATTTTATTGGCCCGGCTCCTGCCGCGCAAAGCTACCTGCGCATCGATGCCATACTTGATATCGCGCGCCGCAGCAAAGCGCAGGCCATTCATCCCGGCTACGGCTTTCTTTCCGAAAACGCCGCCTTCGCTGAAGCCTGCGCAGAGGCCGGTATTGTCTTCATCGGACCTCCTGCCTCGGCCATGCGCTTGATGGCATCGAAAATCGCCGCCAAAAAGCTCGCGCAATCGGTGGGAGCGCCCGTTGTGCCCGGCTATAGCGGAGAGCAACAGGATGAGGAATTTCTATTGCGCGAGGCGCAGCGCATCGGCTTCCCCCTGCTGATCAAAGCATCTGCCGGGGGCGGCGGCAAAGGTATGCGCGAGGTGTGGAGCGCGCCGACCTTCCTGGAAGGATTGGAGGGAGCGAAGCGCGAAGCGCTGGCTTCTTTCGGCGATGCTGCCGTCTTTCTCGAACGCTTGATACAGCGCCCGCGCCACGTGGAGATTCAGGTGCTTGGCGATAGGGAAGGAAACCTCATTCACCTCGGCGAGCGCGAATGCTCCATCCAACGACGCCACCAGAAGATCGTGGAGGAAAGCCCATCAGTCGCCTTGACCCCCGCGCTGCGCGCCGCAATGGGCAACGCGGCGGTGCGTATCGCCTCCGCCGCCGGGTATAGCAACGCCGGAACGGTAGAATTTATCCTCGACGAGGACAGGCAGTTTTACTTCCTGGAGATGAATACCCGCCTGCAGGTTGAGCATCCTGTCACGGAAGGTGTGCTGGGAGTAGACCTGGTGCGCCATCAACTGCTGATCGCTGACGGCCAGCCCCTCGCCATCAGTCAGGAGCAGATCAGCCCGCGCGGGCACACCATCGAGGTGCGCATCTACGCTGAAGATCCTGAGCGCAACTTTCTTCCTTCGACAGGCGTCATCCAGAGCTTCAGCGAGCCACGCGGCCCTGGCATTCGTGTCGATAGCGGCGTGACGAGCGGAGACGAGATCACACAGTACTACGACCCCATGATCGCCAAGCTCGTCGTCTCCGCCGAAGATCGACCAGCGGCCATCGCGCGTTTGCGCAGAGCGCTCGAAGATACCGCCATCTTTGGCGTCACGACGAACGTTCCCCTTTTACACGCCATCACCCTGCACCCGGCATTTCAGGATGGCCTGACCCACACGGATTTCTTACAGGAGTACGGCTTTAGCGGGAACGAGGCACCACAAGAATCATCCTTGCCACCAGAAGTGTTATTGGCGGCGGCAATGTACGATATCGCCGGTGAAGTAAAGGCGAAAGGCGGGCGCGCTACGAGCGGCAGCTATGACAGGTTCAACTCGCAAAGCGCGGCATCCGCCAATCCCTGGACAAGTATCGGCCCCTGGCGCATGGTGGGTGAGGCACGCGCCTGCGCTTACCAGTACCAGGGGAAAGCGCATATCGTTACACTTCTCCCACTTACCGGCGCGCAATTCAGTTCCTGGTGCGCTCAGATCGATACACTGCCAGCCGAGACCATCGAGTGCGAGATTACGCAAAACATGCTGATCCTCCAACGGGGCGCGCTGCGCCTACGCACACGAGTGCGGCGTGACAAAAACGCGACTCAGGTAATTCTCAACGGGCGGTACTATCGCCTGGAACGCCGCCAGCCGCCCGATGTAGAGTCAACCGCCCACAGCGGCGGTGCCATCGTCCAGCAGCAGCGTACTCTGACAGCGCCCATGGCCGGTACCATTGTCAAAGTGCGCGTGAGCGAGGGTGAGGAGGTGCGGGCGCAGCAGGTGCTCGCCATTCTCACTGCTATGAAAATGGAACACGCCATTACTGCTCCGCAAGATGGCAAAGTGCGGCGCATCCTGGCGCGCGAAGGAGATGTCGTGAAAGGGGGAGCCATCATCGTTGAATTGGAGTGACTACTCCCCACGGCTAAAGCCGGGGGCTTCCAGGGACAAACCCACGCTGTGTAGTCCCACAGCTTTGATGTTTAAGGCGGCGTTGACATCGCGATCAATCGAAAGGAGGCAACAGGGACAATGATACACACGCTCACTCAAGGGCATCTTTTGCCGGTGGTGACACCTGCAGGGGCCTTCAAGCCCGGAGAGGTAAATGAACGTCAGAAAGGAGCCAACGAAGACTTATGGATTTTGAACTCTCAGAGGAGCATCAACTCGCTTACCAGAGCGCCTGCGATTTCGCGCATAAAGAGATAAAACCACACACTGCCGAGCTTGAACGCAGCGATGATTTTCCACGCTGGTTATGGAAACGCCTCGCCGAACAGGGCTTTACAGGTCTTGCTATTCCCGAAGAATACGGCGGCAGCGACGGTGATTACCTCATGGCGGCCCTGGCAGCCGCCGGTCTTGCGCGCACAAGCTATGCCGTCACCATCTCGTATTTTGCCCATCTGAACCTGTGCGCGCACAACATCCTGCGCAACGGCACCGAGGAGCAGAAGCAGCGCTACTTGCCCCCGCTCGCCAGCGCCGAAATGATCGGCGCGCTGGGCCTCACCGAACCCAACGCCGGTTCCGACGCTATGGGTATTCAGACAACGGCCCGCGAGACGACGGGCGGCTATCTCATCAATGGAACCAAGGTTTTCATTACCAACGGCCCCATCGCCGATGTGATGGTGCTCTATACCAAAACAATCGCCACAGCCGGCAGCCGGGGCATTACGGCTTTCATCTTCGAGACGCAGACGCCCGGCTTCTCCGTGGCCCGCAAGTTGCAGAAAGTAGGACTGCACGGCTCCCCTACCGGCGAGCTGGTCTTTGAAGACGCATTTGTGCCTGAGAAGAATGTGCTGGGGAAAGTCAACGAGGGATATAAAGTCGTCATGAGCGGCCTGGATATCGAGCGAGCATTCTACGCGGTCATCAGCACCGGCCTTATCGAGGAGGCGCTGGAACTCTCGCTGAAATACGCGAAGGAGCGCGAGCAGTTCGGTCAGCCCATCGCCAACTTCCAGTTGATCCAGGCCAAACTCGCGGACATGTACACCGACCTGGAAGCAGCGCAACACATGTCGCGCCGCGCCATATGGCTGGCTCAGCAGGGCAAGCGCGTCAGTAAAGAAGCTGCTGCTGCCCTTCTCTTCGCGGGACGCGCCGCATCGCGCGCGGCGAATGAGGCGCTGCAAATACACGGCGGCTGGGGCTACCTGACCGATTTCCCGGTCGAGCGCCTGTGGCGTGATGCCCGCCTGGGTGAGATCGGCGCGGGTACCAACGAGGTGCGCCAGTTGCTGATTGCCCGCGAGTTGCTGGGCATGAGATGAGAGAGCGAGGTTCGTATGAAATCCATTCGGATTGCCGCCGGGCTGGGCTTCTACGGTGACTCCTGGCGACCAGTAAAGGCCAGCATTGAACGCGGCAACGTGCAGTACGTCGCCTCGGATCACCTGGCTGAATTGACGCTGGCTATCCTGCAAAAGGGCCGCCAGCGCGATGCCCGCCTGGGCTATACGCAGGACCTCGTGCCTATGCTGGCCGACCTGCTCCCGCTGGCCACCTCGCACGGTGTCAAGTTCATCATGAACGCGGGTGGCTTGAACCCTCTGGGCGCGCGCGAGGCGCTGCTTGCAGCTCTGCGCAAACTCGGTTACAACCTCAAGGTTGGTGTCGTTCTGGGTGACGCGGTACTGGATAGGCTCGATGCGTTGCAGGCGGAGGGCGTTTCCCTGGCGCACATGGACACAGGAGCAGATATCGCAACCGTGCGCGCGCGCTTGCTTTTCGCCAGCGCCTACCTCGGAGCGCGTCCACTGGTCGAGGCGCTGGACGCGGGCGCGGATATCGTCTTGACGGGACGCGTCGCGGATGCCGCGCTTTTCCTGGCTCCCCTGGTTCATGAACTGGGATGGCGCTGGGACGACTGGGACAGGCTGGCACAGGGCATCGTGGTCGGGCATCTCCTGGAGTGCAGCGCCCAGGCAACCGGCGGTAACTTTGGCGGTGACTGGCGCTCTATCCCTGATCTGGCCCATATCGGTTATCCCATCGCGGAGGTATGGGAAAATGGCGATGCGGTCATCACCAAAGCGCCGGGTACGGGCGGACGCGTCAGCTTCGATACCCTGCGCGAACAACTCCTCTACGAGGTGCATGATCCGGCTCATTACCTGACGCCCGATGTCGATGTAGACATGACGACGCTGCATATGGAAGAGATCGGGCCTGACCAGGTTCGCGTTAGCGGCGCGAGCGGGCGTCCCGCTCCCTCGACACTCAAAATCGTGGCAGGCTACGAGGATGGATATATGGGCCAGGCCACGATTGGCTATGCCTGGCCTGACGCGCTGGCGAAGGCACAACTGGCCGCGCAAATCATTACGCAGCAGATGGCTGAAACGGGCCTGCTGCCCGAGGAAACTCTCATCGAATACCTGGGATACAACTCCATTCACGGTCCGCTGGCCGATCCCGCGCGCGTCGATGACTTGAACGAGGTCTACCTGCGCATCGCCATACGCTGCGCGGACAAAAAAGACGCTGCCAGGCTGGGTCGACTCTTACCGCCTCTTGGACTGAGCGGGCCGCCCTTTATTGGTGGACTGGGTGGCATGACGGAGCCGCGTAGCCTGCTTGGTATCTGGCCCACGCTCGCCCCACGCGCCATCATCGAAGAATACATCCGTGTCAGCGTGGAGGAACCATGAAAAAGCAACTCGTGCATCTGGCCCATGCCCGTTCAGGCGATAAGGGAGATAAGGCCAACATCGCCATCTTCGCGCCTGACCGGGCCACCTACGACATCCTGGCGCGCGAAGTGACGCCAGAGCGCGTGCGCGCTCATTTCGACGGCATCGTCACAGGCCGGGTCGAACGCTTCGAGGTTCCCAACGTGCTCGCCTTGAACTTCGTCCTGCATGGCGCGCTCAATGGCGGCGCATCACGCTCTTTACGCAGCGACGCGCTGGGAAAATCGCTCTCATCGGCATTATTACGCATGGAAATCGAAGTCTAATGGATAGTCAACTTTGATATGCTCCATCGCTCAAATCAAATTTGGCAATCCACTGGAAAGGACAACGCTGTCTCATTAAAGGAGGATCACTACCATGGGTATCACAGGTAACAAAGCCATCTGGGAACGCGAGACAGATGGCGTAGAACTACTGGACATGACGATTGGCCAGATGCTTGACCAGCAGGCTCGCGTCTATCCCGACCGCGAGGCGCTGGTCTACAACTATCCCGAACGGGGGCTGGACTTACGCCTGACCTATCGCCAGTACCGCGACGAGGCTAACCGCGTAGCTAAAGGATTACTGGCACTGGGCATCGAAAAAGGAGAACACGTGGCCGTCTGGGCACCCAACGTGCCGGAGTGGATTCTGCTGGAGATGGCGCTCGCCAAAATCGGGGCCATCATGGTCACGGTCAACACCGCCTACCAGTCCAGCGAACTGGAATACGTCCTGCGCCAGGGTGATGTCACCACCCTCTTTCTTGCCGAGGAACTACGCGGCAACTCCTATATCGACACCCTCTACAAGATCGTTCCCGAACTCAAAGAACTGGCCGACCCGCAGGGGCAGGCGGTACAGAGCGCCAACCTCCCGCGTTTCAAGCGTGCCATTATATTAGGGGAGAAAGCGTTCCCCGGTCTGCTGCTTTACTCCCGCGTGGCTGAACTGGGAGCCTCGGTTTCAGACGAGACGCTCGCGGCCCGGCAAGCCAGCGTCACGCCGCTGGATATCGTCCAGGTTCAGTACACCAGTGGCACGACGGGCTTCCCCAAGGGCGCGATGATGACCCATCACGGCCATCTCAACGATGCCTTCCTCTATGCCCGGCGCGGCAACTTCGGGCCTGATGACAGGAAAGTCTCACCCATGCCGCTCTTCCATGTCGGCGGTTGCATGCTGGGCGTGCTGGCCATGCTCGTCACAGGTGGTGCCTATATCCCACTCATTACGTTCGATGCCGCCAAGAGCCTGGAACTCATCACAACCGAACGGGCAACCATCTACTTCGGCGTGCCCACCATGCTGGTCGCCATGCTCAACCACCCGCGTTTCCTGGCAGGCGAGTTTGATACCTCCTCGCTGCGCGTCGTCGGATCAGGCGGCTCTCCTGTGCCGGTTGTCCTGATGGAACAGGTCAAAGCCAAATTTGGCGCGGATGTACTCATCGTTTTCGGTATGACCGAAGGCAGCGGTGTAGTCACGCAGACGCTGCTGGACGATAGCTTTGAACTGAAATCATCAACCGTCGGCAAGCCCATCCCTCACATAGATGTGAAGATTGTAGACCCACGCACAGGTGAGTTGGCCGGGTTTGGCGAACGCGGCGAACTGCTGACACGCGGTTTTCTCGTCATGAAGGGCTACTACCAGATGCCTGAGATGTCGGCCAGCGCCATCGACGAGCAGGGCTGGCTGCATACAGGCGATCTCGGAACCATGAACGAGCAGGGCTACGTGAATATTACCGGGCGGCTCAAAGATATGATTATTCGCGGCGGCGAAAACCTCTATCCAGCCGAGGTCGAGCAGTTTTTAATGCGCCACCCCAAAGTCGCTGACGCCCAGGTCGTCGGCATACCAGACGCTTTTATGGGGGAAGAGATGGCCGCCCTGCTCAAGCTCAAGCAGGGCGAAGACGCGAGCGAAGAGGAGATTCGCCAGTATTGCCAGGGCGCGATCAGCAAGCACAAGATCCCCCGCTATATTCGCTTCGTCTCAGAATTCCCGCTCACCACCAGTGGCAAAGTCAAGAAATTTGAACTGCGGGCGCAACTGATCGAGGCACTCGGTTTACAGGAACTGGCAAAGACACGCACGGCATGAAATAATGCCGTTCGTAACCCTTAAAAATCCACCTCGAACGCGGGCCAGGGCTGGTGATCCGGTATTTCGAAGTTCAGTGGGCGGTAGAGGGAGCCAGCACCATCGAGGCGCAGGGTGGTACCAGAAATGTAGGCGGCGGCGGGCGAAAGCAGGAAGAGCGTAGCCGCGGCGACCTCGCTTTCGGTACACATGCGCCGCGCCGGATGCTCATGCATCGAAGCCTGCAAGCCATCCCTGACCTCGTCGGGATAGGTTGAGAGGCCTGAAGAGGCAACCAGGCCGGGCGCGACAGCGTTGATGCGTATGCCATACTGCGCCCATTCGAGGGCCAGCGTCTGCGTGAGATTGACTACACCCGCGCGCGCAGCGGCGCTGTGCGCCAGGTTGGGAAAGCCGCGCCACATGTCAAATACGATGGTGGTAATAGCCCCGCCGTGCTCGCGCATCCAGTGACGCATGGCCGCCTGTGACATGTAGAACGTGCCTGTCAGGTTGGTCTCGATGACAGCCTGCCATCCCCGCGGCGTGATCTTCTCAGCCGGCGAGAAGAACTGCCCGCCCGCGTTATTGACCAGCCCATCCAATCGCCCGAACCGCTCAAGCACCGCCTGCATAGTCGCGCTGACCTGCTCCTCGTTACGAATATTGCAGGACTGCGCAAACACTTGCCCGCCAGCCGCCTCGATCTCCGCGCGCGTATCCTCCAGATGAGCTAATGAACGCGAGCAGATCGCCACGCTCGCTCCCAGTAAGGAAAGTTCTCGCGCCAGCGCTCGCCCGATACCCGTACCCCCGCCTGTGATGAGATAGACCTGTTCACGAAACAATTCCGGGCGAAAGATACTGCTCGTTGCCATACGTTCGTTACTCCTTTTTGCTAAATCATTATAGCACAGAGGAAGGCGCTGCATTGCCCGTGAAAGTTCCTATTGACTTATTCCTAAATTATGCTTATTATGACGGTTCTGCTGTTCTGCGGCGTCATGGTCGTGGCAACGTTCTTCCTGAAAGACTGCCGCTGGTGCAGAGATCTGATTATAGGGAGAGTTCGCCAATAGTCATATCTGCTTTGGATTGCTTTAGCGGCAAGCTTGCTTGATGGCGATGACGCTCGTCCATAGTTCGTGAGACCTCCTTCATGTACAAAGTATAAACCTTCCCATCGCTGGAATGTCAAGAGCGATCAAGTCGATCTTTTGTATCAAGTGGAGAGTACTTTAAGGGCTGAGATGCCCCATCGTTTGCTGACTGTCGTCGCTGCTACACCGGCCTGAATTACGTAAATCGTAGCAAAATAACGCTTAAAGACCATCACACTCGCGCATAGACGTGCGTTTGTGCGTTATAGCGATACACCGCGTTGCCCTTGCGGTATACCAGGTTGCCGTTGTTGTCCAGCGAGAGCCAGAGCAGGACGCGCGTACCAGTCGGCAAGGGCAAGGTAATGTGCCAGTGGGCCAGGGAGCTGGAACCGGCAACGCCGAAGAGCCAGGAACCCCCGTCATCAATAATAGTGTTGGGAGGCAACTGGCTGCACGAGAGTGAGTTATCGTCGTGCGTGTAGTTGACCTGAAAGTCACAAACACGCATGGTCATGCCGTTAAGCGGAACTGCTGGATCAATATAGGGATAGGCAGCGAAACCCGCGACACTTTTGCGCGGCAGCATGGCCTGCGCCCATACCCAGGAACCGGCACGCACCGTCAGCGTCGTCTGCACGTAGAGCGTTACCTGCTGCTTCTGTGCAATGCGCACCACCAGGTTACAGCCATTCGAGCAATCGACGCCCAGTTGTTGCTGCACCACGTTGATGAGGGGTGTCGGTAAGGGTTGAAGAGGTGAAGATGGCTCGACTTTGAGCACGATTCCGCCCAGAGCGACCAGTGGATAATGTGGGAAAAGCGTAATCACCATGCCTGGCTGCAGCGCGTGACAATCCTGGCCAATCGCTCCATCCAGAGCCTGAACAGAGGCGGGAGCGGAGTCACTGAAAAGCTGCCCCGCGTCTGCCATATGCATCTGCGTCGATAGGATTTCATCGCATGAGTCGCCCATCTGCACCGTATAAAGCAATGAGCCAGGCTGCGGCAAGGCAGAAGGAAAAGCTGGATACGGAGTTGCGACAGGTGTGGGTGGGCCTGACATGTTATAAAAGTAGGTTGTCAATGCGGGCAAGAGACGCTGACCCGTGCCGGTGCCAAAGAGAAACGCCGGGAACGCGAGTATGAGCAGCACAGGAACAAGTAACAACAATCGCCAGGGAATAGCGTGAAGAACAACGCGCAAATTTTCAGCAGGTGTGCTGCGCCGGTAAACGCGGCCTGCCATGATACCTCCCATCCCAGACGCCAGGTTTTCAAGCATTTCCAGAGTCTATTATAACAACGCGTGTGAGAAATTACCATCTACATGGCCCAATATACCCGTTTGGATGGATATAACATACTTTTCCCAGTTTTTTACTGTATAATGTTCACAAGTTTCACAACGTCAAGGATGGTACTTTATTTCATGCAGAACCCCGTAAAAGTTCTCGTTGTCGATGATAGCCCTACATTATGTTTACTTATGACTCGCGCGCTCAAAAATGCCGGATACCAGGTAATCACTGCCTCAAATGGAAATGAAGGATTGCAAAAGACGCTTCGGGAACGTCCAAACTGTATAATTGTAGATGTGGTTCTGCCCGGTATGAGCGGTTTTAGCCTCTGTCGCCAGATTCGTTCACTGGACCCGCAGAGGCGCATTCCTATTATTATGGTCAGCACCAAAAACACGCCGCTCGACCATAGCTGGGGCTTGCGCCAGGGTGCCGACCGCTATTTACCCAAACCATTTTCGGACGAAACACTCGTACAGACCGTCGAGCAAGTTATGCAGGCACGCTTTGCGCGCTAATCCGTTAATTTAGCCTGCATTTTCAACATCAATTCTCTAAGCTCAGCGTTTAATACGCCAGTTGATACAGCGTAGCCGTCAACACATTGACGCCGCGCACAACATCTTCAATTGGCGTATACTCGGCGGGATTGTGCGAAAGGCCATCCACGCTCGGCACAAAAAGCATGGCAGCAGGTACGTGGCGCGACATCTGTTCGCTGTCGTGTCCGGCACCGCTCACCATATATTTCCAGCTAGCACCATAGGTTTTCGCTGAGGCGATCAGCGTTTGCTGTAAGGCTGTGTCCATCCCGGCAGGCAGGTAGTTTTCTATCTGCTCAACCGTGACCTCCAGACCGCGTCGCCGGGCAACGCTCTCGCATGTCTCGCTACATACACGCGCCAGTTGTCGCAAAGTCGCTTCATCGGGATGGCGCAGATCAATCGAGAAACGCACCTCCGAGGGTATCACATTCACGCCACCCGGTCGCACATCCCAGCGTCCCATCGTAACAACGGCGGGGCGTCCGCGTTCCTCGACCTGGCGCGTGATATCTAAGGCCATCTGCGCCGCGCCCTGGAAAGCATCGCGCCGGATATCCATCGGCGTCGCGCCGGCATGCTCAGCGCGACCATGCACCGTCACTTGAAATTTCAGAATGCCCTGAATTGCTTCCACAATGCCAAGCTCGACATGCTCATCATACAGGATGCGCCCCTGCTCGATGTGCATTTCCAGAAACATAGCAATGTCGCTGCGAGCGGCTTCGTGATAACGCTCAGGCGGGAAACCAGCGGCGCGCATGGCCTCGCCGATACTGATATCGTCTGCATCGCGCAGCGCATCCAGTTCCTCCGCGCGAATCATACCCCACATGGCACGATTTCCCCAGTAGGTAGCGTGGTAACGGCTGCCCTCTTCTTCGCACAATGCCACCACTTCTAGCGAACGCCGCGGTTGACCTGCCTGTTCGCGCAGCGTTTTCAAAGCGCCCAATCCGGCCAGGATGCCCAGAATGCCATCATATTTACCTCCGCATGGTACAGTATCAATATGAGACCCGCTAAGAATGGTGCGCGAGTCATCCTCACCGCGCAGCCTGCCAAATAGATTGCCCACCGCATCTTCACGCACCTCCAGGCCCGCCGCCTGCATAAACGCGCTTAATTGCTTGCGCGCCTCCATCCAGACGGGAGTATAGGCGAGACGCACCGCGCCGCATTCATCCTGCCAGCCAATTTTGCCAAGCGATTCTATATAGAGATGCATTGTCGCCGGGTCAACGTGGAAAGTCCTGTCAATTGTAGCCATGTGTTTTCTCCTCTCAAATAGTGGGATGACATCATAAAAATAATGGCAGCATGGCGTAGAAATCGGCGCACTGCACCATCTCAGCCGCGGGTACCTGGTCGAACGTGGTGTGCGCCCAGCGTTCCTCGCCCGGCCCAAAGCCGATGGCCGGTATGCCTGCCTTGCCCATCCAGTAGGTGGCGTTGGTAGAAAAGACCCACTTGCCGGTTTGCGCGGGACGGCCATAGCAAGTTTCAAAAGCCAACTTACCAGCCTGTACATAGGGATGGTCCTCTCCTAATGACCAGGCCGGGAAGATTTTCTCAACGGGAAAGACGAAGCCCGTGTAGCTTGGCGCGTCATACACCGGCACGACAATCTCCGCCAGGTACGCATTGGGCAGAGCGCGCAGTTCGTTCAGCACCACTTCCCTGGTTTCAGCCGGGTGCATGCGGCGATCGAGGTAGATAGAACACTCATCGGGTACGGCGCTTAACGAAACGCTGCGGGTTTTGATCTCAGTCACGGCAATGGAGCCAGCGCCGAGAAACGGGTCTGGACGCATCTTGAGTTCCTCTTGCAATCGCTCGATACCCTGTACAAACGGTATAGCTTTATAAAGAGCGTTATCGCCGCGTTCGGGCGCACTGGCATGGCAACTGCGCCCCTTGAAGGTCACGCTGACCTCAGTGCGCCCGCGATGCCCACGATAAATGTCCATGCCGGTTGATTCGCCGATCACCACGTAATCAGGGCGAATGCCCTCGTGCTCGACAAGCGCATTGCCGGAGATGCCGTCGCACCACTCTTCCATATTGCCGAAATAATAGAGCGTCCAATCTTTCGCCAGCCCCAGTTTCTTCAATGCCGCCAGCGCGTAGAGCATGGGCGGCGTCGAACACTTTTCGTCACCCGCGCCCAGGCCATAGATAATTCCGTCCTCATACTTGCCCTGGAAAGGGTCCCACTGCCACTGAGACAGGTCGGCGACTCCAACCGTGTCGATATGGCTATCGTACAAGAGCACGCGCGGGCCATTGCCGATACGCCCCAGTATATTGCCCATACTATCGCGCCGCACCTCGTCAAAACCGAGATCGGCCATGCGCGCTCCGATAGTATCTCCAACAGGGCCAAGCTGGCTATCGTAGCTGGGAATGGCAATGATGTCGCGCAAAAACTGGATCATCGCATCGTTATGCGTTGCCAGTTCTTGCCGGATAGCAGCTCGCGCTTCACGAATGTTCAATATGAATCTCCTTCCCTTTTGTAATGTAGGGACGCGATTTATCGCGTCCCCTACCGCCAATACGGACGCGATTTATCGCGTCCCTACATTCTTTTCCACAACGCTTGAGACAATTCCCTGGCTCGCGCGTGGATACGCACTTCATCGATGGTCAACAACTGGCGGTTGCGCATCAGCCAGCGACCGGCGGCCATAGTGGAATTGACATGGTGCCCCTCCATTCCAAAGATCAGGTGCCAGGGAAAGTTGCCATCGTCCATAGGTGTGGGTGGCTGGTAATCAAGCAGCACGAGATCGGCAGCCGCGCCGACGCTCAACGCGCCAACACGCGGGAAATCGCGGCTGAAGGGGCGAAAAACGGCATCGATGATACGCGCATTATTTTGAAAAGCCATGTCGAAGACGAGATCGCCTGGCATCGCGCGCGGATCAGCCAGCGCAAATTTGTGCAGCAGATAGGCAGTCTTCATCTCCTGTAGCATGTTCATACTGAAACCATCATTGCCGATTCCAACATTGACACCAGCGCCCAGCATTTTCTCGACGGGCGCGCGTCCAACTGCATTGTTCATATTCGAGCGCGCATTATGCACGCTGTGAGTGCGCGTCTCAGCCAGGCGACCAATTTCGCCGCTATTGACATGTACGCAATGGGCGGCAATACTACGCGGCCCCAAAATATGGGCAAGACGTTCAACCACGCGCTGTTGATAGCGGGTCGCGCAGTCGTTCTCGTCCGAAATATCCTCGGCAACGTGGATATGAAAGCCAACGCCCATGCCGGCTCCTACAGCAGCACAGCGTTCAAGCGTGGCAGGACTGAGGGTGAAAGACGCGTGCAAACCGAAACTGGCGGAGATCATACCTGCCTCTGCCTGCTGGCGGCGTCCAGCGCGTAGCACGTGCATGAAACGCTCGTTCTCGCGGATACCTCCCACGATTACATCGAGACCATCGCGGTCCGAGACCTCATAAGCGAGACAGGCGCGTATGCCCGCCTGCTCTACCGAGTCAGCTATGACATCCAGGCTTCCCTCGATAGCGTTGGGGCTGGCATGGTGATCGACCACGCATGTCACACCATGTCGAATGGCGTCAGCCATATATACGTCGGCGCTGGCCCGAATGTCTTGCAGGGTCAAGAGCTTATCCAGCCTCCACCAGAGCCGTTCAAGAATTTCGGGGAAGTTGCGCGGTTGTTCGCCTGGAATAGCCATGCCACGCGCGAACGCGCTATAAAAATGAGTATGCGTGCAAAGGAAGCCGGGCATGATGACGCCGCCACTGGCATCGATGTAATGCGCGCCGGGATACTGCTGAAGAAGCGCAACGTCGCTCCCTATATCAGCAACACGATCGCCCCGCACCAGCACCGCTCCATGCTCGATGAGTTCATTATGCTCGCCACCCGTGACAACTGTGCCGTTGCCTATGAGGATGTCTGACATAGTATTACCATCCTTCCTTCAGCCTGTCGTCAATCTTGCTTATGTTGGCTACATTATTCTCGCCTATCTCCATACCCGGCAATACGCGCCACCATCTCCATTCCCTCATGCCCCTTTGCGACCGGCACAACGTTACCAGCACTTCCAACTACCGCGTCGATACTTTTTAAGCCGCTGCCCGTCACCAGCAGCACAACCCTTTCATCCCTCGCTATCTTGCCTTCGTCGAGCAGGCGCAACAGCCCGGCATAACTGGCCGCTCCCGATGGTTCGGCAAAGACACCTGTCTGCCTCGCCAGCTCTTTCTCAGCACTGAGTATCTGCTCATCTGAGACAGTCACGCCACAGCCGCCACTTGCGCGAATGTGCTTCACGGCCATCGCGCCGTTGCGCGGCAGGCCCACCGAGATTCCATCCGCGATAGTTTGCGCGGGATACTGACGCACGACTCCATCACCCTCCAGCGCGCGTGTAATGGCGGGCGAGCCTGCGGCCTGCACCGCGATCATGCGAGGCATGCGCTCGATCATGCCCAGGTGGAGCAG
Organism: Ktedonobacteraceae bacterium; assembly: GCA_035534255.1. GTDB lineage: Bacteria > Chloroflexota > Ktedonobacteria > Ktedonobacterales > Ktedonobacteraceae > CF-113. The sequence continues at coordinate 9,394 of DATLSI010000089.1, read as the reverse complement.
GTCTTCAAAGCCGCGATAGACGCCGCTAATAATACAGCCATCGCCCGTCGGCACGAGTACGCTATCAGGCACCTGCCAGCCAAGTTGTTCAGCGATTTCCAGCCCGACGGTTTTCTTGCCCTCGACGAGATAGGGATTGTAGCCCGTGTTGCGGTTATACCAGCCGAAAGTATTGCACGCCTCGATACACAGGTCGAAGGCATCATCATAGCTGCCCTGCACGGCGAAGACCGTCGCCCCGCACATCAGCAATTGCACGATCTTGGCACGCGGCGCGTTATGTGGCACGAAGATGTAGCAAGGCAGCCCGCTAGCCGCCGCCAGCACCGCCAGTGACGAAGCAGCATTACCCGTCGAGGCACAGGCTACCGTCTTCCCTCCTGCTCGCATCACGGCAATAATACTGGCCCTATCTTTCAACGACGCACTTGGGTTGCGCGAATCATCTTTGAGCCAGAGGTTTGGCATACCCAGACGCGTTCGCAAACGCCCTACCGGGTACAAAGGCGTCCCACCAATAGCTAGAGGCGGTATAGTTTTATGGCTATAGGAAATTGGCAGGAGTGCGCGATAACGCCACATGGTTGTGTCGCGATCCGCTATCAGCGTCGTGCGGCTAATGTGCTGCGAAACTTGCTCGTAGTCATAATGCACCTCAAGCACTCCCAGAGGGCCGCAGGTCGGGCAGGTATAGGTGACTTCCGCGGGGTCGTAGATGGCCCCGCAGAGAACACATTGCAGGTTCTGGATATGGTTCAATGAATTATTTCCAATTTTACCTTTGCCAGTTTCGCTTTATCCGCGTCGCTAATGGGATGTTCGCGCTCTGGCACTTCCAGGTCGGTATAAACGCCGCAAAGTTCGGTTGAGAAGTAACGCAGGCCATTGTCAGAGAGAACAGTGACGATCATGCCGATGTCGGGATAGCGCCGCGCTACCTTGATGGCGGCGACCACATTGCAGCCGGACGAGATACCACAGAAGATGCCTTCTTCACGAGCCAGGCGGCGCGCCATTTCGATGGACTCGTCGGAAGTAGTGGTGACAACGCCGTCAAGATATTCGACGCGCAGCACTTCGGGTATGAAGCCATCGCCGATGCCCTCGATCTTGTGCGGCCCCCACGAGCCGCCCGCCAGGATGTCACATTCGGCAGGCTCAACGGCGAAAACCTTGATATGGGGATTCTGCTCTTTCAGGTATCTGGCCGCGCCCGTGACGGTTCCTCCTGTCCCCTGCGAGAGTACCAGCGCGCCAATTTTGCCTTCGGTCTGCTCCCAAATTTCCGGCCCGGTGGTGCGATAATGCGCCTCGATGTTATCGGCGTTGACGAATTGACCAACTTCCCAGAATTTGCCGGGCGCGGCGGCTTTGAGTTCTTTCACTTTCTCGATCACCAGGTCTACATCGCTCTCCGCGCCGGGAGTCAATATCAGTTCGGCTCCATAGGCGAGAATGGTTTTCTTGCGCTCCTCGCTCATCCCATCAGGCATGACAATCACAGCGGGGTAGCCTCTAGCTGCCGCGACACAGGAGGTAGCAATGCCTGTATTGCCGGTGGTGCCCTCAATAATGGTCATACCGGGGCGCAGGTCTCCACGCCTCTCAGCCTCCGACACCAGGAAGTGCAGGATACGGTCCTTGACGCTACCACTTGGATTAAAATATTCGATTTTGGCGACGATGGTCGGTTTGACATCACCAACCACGCGCCGCAAACGCACCATGGGCGTCATACCTGCCGTATCAAGGATGCTTTCGGCAATACGAGCGCGACGATTCCAGTCAACCATAGCTAATCTCCTGTTCTTAAAATATGAGGGATTGATGCTTCCTACGCCTCCCCGCCCTGGAGGTGAGGAGAGGGGAATTCCGACCCTCCTTCAAATGATCCTGTAACTACATTCTAACGAGACTACGATCGATACTCGCCAGCGTTGGGCGGCCAGAGAGCGCCATCGCGCGTTCGAGTTCCTGGCGCAGCAATTCCAGCACGCCGTATACGCCGTCCGCGCCATTGGCGGCCAGCCCCCAGAGAACCGGGCGACCAATCAGCACCGCCCGCGCTCCCAACGCCAGGGCTTTGAGAATATCGGTGCCGCGCCGGATACCGCCGTCGAGATAGACTTCACAGCGTCCGGCAACGGCATTGACGATTTCAGGCAGGGCTTCGATGCTGGGAACTGCTGTGTCAAGCTGGCGACCGCCGTGATTGGTGACAACGATGCCCTCTATACCGTGCTCGACTGCCAGCCGCGCATCTTCCTCTGTTAGAATGCCCTTGAGTATAACCGGCAGCGAAGTAATGGAACGCAGCCAGGCGATGGAATCCCAGGTGAGGGATACCCATTGCTGACCCCTCTTTTCGATGCCGGCAAAGTTTGCCTCCTGGTAAGGAAATGGCGGGATAGTGGCGTTGTTGCGGCGGTCTTTCTCGCGATTGCCAAGTATAGGCAGGTCAACTGTCAGCACAATGGCGCGATATCCAGCAGCTTCCGCGCGGCGCACCAGCATCTCCGCAACTTCGAATGTGGGATAGGCATAAAGTTGAAACCAGAGCGGGCCACTTGCCGCTTGCGCGATTTCTTCAATAGCGCGCGTTGCGACGGTGCTGGCAATCATCAGCGTATGCGCTCTGCCTGCCGCCTGCGCTGTGGCACATTCACCATCGGGATGCGCGACACAATGCGAGGCAGTCGGCGCAATCAAGATTGGCATAGCGACAGGCGTACCCAACACGGTTGTACGCACATCGATAGCGCTGACATCCACCAGCACACGCGGGCGCAGTTTGATACGCTCAAACGCGGCGCGACAATCACGCAAGGTCACTTCGTCGTCGCTTCCGCCCTGAAAGAAGTCCCACAGGGCGCGTTCCAACTTTGTCTGGGCAATAGCTTCGTAGTCAAATAAGTTGACCGGTTCCACAAACCTATCCTTTCCAGAAAACTACGCGATCCATGAATACCTTTAGCCTTCAGTCCACCATACAAACCTTGATACCCGTGATCCTGGAATATCGCAAAGTCGATGGATGTCACAACTCCTGCATTCTGCGCGGCACCTGCCAACTGGGTATTGTAGACATTCATCTGAGAACGTCGCAGCAGACGTAACTGATCTTCCGTAAAGGTTGCCAGTTCGTCTTGTAGTTCTTGACGTCGAGTTTGCACTGCAAAGTACGTTTGCCCAAGAGCTACAATTGGTTTAGATGGGTCAGCATTCTGCACAATGAGGTAGCAGGCATAGCGCGAGAGATGAATGTCAGCTACATGCCGTTTAGCTCCCTTACCTGTTTCGATCATATCGCTCACCTGAGCGAAATGATCTGAAACGGCCTGGCTGCTGCTTTTACAGGCAATTTCAGCCTTGCTAATAGCATTCTTGAACTTACCATATTCAGTATACCCCAGTATCTTAGACAGATCTCGAGCTGACCAGTATTCACTTTCGTCCTCAGCTTTCCTGCGTATCGCTTCGAAAGGCGAAGTATACGGTACACCGGTATCCCGGTCGTCGCTATCCATGATGTTTCCCCCTTTTAATCAATGTAATTTCTATTTATTTGACCCCTGTGTGCGAATAGCCCGCAGGACGCGCTCCGGCGTCATGGGAATCTGCCGGATACGGATGCCGAGGGCATCGGCGACGGCGTTGGCGACGGCGGGGGCCATGCCATCGATGGGGATTTCGGCGATGGCTTTCGCGCCAAAGGGACCGAAGGGGTCGCTGGTCTCCACGATGTAGGTCTCCATTTTGGGCATATCGGGCGCGCTGTAAATACGATAATCGCTTAGATTGGTCGTCAGCATGGCTCCTTTTTCGTCGTAGATCATCTCTTCGCAGACGCCATAGCCAAGCGCCTGGGTTGCGCCGCCCTCTATCTGGCCCTCTGCCGTGATGGGGTTGATGACGCGCCCGGCATCCACGGCTGAGATAGCGCGCAGGACGCGCACCACGCCCGTTTCGGTATCGACCTCGACTTCCGCTCCCTGCGCGGCGAATGGCGGCGGCGATTCGTAACTCATCCACGAGGCAGTAGACATGATTTGCTGCTGGTTTTCAACGTGCAGGGAGTGCAGCGCGACCTGCGAGACGGTAAGGGTGTTTCCGTTTGGGGCAGTAATGACGCGATCTTTGATGGTGAGCGTTTCTGGGTTAGCCTTGAGCATGCTACCGGCCACCGCGAGTATTTGCGCCCGCACCTGCTCGGCGGCTTTTTTGGCCGCGCCGCCGCTGATGTAGGTGGTTGATGAGGCATACGCGCCTGTATCGAAAGGCGTGAAATCTGTGTCCGACGAGTGCATTATGATATCTTCGACATGCACGCCCAGCACCTCGGCGGCAATCTGCGCAATGACGGTATCGGAACCAGTGCCGATATCGGTTGCGCCCACCAGCACATTGAATGAGCCATCGTCGTTCAACTTGATACTGGCTCCGCCCATGTCAAGGCCAGCGATGGAAGTGCCATGCATGGCGAGAGCAACGCCCACGCCGCGCCGGTAGCGACCAGTTCCACCTTTGCCGCGCTTTTCTTTCCAGTTCAGCTTGTCTTCGACAATCTGCAAACATTGTGGCAAGCCGCAGCTCTGGATGACCTGGGTATAACCTTCTTTGCCCTCACCCAGTTCCCTCGCCAGGGGAACCTCCTCGCCCTCTTCAATCCAGTTTTTGCGCCGTAGTTCCAGCGCGTCCATGCCCAGTTGCTTCGCAACCTCGTCCATGTGGCTCTCGAGAGCGAAGCAGCCCTGCGGAACGCCATAGCCACGAAAGGCACCGGCTGGCGGCAGGTTGGTATAGACGACCTCGGCCTCGAAACGAATATTGGGACAGGGATAGAGTGGAAGCGTCTTGGAGCCGGTGTTGCTCTGCACGGTCATGGAGTGAGTGCCATACGCGCCCGTGTTGGCGAGCAGCGTCATCTCGTTGGCTACCAGCGTGCCATCGCGCTTGACGCCGGTCTTCATGTGAATAATCTGCGGATGGCGCGAGCGACTGCTGCGGAACTCTTCGGCGCGCGAAAATTCCAGCTTGACCGGTCGATCCGTCGCGATGGTCAGCAATGCGCAAATATCTTCGAGCAGCACTTCCTGCTTGCCGCCAAAGCCACCGCCGATGCGCGGTTTGATGACGCGAATACGACGCGGCGACAGGCCGATGATGGGCGCGATAATGCGGCGCACGTGATAGGGAACCTGCGTGCTGGTACGCACTACCAGGCGATCATCCTCGTCCCAGTAGGTGATGACAAGGTGGTTTTCGATAGGTGTCTGCTGCACCTGCGGAACGATGTATTCGCCCTCGACCACCAGGTCGGATTCGGCAAAACCGCGTTCCACATCGCCTATTTCCGCGTGCAGGTGCGCGGCAATGTTGCGCGCAGCATCATGTATGCGATAAGATTCCGTTTCGGGGTGAATGCGCGGCGCGTCAGGGTCCGTAGCCTTGCGCGGGTCGAGTATGGCTGGCTTGATCTCGTAATCGACATGAATCAGTTTCAAGGCCATCTCCGCGATTTCCGGCGTTTCGGCGGCCACGGCAGCCACGCGATCTCCCACGAAGCGCACTATGTAATCCAGGCTGTACTGGTCGTGCGGCCCCGGTTCGGGCCAGGATTGACCAGCAGTCGTATAGGGGATGCGCTGCACATCTTTGTAGGTCAACACGGCATGCACACCCGGCAAAGCACGCGCCTCGGACGCGTCTATGTCGCGAATAACAGCGTGCGCGTGCGGGCTGGTGAGCAAGCGTCCATGCAGCATACCGCGCAATTCGATATCATCTACATAGGCGGGTTTGCCCGTGACCAGTTTTACGGCATCGACTTTGCGTTCAGCTTTCCCTACAATATTCAATTCGGTTGACACGCGGGTACCGGTCAACGTCGCTACACCACCATCAGCGTCATCGCTCTGCGCGGGCGCGCCGTGTCCCGCGCCGGACGAACTACCTTCATCATGCGGGTTGGACGCGCCAAGTTCGGCATGTTCGAGCGGTGAGCGTCCAGGGTCCCAGGGCCGGAAGTTCTCGTTCGAGTCGGGGCGGCTGATGGAAGCGATAGTCTCGCCACGCATTGCGGCTGCCGCCCGTAAGACGGCTTGTACAGGTTTAACATAGCCGGTGCAGCGGCAGAGATTGCCTGAAAGCGCATCGCGCACTTCCTCTTCAGTTGGGCTGGCATTGTTTTTGAGCAGCGCGTAAGCAGAGAGCACCATACCAGGTGTGCAGAAGCCGCACTGGATGGCACCAGTATCGACAAAAGCTTCCTGCAATGGATGCAACTTGCGCGCATTGCCCAGACTTTCGACAGTGGTGAGGGTGCAGCCGCCAACCTGGGCCGCGAATGTGACACAACTCGGACGAGGTACGCCATCGATCAGCACGGTACAGGCACCACACTCGCCCGTCTCGCAACCATGCTTGACGCTGAAATATCCTTCCTGGCGCAGCGCCGATAATAAGGACTGGTTGGCGGCTACTTCCACGCTTTTAATGACGCCATTGATACGCAATTCTACTTCCATACTATTGCCTCTCCTTCGAAGATACCATGTTACGCCAACGCGCAATGCTGGTGGCCTCTTCTAGCGCGCGAAAGGCCAGGTTTACTCCGCTGATCTTGCGGTACCCACTGCTGGCCCGGAAATCAGCCGGGGGTTGAAAGTTTGCCATACCTGCCTGCAACGCGGAGACGAGCAGTTGTGTGTTGAGCGTTGTGCCGCCAGGGTTCATAGCGGTCTGGCCTGCGAGTTGTCTTTCGACGACATGCATACGCACAGGCTCCATATTGACACCGCCCAACGCGAGACGCACACAGCTATAAACACCATCGTCGATTTCGACCAGCGCGCATGCATTCAATAAAGCAATATCGGTGGGGGTGCGGCCTATGCGTTGAAAGGACATACCAGCGCCCGCGGCGGGACGCGCAATGATGACTTCGATTATTAGTTCGTTGGAACGGCGTTCAATGCTGAGGTTGACGCATGATACGCGCCGTTCCTGCTTGCCTTTGACAGTGACACCAGCCAGCGCGAAACCCGGTCGCTCGACTGTGCCACCGCTTAGATCAATCCTCGTTCTAGAGGCGGAGCGCAGGAGCGCCTCGGCGTCCAGCGCAGCCAGCACCGTGAGCACATCGGCCTGTGATGCCGCCCCGATCGCCAACGTGCCGCCAAGCGTGGCACTGTTGCGAATGACGCGCGAGAACGAGGACGCCTGAGCCGCGCGAGCAAGAGTGCCCACCGCCAGTTCTTTCAACAGGGGCGCATCGACCATACTTTGCAGTGTGGTCATCGCGCCTATATGCACGCTCGCTGCATCCTCATGAATGTAGGCCAGTTCCAGATCGCGCAGATCAACCACCGCCTGAATACTGTCATCGTCCAATCCAAGCAGGTGCGTCCCTCCGGCCAGGGGGATGGTCTTTACATCCGGGCGCGCCAGCAAGAGGAGAGCCTCGTCAATATCCTCTACCCAGTGGTATTCGAGCAAGTTCAGCAACATCTGTTTTACCTTTGGTCTATAGAGATGTAGGGGCATCCCGCATAGGTGCCCGGCCAGCACTACCTTTGCAGTGGAAGCAGAGTGAAAGTTTCAACGTCGATCAACCCTTGATCGGTTAGTTTCAGGGATGGAATCACCGAAAGCGAAAGAAAGCTGAGCGTCATACAGGGATGTTCCAGCGTGCAACCGAGTGCGGCAGCAGCGTCATCCAATGCACGCAACTGCTGCACCAGTTCAGCGGCGGGCAATGGTGAGACCAATCCACCCAGTGGCAGAGGCACGCTGGCCAGCACTTCTCCATCGACAACGCAGACAAAACCGCCGCCCATCTCTTCGAGAGTGCGCGCCGCCTTGAGAATGTCGCTATCGCTCGCACCCGCGATCACCAGGTTGTGCGCGTCGTGGGCTACGCTGGACGCAATGGCTCCTTTGCGCAGCCCAAAACCTTTGACAAGCCCCAGACCAACGCCGCCACTGGCATGATGCCGCTCGATCACTACCAACTTGAGCAGGTCACGCGTGGGGTCGGCCACGATCGCGCCATCGATTATGGTTGCCTCTTCACGCAGGTGTCGGGTAGTGATCTGTCCCGGCTCGATACCCACAATTTCGACCTGCCCTGCTTTGCCCGGTATGCGCAAATCTCGTAACGTAATAGGCCCGATATGTACCCTGTCTGTCACACCGCTAAAGGCGGCGGCAGGCGCGTCAACCAGCAGTTCGCCAGCCTGAGCCACGAGTTGCCCATCTTTATAGACCGATTCCACCGCGAAAGTCGCGAGATCATCCAGCACAACGAGGTCGGCCACGAAGTTAGGAGCAATCGCACCACGATTGTAGAGGCGGAAATATTGCGCGGTATTGTAGGAAGCGAGACGTATCGCCTCGACCGGGTCAAGGCCCAGTTCGATAGCGCGGCGCACCATCGAGTCCATGTGCCCGCGCTCCACCAGGTCCAGCGGGTCGCGGTCATCCGTGACGAAGAAGACGCGTGGAGGGTGCAGTTCTTTGACCAGAGGCAGTAAGTCATCCAGGTTGCGCGCGGCTGACCCTTCGCGGATCATCAGCCACATACCCAGACGAATGCGCTGGCGAGCCTCTTCCGGCGTGGTACATTCGTGATCGGACATGACGCCCGCCGTGGCATAAGCGCTCAGGTCATGCTCTGAAAGTCCGGGAGCATGCCCATCGACGACCAGCCCACTGCTCTGCGTGGCAATGATCTTGGCCAGTACCTGCTCATCCCCATGCAGCACGCCGGGCATATTCATCATCTCGGCCAATCCCAGCACGCGCTCATCTTGCAGCAGTGGCAGCAGGTCTTCGGCCATGAGCACGCGGAACGGGCTTTCAAATGACGAGGCGGGTACGCAAGAGGAGAGCATAACAAATGCATTCAGCGGCAAACCGCGACCGGATTCGAGCACATAACGTATGCCATCAATGCCAAGCACATTGGCAAATTCATGGGGATCAAGCATGACGGTGGTCACGCCGCGCGGGACGACGATACGCGCAAATTCCGAGAGCATGAGCATGGTACTCTCAATATGCATATGCCCATCCATCAGCGCGGGAGCGAGCCAGCGACCCTGCAAATTACGCTCTCGATGTCCATGATATCCACCACCAGGCGCGCTGATACCAACCACCAGTCCATCAGCGAGAGCCACATCGGCGGGATAACATTCGCCGCTGCACACGTTCACAAGCCGGGCATTGCGCAACACGAGATCGGCTGGCGCTTCACCTCGCGCAATCTTAATGCGGCGCTTCAATTCATCCATAAAAACATCTCCTCAGTGTGCGACAAGATTGCAAAAGTTTCAGTCTGCCCTCGTTGGCGAACATCGTATCAAAAACTCGCACCTTCGTCGAGGGTTTT
>DATLSI010000088.1:0-21068 GCA_035534255.1 Ktedonobacteraceae bacterium | reverse complement strand
AGCTTGCAGTATGAGAACCTATCCTGAAACGTATGTCCGAGAAATATGAGAGGAAAAATGGTCGGTTTCCCTGGCGCTATGTCCTTCCTTACTGGCTAGCTCAGTTCGTGGGCGCGGCGCTGGCAGTTAGCCTCGACCTTGTGATTTTACCGCAGAGGGCTTCCTCTGTTCACTTTGGAGCGACGATCCCGAAGGTCAGTCTGTTTGCCGCTCTTCTTGTTGAGGTTATCCTGACCTTCTTTTTGATGCTGGTGAACATGGCGTCAGCCACAGATAGGCGGTTCAAAAAGAGTAAAATTGAAATAATTCGGGAAATTTGAGGATGGAGCATAACGTGTTAGCTGAGGAATTAGTGGTTGTTGATGGAGACGCGCCGTTATTTCGCCGGGTGCGTCCATTGCTGGACGTGGCCCTGCGTCTCGATTCACATGATACTGCTTACCGCTGGCATGGCTGGGATAAACAACAAATCAATGCATTTCTTGCCTCGCTTCCCCCCGCGTGTTGCCTGGTGGTCGGGGTATGGGAAACCGAAAGCGATGGTGGAGAGACAGCGGCGCGTGAAAGGTTGACGCTAGGCTGCGTGTGCGAGGTGCGTGATGGCCAGGTACACACACTACGTACTTTCGAGTCGCTGGCTGGCGCCGGGTTGAAGAGTGTTGGGCAACTTGAGCCGGGCATAGAGGACGCGCTAGAGATTATGCGCGCCGCCAGGACAATACTGTCTCCGGTAGCATGGGCCTTGTTTATGGAGAAAGCGGCCTGGGACGAATGGCTTTTTGCCTCTTGTGAGGATGAAGCCGTAATTGATAAGGGTGAGCTGCTGGCCTCACTTGCGCGGCAGGGACGCTGCGTGCTGATGGGAAGTCAGACGCGGCATCCCCACGCGCATTGAAAAGCGTTAGCCTCTCGAATTTGTCCGTTTAGTGATCGTAGCATACTTTTCATGTAGGGGAATCTATGGAGCATACGAACTGGAATCCTATCTTGCGGCAGTTTGTTGTGAATGCGCCGCATCGCATGAATCGCCACGAGGGAACCGACACCTGTCCATTTTGTGAAGATATCACACTGGGCAAAGTGGGGCCTGACACCCAGGTCTGGTTACATCCGAACGACTTTCCGCCTATACAATCGCCGGTGGGTGAAGCTTACGTGGTGATTTACAACCGCGATCATCATCGCTCCTTTGTGCAGTTGACGCTCGACGAGGTGCATGCAGTCACACGGCTCTGGCAAAGCCTTTATCGCGATCTTGCCTCGCGTTATCCCACTGTCATGATTTTCGAGAATAGCGGCGAGTCTATCGGACAGACGCAATATCATCCCCACGGGCAAGCTTTCGGTGTCTCTCTTGTGCCACCATTCTTAGAGCGCGAGATGGAAACTGTTGAGCTGGATGATGCCGCCGGGCGCGGTTGCCCATTTTGTCGCGTGCTATCCGAATTGACGGACAGCGAGTACCAGGTGGCGGCGAACGACTCCTGGCAGGCGCTTTTGCCGCCCTATGTACGCTACCCCTACGAAACGCACCTGTATCCACGTCGCCACGTGGCAAACCTGGCTGATGTACAGGATGATGAGTTGCGCGATCTGGCCGCCTTGCTGCTGCAAGTGATTCGCGGCTATAATGCCCTATTTGACAGGGCGATGGCTCCCATGCCCTACCTGCTTGGCCTGCACCAGCTTGCTGACGAACGCTTTCACATGCATGTTGAAATACTCGCCATCGGGCGCGCGCCGGGCAAGTTGAAGTACGCTGCCTCTGCCGAATCGATCTGGTACCTGTGGACGAATGACTCCTCGCCGGTGCAAAAAGCCGGGGAGTTGCGTGAAGCGATTGCGAGGCTTGAGCAATGACCTCTGCCAACACCCTACCGCAGCCTGCTGCCAATGCGCTTGATATATTCCCGCGTCGATTTCATGAAGATGCGCCGTATGTGGGAGCGATGGGCGCGGCGTGGGCACCCGGACGCGTTAACCTGATCGGCGAGCATACCGATTATAACGAGGGTTTTGTGTTGCCCCTCGCCGTTGATCGCGTGGTGGCATTTGCCGGGCGAGCGCGCAGCGATAGGCTAATTCGCCTGTGGTCTGCGCATTTTTCAGAAAATGCCAGTATCGAGCTGGAAGGATTGCCGGGTAATTTTGAAGCACAGCGCGCTCACCTGCCCGGCTGGGCGCGCTATGTGCTGGGTGTGATTTCTGAACTGGTCGGCGAGGGTATCCAGCTTGCGGGTTTTGATGCGGTAGTGAGTGGTGATGTGCCGGTTGGCGGCGGCATGTCCTCATCGGCAGCCATCGAGGTGGCGACGGCGCAAGCGTGCATGCTGTTTTCCCGTGGGGCGTTCACTATCGGCGCTGAGGGCGCGACGTTGCAGCCAATGCAAGTGGCGGCCCTGTGCCAGCGCGCGGAGCATAGCGCTTCCGGCGTGAGAAGTGGCATCCTTGACCAGGCGGCTTCGTGCCTGGGCAGCCCTGGAAAAGCCGTTCTGATCGATTGCCGTTCGCTGGAATATCGCTATTTGCCCTTTGACGCGCCGGATATCTCGCTGGTGGTCATTGACACCGGTGTGCGGCGTGAACTGGCCGCTTCTGCCTATAACGAGCGGCGCAGCCAGTGCGAAGAAGCGACGCGCATGTTGCAGGCAATTATCACGAGGAACGAGCCTGAGAACCACGCCGCGCTGGCCATTCGCGCTTTGCGTGACATCACACGGGAGCAATTTGCGCGCTATGGCTCGCAGCTTCCCGAAATTTTGCGTAGGCGTGCCGGTTATGTGATTGCCGAAGATGCGCGTGTGATGGAAACTGTGGCCTTACTCGAAAGAGGAGCTATCGAAAAAGTAGGGCCGTTGCTCTGGCAATCGCACGCGGGCCTGCGTGATGAATACGAGGTCAGTTGCCTGGAATTGGATACGCTGGTCGAGATCGCGCGGCAGGTGCCGGGCGTGTTGGGAGCGCGTATGATGGGCGGCGGCTTTGGCGGCTGCACCATCAATCTTGTACGCAACGACGCGCTTGAGGCTCTGCAACACGCGGTGGATGAGCAGTACCCCGCGCGTACCGTATTGCAAGCGAGCTTTGATGTGTGCAGGGCGGCTGGCGGACCGGATAGCGCGTGGCTAAAATGACCATTGTGCACCTCGAATTAACCTTGCGCATACAGGGTAGGGAGCGATTTTAATCGCCCCTCTGTATGCGCAAGATCACACGTTGCCTGTTTGCGCGTGGGCGCGTGCCTCTTCTTCGATACTGACGTGATTGGCACGCGCCTCTTCGATGTGGTCAACCATCTCCGTTAGCCCGCGCAGGCGTTGTTCGAGTTCCCAAGCCTGCTGGTGAAGCGAGCGCAGTTCCGAGGCGAATTCGTGAATCTGGCCGTTAAGCGCGGCGAGCTTCATCTCATCCGTGCTTGAGCGGACAGCTTTCTCTATTGTTACGGGGAATGCCTGGCGGATGGGTGCGCTTTCCCCTCCTTGATTACTCGTAGCTGGCGGTGTTTCTATAGCTTGAGTTGAAACGGCGAGAGGGACTAACTCGTTATACGCGCGCGCTTTCTCGGCTCGTTGTTCGCTCACGCCCAGCAAGATTGCCGCCAGTATGGCGACAAGGGCGAAAGCCAGCAGGCCGCCAATAATCAATAAGTTCATAGAAGCTCCTCTATTCTCAGTGGATCGCCTGTGAAGGAGATCGAGATCGCTTAGTGAAGATGGATGGTTACTTCGGCGCTCATGCCTGGGAAAATGGCTTTCCCACTGGTGCCGTCCAGCGAAATGACCACCGGAATACGTTGTCCAACTTTGGTAAAGTTGCCGCTGGTCGGGTCCTGGTTGGGCAGGAGAGAAAAAGTACCCGCCGCCGCCGCCACTATAAGTTTCACATGGCCTGTGAAGCTGGTGCCACTGTAGGCATCGATGCTAATATCGACAGCCTGGCCTACATTGACGTTGTTGATGGCGCTTTCATCGATATAAGCGGTGATGGTTATGGAACCAAGGTCTGTAAGAGACGCGATTTGCAGTCCGGGCGCGACAATCTGATTGGCAACGGCAGGAACCTGAAGCACAGTGCCGTTCATGGGGCTGGTCAGGTTAATCGTGGTAGGCGTGGCGTTCGCGTTGGTGGCTGTTTGACTGGATGCCAGTGTTATGGTGCCGATTTGTTCTCCGGCAGTGACAGCAGCGCCTGGCTGGATAGTGAGGCTGGTCAGTGTGCCTGCCACTGGTGCGTTGATGTTCACGATTGGCCCTGTGACCTGGGCATCATCGGTCTGGTAGAAGGTGTAGTTGTTGTAAACCCAGTAGGCGATGCCACCGCCGATAGCGGCCAGCGCCAGGAAGATGAGTAATGGAACAAGAATCATGCGGCGCATAGTTGAACTCTCCTTTGTTTCAATGTAAGTTGCTGAGGCGCATAACAGGCGCACCTCGATAAATACTACTCGTGAATAGGCTCCAGAATAGGCTCCAGTTTAGATTTCAACGGCAACGAAATGCCCGGCTTCTTCTGCCTCATCTGCAGCAGGAGGGCTGCCCGGCTGCGTGGCGCTTTGTTGTGGAACGCGCGCCTGTCTGCGAGTGCTGCTCACGAAGAATGTAGCCACAATCGCGATGACGATCACAAAGATGGTCAGACGGAACGCATCTTGAATGGCCAGGATATAGGCTTCCCTTTTGACGAAGAGCGCTACAAGTTGCAGCGCCGCGCTATGCGCGGAAAGCAAGTCGGCACCCTGTGAGACGTAAAATGCCTGGATAGCAGGTATCAGCTGGCCGAGCGGCGAACTGGCAGTCACCTGTTCCGCGAGATGGCCGAAATGTAGCAAGCTCTGGGTCTGCACCAGCGTGGCCAGGATAGCAATACCCAGTGAACTGGCGACTGCGCGGTTCACAGTGCTGAGGGCGGAAGCCTGCGCGAGGTCGCGCGGCCCGATCTCTGAAAGCGTGGCGACGGTAAGCGGCTGTACGGTGGCACCGAGCGCCAGGCCGCGCAGGACGAGCATGAATTGCAGCCAGCCATAAGATGAGTAAATGTTGATGTAGGTTAGTTGCCAGGTAGCAATGCCCAGAATGATTAAGCCAGGGATCATGACAGCTCGCACGCCAAAGCGGTCTACCAGCCGCCCGCCGATAATCACACTGACCATCGAAGCAAGCGCCTGTGGCAACAAGATCAGCCCTGCCTGAAATGCGCTTAGCCCGCGCAAATTTTGCAGGTAGATGGGAAAAATGAAGAGACCGCCGAAGAGGCTGAATACAACGAACAAGTTGGCTATCACTCCTGCCCTGAATGGCCCGTTGGCAAAAAGACGTAAATCGAGCAGCGGTTGGCCGCCGCGCCGGGCCAGTGTCAATTCTACTACCACGAAGACCGCCAGAGATAGCAGGCCGACCGTGAAGAAGCCCAGAACCGTGCCTGACCCCCAGCCATCGGTGCTGGCGGATGAAAGCGCGTAAAGGACGGCGATCAGCCCGATCGAGACGAAGATAAAGCCGACAACATCGAAGCTTCTGTGTCCCTCCGGGCGATACTCGCGAATCAAGATAAGTGAGAGAATGATGGCAACGATGCCAATTGGAACGTTGATAAAGAAGATTGTCTGCCAACCGGCATAGGTCACGAGGTAGCCGCCCAGCGTTGGTCCGAGCGCGGGAGCGAGCAGAGCGGGAACGCCAAAGACGCCCATCGCCATGCCGCGCTCCTGGGGCGGAAACTCGCGGAAGAGCAGCGTGATTGAGAGCGGAAAAAGCGCCGCGCCGCGCTGTCTGTGGGTTGACTTGCATAACTTGCACGCGGTAAGACTCCTTTCACTTGTCAAACGCAAAAGAAAAATGCGCGTAATCGCAGGGGAATTAGCTGGTTGTTGTGGTAGTACCGGGTGTAGATGATCGTTCGCGCCTGGCAATGCCAAACATCAACAGAGAAACAACCTGGTCGATCATTTCCTCTCGCGAAAGTTGCCCACAGGCGTTGAGATCATTAAGTCCCTGCCCGATGGCGCGCATGGCAAAGGTTGTTGCTAACATATTTATAAAAAGGCCAGCGTCGATTTGACTGTTCATACAACCTTCGGCCTGGCGTTTACGGATGTAATCAATGATAATTTTTTTGCCGCGTGTAATCTTATTGACGAGCAAGTGGGCAGCTTCCGGGTGTGTGTGGACGAGCAAAATTGCCAGGCGTGCCTGGTCGCCTTGCTCCGCATAACCATCATAAAAGGCACCTGCCAGGCGGCGGAACAGCGCTTCATCGTCAATGGGGAGACCTTCGTTAATCTCTTTCTCGATCTGCTCTACCACAGGCTTTACGACCGAATGCGGCCCAAAGTCCTTGATTATGCCTGTCAGCAGGTCTTCTTTACTATGGAAATGCCAGGTGAGCGTACCGCGTGTCACGCCTGCCTCGCTCGCCATATCGTCGAGCGTAGCCGCCGATATGCCAGAACGCGCGAAGACGCGCAGGGCTGCTTCCAGAATGGCCTTGCGCGTGTCGGCGTGGGCGGACGCGATCAATCGCGTCCCTACACATCACCCGGAAGGACAGAGAAACGTTTCAAAGCGCTACACCAGTTGAGTAAACTCATAATCCGCTTTAGGCTGCAATTCGCCGGTTGACGATACATGCTCCCTGGTCGAAGTTCCTGCACGGAAGATCAGTTCGTAGTTGCCGATGCTGATATGATCTCCGTCGAGCAGTTCGTAGCCGCTTTCGGCGACGATTTTTTGCCCATTCACAAAAACGCCGTTTGCGCTGCGCATGTCAAAGACCTGGTAGTGGTTGCCTGCGCGCTTTAACAGGGCGTGATGGCGCGAAGTCAGGTTATCTTTATCGAGCAGGATGGCGCTGGAACCGGCGCGGCCAATGCTGATCTCTTCACCTTCCAGTTTAAATTCGTATGGTGCATCGGCGTAGGGTGAGGCGATGATGACGCGAGACACGCTAATTGGCGTTGTTTGTATACTCTCATCCTCCACGAGAGCTTCAACTTCTGGCGTTGCTGCTGCTGAAAGTAGATCTGCATCATCGTTGAAGAACGGTTCAGTTTGAGGAATAGTTTCAAATTGAGTAGGGGCTGCTTCTACTTCTTGCTCAACCTCTATTTCGAGTACAGGCGTTACCGACGGCTCCCTGTCGAAATCGGGCATGGCATGGTTTTCTTGCGCGGAAATGACTGATATGGCAGGTTCTTCAGCAGGGGCAGGAGATGAAAAAGTGAGTTCTACTACCTCTTGCTCTTGCTCGCGCTCAATGGACTCAGAGTTAAATGAAGGTAGAGCGAGGTCATCGACCTGGACTGGATCGGTGATTGGGATAGCCGGAATGACAGGGGGCAGCGTTTTCAGCAGCGCATCGGCGAAAAGTAGTATCGAGGGGTAGCGGTCTTCGGGATGGGCAGAGAGGGCGCGCAGCAAAATGCCGTTCTGCTTGATGCTGACCAGCGAGTTGAGAGTAGTGAGCGGGGTGATCGACTCAGTACGCTTCAGGTGTTCGATCTCTTCGGGTGTGCCGAGGTAGGGTGGGCGACCGGCGAGCCAGAAATAGAGCAGCACCGCCAGGGCGAATTGATCGCTAAGGGGTGTGATACGCCCGTCCAATTGTTCGGGCGCGGCAGTGACAGGGAGCGGTTGTCCGGGTTCCTGTCCGAAATGACGCGCAAAATTTGCCAGGCCAACGTCAGCAAGTAAGAAGGGCGCGTAATCAGGCTCGTTCTCCAGGTTTGGGCCGCGCAAGACCAGGATGTTGGAGAAAGTGATGGCTCCGTGTAGATATCCGCGTGTATGAATGTAATGCAGTACCTGAGCCAGTTGATGAGTAAAATGTATGGCATCTGATACATTGAGTTGAGGGCGAAACCACAACCTTCCTTCGGTACCCAGTAGAGAGCCGCTGCTTACAAATTTGCGCGCGAGATAAAGCCTGCCGTTCATCTCACCATAATCCAGCACTGATGCCAGGTATGCATGGCTAAGCGCACTGATGCCCTGCAATTCACGGAAGAACTGGCGGCGCGCAGAATCTGGAAGGGTAGACTGCGGGTGGATCAGCTTGAGTGTGACTTTACGTAACAGCATAGCGTCTTCGGCTTCGTAGCTTTCGCCAGAAACCCCGCTGCCCAACCAGCGAATAACGCGATAGCGTTCAAATACATGACCCGTTTCTAATGTTGGCATGATATTCCTCAATTCTGAACAGTCTTAGCGCTGTCTGCATCAGGCTTGTTACTATTTTGCGCAGGATCAACGTTGCCCGGTGGCGACTCAATGTTGTTTAGCTGCTGGATGGCTCGTTCTTCCTCGTCTGGAGCGTCAGCTTCGACTTCTCGCTTAACGGCTGCTTCTACACGTCTGTTGTGGCGTATGCGGAAGAAGATGAAGAAACCGACGACGAAAGCGACAACAACAGCCGCGCCAATCCAACCAATGGTGCTGGCAATGCGTTCGACGGCAGCGAAATTATTGTGGAAAAAGCTGCCCGCGACAAATCCTAATGTTCCATAGACGATAGCCCAGATTATACCACCGGCTGCATTGAAGATCAGGAACTTGCGCCAGTGCATATGATTGACGCCGGCCAGGAATGCTGACCAGGCGCGCAGAACCGCGATGAATCGACCAAAGAAGACAGTTTTATCTCCATGTTTGTCAAAGAATATTTCAGCGTAATCCAGGTGTTCGGGTTTCAAAAAGATATATTTCCCAAACCTGAGCGCCAGGGCACGGCCTCCTGTATGACCCGCGAGATAACCAAGGTTGTCGCCCAGGATTGCGCCGAGGGCGGCGGAAGCAATCACGATTGGTATCTGGAAGTGATGGCTTGTCGCGGCGAAGAATGATGCCAGTAGCAACATGGTTTCGCCGGGGAAAGGAATGCCTGAGCTTTCGATCATCACGAAAAGTGTCACAGCGGGATATCCGATGACATCTAGCAGATTTTGCAGCGTTTGCACAGAGATAAGCGCGGCTAACAGCGTACTATGCGTGGCGAGTACGTGTAATAGTGAGTTGGCTAGCCAGCGCATGAGATAATCCTTTCAAGCATTTTCAGGCTTGTGAATTGTTGCCAGGGCGACCGCAAGGGTTGCCCCTACCATATCCGAAACCGTGTTATGCCTTGCGGTTGTCCTGGTTTTAGAGTGACTACTGTTATTATGTGCCATTATAAGCAAAATCAAGCTGTGGCGCAACCGGGTTGCCTCTTAATAGTAGAGTAGAGATTCGGTATCTCAGATGAGGAGGGTTCGGGAGGCGTGCTGAGCCGATGCGAGTGGGAGCCAGCGAGTCAGTGGCTACGCAACGAGGCCTTGCCTCCCAATGCCTCCTGGCTCGATCAGAGCGAAATCTGGTTCAGCGTCCTACAGCGCAACCACTTGTAGCCCAACCACTTTGTCAGTGCCAGTGCCCTCGAACTCTCTCAGCGACAACATCGCTTATCTCTTCTCCCCGTCTTCTCTCGAGCTGGCTGGCGCGTGAATGAGCATTGGGTCGTGCTAATGCTAATGTCCAGGACATACATACAGAGCACTATAACGACCAACGAAAATTACACCATGCCTTTCTGAGTATGGTGTAGAGGATGTTGGGCGTTTTCGTTGGTATCCCCTTTTAAAGTGGATCACGACCGAAGAGCGGCTCGACCATGGGACGCATGCGAATCTCTGTAATCCGCGCATGCTCGGGCTGGGTGGCGATGAGCAGTGTCGCTGCGGCGACATCCTCAGCCTCCAACATGCCCGATGCTGCCACTCCCTCCTCCGTTCGTCCAGTCCCGATCGCAAATTCCGTTTTCACACCCCCTGGACAGACAACACCTACTTTGAGGCCATGGGGACGCAGCTCGCGATCAAGCGCCTGGGTGAATCCCACCTGTGCGAATTTGGTCGCGCAATAGACCGCTTCGCCAGCAAACCCCATCACACCGGCCATGGATGCGATGGTAATGATGGTACCCCTCCCCCGCTCGAGCAAGACAGGCACCACATGGCGAGTAAACAAGAAGGTACTGCGCATGTTCGTGTCCATCATCGCATCATAGTCGGCAGCACTTGTTCCAATGAGGTCTGCATATCTGCCCATTCCGGCATTATTGACCAGGATATCCAGCTGACCCAGTTGTTGGAGCGCTGTCTGAACTGCGTGCCTGGCTGTCTCCTCCTCGCGCACGTCGCCAACGACCAACACGCAGCGCCGCCCATTCTTCTGCGCCTCGTCAGCCAACGCTTGCAGCCTTTCAGACCGACGAGCCACGACGACAATATCCGCGCCTTCGTTGAGGAACGAGCGAGCTATCGCCAAACCGATTCCCGAGCTGGCACCCGTGATTAACACCACCTGCCCGGTCAGCTTTCCCTGTGTCGTTGTTGCCATGATTACTTTCCTTTCAAAATGGGCCGCTTCGCGTACCCGACGCTGATGAACTTTGATAATATCTCCTCACTCTTTTGAAATGAGATGAGTTGTCTGCAGACGAGGTTTGCACGCCCTGAAGGAGGGCAGCTTATTGTTATCGTCCCCATTGAGAAAAGTATAGCACGGAACACTCAATTTTTCTCCTGTAACGCAGTAGCCCGGTCTCCTTCCTCCACGCTACCGACCGCGTATCGGGATGCTCGCGACCTCATCTCCTGGAAAGGGAGGACAGAGGCAGTACTGAAGAGCGGCGGAGAAGTGCGTCTCATTCCAGTGCATCGGCCTAAGCCCCACGAAGATGCCTTTGAGATAGTACTGGATGCCGTGCTGGCGTTTGATGGACTGCTCTTCTGCGCTGGGAGCGACAACATAGCTGCTTGTCTGGAGAGTCAAAATGACCAGCCAGAGAGCGAAGTACCTGTCTCCCCGGTCGATTGGTGGGTGATGCTCATTACTACGATATAGCCGAAGTACAGAGGCAACTGGGAGCAAAGTAACGCACGCGATTTTGGGAAGGGGGTTAGAGAAGAATTTTCCGACCCTGCCTTCCCAACGCCGTTGTTGGTGTGGCCGGGTCAGGGGACGCCAGCGCCCTGTATCCAGTATACTCAACACTTCCAAGAAAGTGCAAGCCGAGCTAACAGGTTTTTAAGCTGAACTATGTCTGTTCGCGGCTTACCTGCCTGTGCTGCATCACATTTTCGATGCGCTGCTCAGTTGGCGCGAAAATATAGAAGTGCAGGGTGCGTGGTTTGTCCGTTGCCCTTTGCCTGTGGTTGTTGCTGACCACGACCGCGAAAAAGGTTGAACATGCTTGTCCTCGATGGAGCTAATGCCGCTTTCGTATGCATTATCCTACAATTTTCAGCAGTGAAAGCGTAAGTTCAACAATAGCTCTATACATCACGCGACAATCCGTGGTGTATGATAATAGGCAGTGCAATGGTGCAGCCTGAACCGAGCACCGAACAGATCGAATTCCTATAAGCATATTTGAGCGTGAAAAGGAGAAATATACTTGAAAGCCGTTGGATTGTATCGTTACCTGCCGATTACTGACGCAGAAAGCCTGGTGGATGTCGAGATCGCAAAGCCTGTTGCGAGCGGGCGCGACCTGCTTATACAGATCAAAGCCATCTCTGTCAACCCCGTTGATACCAAAATGCGCGCGTCTGTAAGCCAGGGCGCAAGTACGCCGCGCATTCTTGGATTTGATGTTGCGGGGGTTGTTGAACAGGTCGGGCAGGATTGCGTTCTGTTCAAGGCGGGTGATGAAGTGTATTACGCGGGCAGCAATGTGCGCGCCGGTGGCAACAGCGAGTTTCACCTGGTTGACGAACGTATCGTTGGCAACAAGCCGCGCAGTTTGAATTTCGCGCAGGCAGCCGCGTTGCCGTTAACTTCAATTACAGCCTGGGAAGCGTTCTATGATCGTCTGGGCGTCTCAAGCGACCCCGGCCAGAACGCGGGCAAGCGCGTGCTGATCATCGGGGCCGCCGGGGGAGTTGGTTCTATCGCAACACAGCTCGCGCAGTTGGCCGGTTTGATCGTGATCGGCACGGCCTCGCGGCCAGAGACCATACAGTGGGTCAGGGAACATGGAGCTGCCGCTGTCATCAATCACCACGCCCCTTTCGCGCCGCAGTTAAAGCAGATTGGCATTGACGCGGTCGAGTATATCTTCTGCCTGAACAATATCGAGAAACACTGGCAAGAGATGGCCGAGGTGATCGCACCACAGGGCAAAATCTGCTCAATCGTCGGGTCGAACGCTCCGCTCGATCTCGCCGCGGTGCGCGATAAAAGCGTAACCTTCGCGTGGGAGTTTATGTTCACCAGGCCCAAATACCAGACCAGCGATATGATTGAGCAGCACAACCTGCTGAACAAACTGGCCGCACTGGTTGACGAGGGCAAAATTCGCACCACCATGACCGAACGCCTCGAACCAATCAACGCAGCCAATCTGCGGCTGGCGCACGCGAAAATCGAAGCGGGCAGCACCATCGGTAAAATCGTTTTGGAGCACTTCGCGCATTAGCATGCCAGGGCAGGGACAAACCCTACCCTGCATGACGCTAAATCGTAGAAAACATCTGGCGGCACGCTGGCAAGCGAAGACTGGAAGATCGCGGGATCTAAGATAGGCGAACCGTCATCGGGGCGCGTGGGTCCTTCATGTCTCATCCTGCTCAAGCATATTCAGACTGTCGGCAGCGTAGGATGGTAATTGGGGTCTTGCGTGAAGTCGAAAGCTTCATAGAAGTCCCCAAGCTGGGCCAGGGCGTCGCGTGGAGCAGCGGCGGGCCCGCTTGCGCTTCCGTTTGCCGCGGCGTTATTCATGCCGGGGGTCGAGCTATCGAACTGGTGATTGACGCTTGCCAGCGTTGGCAAATTGAAGCGGCGCTCCAGGAATTTCAAGACCGAGCTATGCTCGTACAACTGTCCCGAAACATAGCCGCGCTTCGCATAGGGCGAGACCACCAGCATGGGGATACGAATACCAGGACCGTAGGCATCCAGTTGTGGTGGAGCGAAGTGATCGAAAAAGCCACCTGCCTCGTCGTAGGTGAAGAAGAGCGCGGAACTGGTCCAGTAGCTGGATTGGATGAGCGAGTTAATCACCTTTGCCATTTGTTTTTGCCCGGCTGCGACGCTTTGAGGCGCGTGCTCGCTGACAGTTCCCTCCGTAATCATGAATGATACCTGCGGCAGCGTTCCCGCCTGCAGCTCGTTGTAGTAGTCATTCTCCGTGAACTTGATGCGCGGGTCATTGAGCCACTTCTTAAAGTAGATGAGGGTATTGAACATTTCAAGCGACTGTGTCGTCGTACCCAGACCAAAGTTATAGCTTTTCCAGCTGATGTTGCTGGCATCCAGCAGGTCACAGATAATCGGCCAATCCAGACTTCCATGCGAGATTCTATTGGAGGTATTGCCTCCCGAGGTGGCCGACCACAGGTAGAGGCGGTTGGGGGCTGTCGGGCCAAGCAGCGAGCAAAAATAATTGCCGCACAGCGTGAAGGAATCGGCCAGGGCGTAATAGTAGGGAAGATCGGACCCGTCATAATAGATCATGGCATTAGCGCCATCGGTCGTTACAAAGCCATCCACCTTGCCGTCATCCCATTCACTATGAATGGCGGCCCAGGTATGGTTGATATCCTGCGTGCTGAACTGCGTCGCGTGCTGCGGAGTGACGCTGCCGCCGCTGCCGTCGGGCTGAGCGTAGTTGGCTGGAACGCCGAAAGTTCCAGCTTTGGGGTAATAGCCAAAGTAGGTATCAAACGAGCGATTTTCCTGGCAAGCGATCAGCACATTGGTGATGGCACTCCCATCAGGCGCCGCTCCCGGCTGAGGTTGACCGGAGTTTTGCTGTTGTTGCATGAATATTCCTTCTATTAGAGGCTATAAGGGCATCTGGTAATTTGAAGTTCCATTCAAATCAACGAGCATAGAATACACAAGTAACGATGCATGAGGGGTCTATATCCTTCGGGTGAAAGATACGGTGAATTGTAGGGACGCGATTTATCGCGTCCGCGTGGGCGAATGTCGAATTGTAGGGACGCGATTTATCGCGTCCCTACAACTCACCCGGAAGGACGGAGACCCGTCATGAGCGAAGCGAAGCGAAGCGGCCTACAATCCGATCAGGTCGGCCTTCTGAACAATGTTGCGCGCGCTTCTCACGACGGCCACGTCGATCAACTTGCCCTCAAAGGCGACCGCGCCCAGTCCCTGTGCCTGCGCCTCGCTATAGAGCATGTCCAGTTTGCGGGCGCGTTCAACCTCTTCCGTTGAGGGTGAGAAGACAGCGTTGGCAATGCCTATCTGGTCGGGATGAATGGCCCACTTGCCCGCCATACCCAGCGTTTTCGCGCGCACACACTCGCGGCGATAGCCTTCCGCGTTCTTGAAATCGAGGTAGGGGCCATCGATAGCGTCGATGCCCGCGGCGCGGGCGGCAATAATCACCTTGTTGCGCGCGTAATGCCAGAGGTCGCCGGGGTAGGTGTCGAGATCGTTACCGGCCAGCGCCGGAGCGATGCCCTGTGACGCGCTATAGTCGATGTGACCGAAGATGACCGCTTCCAGACGCGCACTGGCACGCGCGATCTCCTCCACGTGAAGCATAGCTTCCACCTCCTCGATCAGCACTTCCAGGCCGATACGCCGCGCGCGTTTTAAGCGTTTCTCGATCTGCGTGAGCAGCACATCAACCCACCAGACATCTTGCGCGCTCTTCACCTTGGGAATCATGATGATATCGAGGAACTCGCCAGCTTCTTCGACGATCGTAATGATATCCTGGTAGGCAAATTCGCTTTCCAGGTCGTTCACGCGCACCGCGCGCGTTTTCTTGCCCCAGTCCAGCGTTTTGAGCGCGTGAATGACCTTTGCGCGCGAGGCTACCTTTTCATTGGGCGCGACGGAATCTTCAAGGTCGAGAAAGACCAGGTCGGCGCTGCTGGCCGCGGCTTTCTCCATCATGCGTTCGCTGCTGGCAGGCGTTGACAGCTCGCACCGTCTCAGGCGCATACTTTTCTCCCGCTTCTCTCTTTTATTATTGCCCGCTCTTTTCCACGTTCTGCTGGCGTAATGTCGTCATTTTCTCATCCCACGCGCGCTGCCAGGCTTCATCGGCTGCTTTAGTAAGCACCATCACACGCCGTTTGAATGAAAGCACGGTTTCGCCGCGCTGGTTATAGGCGATGGTTTCCACCGTCACAACGCCGCGATCAGGCTTGCTGCTCGATAGCCGCTTCTCCAGCACCTTCGTTTCGGCGTAAATCGTATCGCCGTGAAAGGTGGGGCCGAGGTGCCGCACGTTCTCAAACTCAAGGTTGGCGATAGCTTTGCCGCTCACATCGGGCACCGACATGCCCAACGCGATGCTGAAAACGAGCGGGCCAACCACCAGGCGCTGTCCGTGTTGCGTCGTCTCACCATAGAAAGCATCTATATGCAATGGGTTATGGTTCATGGTGAGCATGCTGAAAAGGGTGTCGTCGTACTCGGTGATGGTGCGGCCCGGCCAGTGTTTGTAGATTGCACCTATCTCGAACTCTTCAAAACATCTGCCGAATTGCATGAGTTTCTCCTTTAGAACTTATATCTTGTACTTCTCCAAGAGCTGGCGGGCGATCACCAGGCGCTGTATCTCGCTGGTGCCTTCGGCGACGAGCATGAACGGGGCATCGCGGTAGTAGCGTTCGACGTTGAACTCTTTCGTGTAGCCGTAGCCGCCATAAATGCGCATGGCTTCGAGCGTGACCTCCTGGCACATCTCGGTGGCGAAAAGTTTTGCCATGCCCGCTTCCAGGTCGCAGCGTTCGCCGCGGTCCTTTTTGCGCGCCGCCTGTTGCAGCAGGAGACGCGCGGCCTCGATCTTCGTCGCCATGTCGGCCAGCTTGAGCTGGATGGCCTGGTGCTGGGCGATGGGTTTGCCGAATGTCTCGCGCTGCTGCGCGTAGCGAATGGCGTCGTTGAAGGCAGCCTGCGCGACTCCCACGGCGCGCGCCGCCACGTTGATGCGCCCGACTTCCAGGCCGCTCATGGCATGCTTAAAACCTTCTCCCTCGACGCCGCCCAGCAGGTGGAAGGCCGGCACGCGCGCGTTTTCGAAGAGCAGTTCCGCCGTCTCGACGCCCTTGTAGCCAAGCTTCTCGAAGGTGCGGCTGACGCTCAAACCCGGTGTGCCTTTCTCGACGAGAAAGACGCTCATGCCGCGGTAAGGAGGGCGCGCTTCTGTATCGGTGCGCGCCAGCACCGCGAAAATGCTGCCGCGCGCGCCATTCGTCACCCACAGTTTGGAGCCGTTGAGCAGGTAGTCGCTGCCAGCGCGGGTGGCTGTCATTGTGATAGCCTGCACGTCGCTCCCGGCGTTGGCCTCCGAAAGACAGAGGCCGCCGCGCTTCTCGCCTGCGGCCATGATGGGGAGAAAGTGGCGGCGTTGTTCCTCTGTGCCATAGGTGGCGATCATGTAGGCAACCAGCACGTGTGTATTGACGATGCCCGCCAGGCTCATCCAGCCGCGCGCGAGCTGCTCGATGATCTGCGCATAGGTGAGAGAGTCGAAACCGAGGCCGCCGTAGGCTTCAGGGATGGTCGCGCTGAATACACCCAGCGTTTTCAGTTTTTCGATCAGCTCCACGGGATAGATATCATCGTGTTCGAGTTCATGCGCCACCGGAATGACTTCGCGATCAACGAAACGCCTGACCTCATCGACGATGGCCTGCCTGTCAGCATCGAGGCTGCTATCCATGCACATTTTCTCCTTCACTCGGGCTGCTTTCTACGCAAACGGCGATCAGCGTGCTGCAAGAGGAATGCTTTGAAGGCCAGCGTGGTAGGTGAAAGATACTTGTCTTTCAAATGCACCAGCCGCCATTGGCGCACGATGGGGAAGCCCTCGACATCCAGGATAACTAGCCGGTTGGTTTCCAACTCCATGTCGAGCGCGACACGCGAGATGAGCGCGATGCCCAGTCCGGCCGCCACTCCATGCTTAATGGCGCTGTTATTGCCCACCTGCATGCTGATCTGCAAAGGCACCCCTGCTTCTTTTAAGGTCATCTCCAAGGAGTAACGCGTGCCGGAACCAGGCTCGCGCAGCAGAAAATGTTCGCGTCCCAGTTCCTTGATCGATATATCAGTGCGTCCCGCGAGGCGATGAGCGGGCGGGGCAATGAGTACTAACGGGTTATAGGCGAACGGCTCAATTTCGACGGGCGCGTCATCTGGCACTGCCCCCATCACCACCATATCAACGCGGTTAGTCAGCAGCGCGTCAATCAGGGTGGCGCGATTGAGCACCTCCAATGAGATTTCAACGGCGGGAAAACTCTGGCGGAACATGCCAAGCAGCGCGGGAATGACATACGAGCCTACCGTCGTATCGGCTCCAAAACTCAGGCGTCCATAGTGCGGACTGCGCAGCGCCTCCATAATCTCCATGGTCTCATCGATAAGCGAGAAAATTTTCTGGCAGTAGATGTACAGTTCGTCGCCTGCCTGCGTAAGATGCGTCTTGCGGCCAATCTGTTCAAACAATTTGACGCCTAACCTGTGTTCGAGATGACGAATCTGCGCCGAAACTGCTGGCTGGCTAAAGTGTAATTCCTCTGCCGCGCGGACATAACTACAATGTTTGGCAACAATCTGAAACGTGTAAAGCTGGTGCAAATTGAGCGTGTCCATAAGTCCGATACCCCCGCAAGTATAAGCTAACTCTTATATATAGTACTATATTGGCGGTTTCTGTCAACTTCTTTGCTATTTGCACATGGTTTGATATAGTAAGGAACTGAGAAATACGGCACAGAAAGATGCAAGGCGAATGGCCAAAAAGCAAAAATCGAACAGTGGGAAGCAACAAAACACAAATAGCGGGAACAAGAATCGCTCCTCAAACAGTAAAGTGCAGCCCAAACAGGCCAGAACCCAGGCTCATCATGGCGCGAGCAACGCATCACCAATAAATACACAGCAGCAGAAGCCGCAAAAACCTGCTAGTGCGCCCCCTTCCACGCGCGCTAACGCTGCTCGAAACACAACCCCTGTCAAGCAAACGCCCTCCGGGAAGCCTGCTTCCCCTGCCAGGCAGCAGGCAGCAAAGCCAGTCAAAGAACTGCATGAGCCTGTAGAACTGGCGGTAGAGGCTAAAGAACTGCAAGAGGTAGTAGATGCGCAGGAGACCCTAACGGCGGCTGAACTCTCTCTCCCTCTCCCTGTTGCTGCTGTCGGTATTCCAGAAGCTGAAGGCTCAATAGCCGGTATATCGATATATGCGGATGTTAAAGAGGTTGAACCGGAAGTCTCGCCTTTCGAGCCTGATCTTGACCCCACGCCTGTCAAACCCAGAGACACGCGCAATCGCTCTTTGCTCTCCCTGGAGGCCGAACTGGACGCCTTGCTCTCTGAGCTGAAGGCAGAAACTGAGCAGTCCGAGTTTGAAGAAACGCTGAAACGACCCGCCATACGCCTGCCGCGCGAGACGGATGCTCAGACGGTCAGCGCCGCGCAATCTGCCGTTGACCGCGAAATTGAGCCTGGAGCGGAGGCTTCTCCGTCCGAGCCTGTGCTGGACCCCACTCTTCAACCTCTTGATACCCTCCCTTTGCCGGGCACACCGGCGCAAGAGTTCTATGGTATGCCAACATTGATCGAGCCTGTCCCGCTAACATATGTGAGTGAGATCAGTATCGAACGCGTAGAGCCGGTTATCCCCGAAACGCCATTGCCGCCTGCCAGCGAGCTTACGGACATCCCCGAAACGCCATTGCCGCCTGCCAGCGAAGAGGATGTTTTGACAGAAATTGCCCTCCTGCTGGGAGAAGAGCAGCCGGTTGATAATGCGGAAGCGAACGAAGCAGGCGCGGTAGCGGTCATTACTGAAACCGCGACCAGGCAAGTAACTCCCTGGCAATGGCCTGAGCTTGAGACGCTGCAACCCGCTAGCGAGGTGAAGCAAAAAAGGCCGCTCATTGCTGGGCGAGCGTGGCTGCGACCGCTTCTACAACGCCGCGCGGTCAAACGCGCGACGATGCTGCTCTCTTTATTTCTTTTGCTCACCAGTTCATTATTATTATGGCAAAACGTGAACGCAACGCAGCTCTACCTTTATCACATCGATCCCGGCAGCGGACAGACGCTGGCGCAGCAAGACCTGGGGGTCTACCAGGACATCACTTCTCTGAGCGCGCCCACACTGGATTCATCATCCCTGCTGCTGGGCATCTCGACTATGCAATCAGCGCAACAACAGGTACTTTCGCTGTCGGGCGCTGGCACTGCCTGGAACGTCACCCGCCGCTTTGCCGCGCCGCCCGGTCGCTTTACCTTGAGCGCCGCGCCAGGTTCTCTACTGGCGCTCGAGAGTAGCGGCGGCTTGCAGGTTGTGACCGGCGCTGGCCGCGTACTCTGGCAAGCGCTGGCAGATGCGCCAGCCCTGGGAGCGCATGCCTTCGCTCCTGCCATTGATAACACGACAGTCTACACCGTCAAATCAGCGCGCCAGGGCATGGTTGCCGCCTATGATCTGCACAGCGGCGCGCTGCGCTGGACGCAACAACTCGACGATACGCTGAACTACGCTCCGCCCCTGTTACTGGCCGGGGACACACTCTACGTGGCCGGGGACCATACGATATTCGCGCTCAACCGCGTCAGCGGCATCCTCCTCTGGGCAGCTGCCGCGCCGGCGCGCACCCTGCTTTTCGAGCAGGGAAGCCAGCCCACGCTTATCGCTGCCGGCGCAAGCGGTCTGCGAGCTTTCGACGCGCAGAGCGGTGCTCTTGCCTGGTCGCTTACCGGTCAACCCCACCTTGCCAGCACGAACAGCGACACGCTGACAGCAGCACAGTTCTACCAGGCGGGTATTGCAAGCACTAATAACATGCTGTACGCCACGGGCATCGTCTGGGATGTACAGCAGGCCCGGCAGCAGTTGTGGCTTTTCGCCGTTGATGTCTCCAGCGGCAAAGTGCGCTGGACCGAACGTATCGGTGCGGGTTTCAGCAGCGCCGACGCGGGACGTGTATTCGCGCCGTTCGTTGACGCGTCCCAGGGGTTGGTACTGCTGGAGCAGGCGCAGGCTGACGGCAGCCATACGTTGAGCGCGTTCAACACAGCAGACGGTTCGCTGCGTTGGAGCACGCGCTTCGCGGCAGTCTCGGCGTCCGCGCCCGCTCTCATACAGGTAGCCAGCAACACCCTCAGCATTTTCAGCGCGCAGACCGATGCCGCGACAGCCCTGCGCAGCATGTCCTGGACGCGCCTTCTGCTGTGCATACTGGCGTTCGTCAGCCTGCTCGCGCTCGTACTGCTGTGGATACTACCCATCAAGGTGTGGCGTAAGCGCGTAGCAAGCTACCGGCTGCGCTCGCTGGCTCGCTCCCTGCGCGCACCGGCCAGGGGCATTGTCAGTCTGTGGCGCTTCTCGCGCCTCCTCTTCGCGTTAACCTTTGTCGCTGCCTCCATCTGCGCCGCAATCCTGGCGTATACGCAGCTAAGCAGGCAACAACCGTATGTGAAACAGGTCGAGGCCAGCAGTGGCAAAGCGTTGTGGCAGCGCTCGCTGCCCTACCCGGCAACGTTGGCCGGGGCAGATACGCAAGGTGGACTGCTTGTTACAGGCG
Source organism: Ktedonobacteraceae bacterium (assembly GCA_035534255.1). Classification (GTDB taxonomy): domain Bacteria; phylum Chloroflexota; class Ktedonobacteria; order Ktedonobacterales; family Ktedonobacteraceae; genus CF-113. Next base: position 514 of record DATLSI010000088.1, on the reverse strand, counting down.
CGGGAGACCAAACCTACCAGCTTTCTGCCCTGACCAGCGCGGGCGCGCCGCGCTGGTCTATCCCCTCCGGCGAGGCCACCTTCTCATTTCCCGGGGTGGCAACGCGGCCAGGAACCGTGCTGGCCGCATTGAACGGACCCGCCTCGCTTGCCTACCGCTACGCGCCGGATGATCCTGCCTACCAGAACCCTCTGGCTCATTACTTCGCGCTCGATTTGCTGGATAGCAACACGGGTCTGGTGCTCTGGCAGAGCGATGTAGTCAACGCCGGAGCATCGCAGGATGCCGTTGTGCTTGGGGCAGATACGCAGTTCATCTATGTCGCCAGCCGCTCGCTGCAGGGCAACTCGGTCGCGCAGCTTTCAGCAATCGATAAGGCAAGTGGCTCAATCGCCTGGCGCGTATTTGGGCCGCGCGAGCAGGGCGTGCCTGATTATGGGGCGCTACTCACGCATGGACGTTTTGTCTACTGGCAGGTAAACGACGTAGTGTACGCGCTCGATACGCAGTCTGG
>DATLSI010000087.1:0-2026 GCA_035534255.1 Ktedonobacteraceae bacterium | reverse complement strand
GTGAAATGGCCCCATCATGATCAATCATCATTTGTTATCCTCGTATTGTGTTATTGCTACGGGAAACAAGGTATGTGCGGGCAGTTTCCCTCGCTTGTAAATAGGTAGGGGCGTGATTTATCGCGCCCTGGCAGCCAGAATCAGCAATGATCCGTGAGAGTAAGACGCCTCTTCAGCGCGCGAGCCGATCTGCGGCCCGCCGCATCGTCCTCGGATTCAGTATATCATACGCGGCATAACGCCGCATAGGAACGAGTTTTGTTGTCCGATGATGGTATCGTTCAGCCCCACCAGAACGAAACCGCGATAATGCCATAGAGTCCCATCAGCACCAACCCCTCGATCCAGGTTGATTCGCCGTCATAGATAATCACGGTACTCAAGACGGCCGTCAGTCCTAATGCCGCCACGAGGAGCGGCGGCAGCACCAGCGTCAGGTGCGCGCCGCCTATCACAAAACTGAGCAGCACCAGTACCGGTATCAGCCCTAACGCCACCTGGAGCGAGCTATTCAGGATGACGCTCATGGCGTAGTTCGACTGGTTGCGCGCCGCGAACTGGACGCCGACAACGTTCTCGACGGCATTGCCCGCCAGCGCCACGATGACCAGGCCCGTGAACGCGGGGGAAATATGCAGAATGGTGATGGCAGGGGTCAGGGCGGCTATAAACCAATCCGAAACGAACGCGGAGCCGATGCCAGCCCCTACCAGTACGGCGATCGCCAGCCAGACCGGCCAGGTATGGGCCTGCGCCGCTGATTCTTTCAGTTCGCCCGAAACCCCCGGCGCTTTACCCTGGAGAGAGATCGGAATGCTCGCAATAAAGACGACCAGGAGAATGATGGCACAGGCGATGCTCAGCCCCTCTTCATGCCCGGCAGCCGGAGTGTGCAAATTCTGTACCAGCGTCGGCACGGCCAGCGCCGCTACCGCCAGCAAGGTCAGGATCGTGATCATACGCGGCGCGTCGGAACCAAACCGCTGCGTACCGTTACGCAGTCCTCCGACGAAGAACGCGAGGCCGAGGACGAATAAGCTGTTTCCCAGAATGGAGCCAACGAGCGCGGCCTGCACCACACCGATCAACCCGGCGCGTAATGCGAAAATGCCCACAAATAGCTCCGGTAAGTTGCCTAGCGCGGACTGCACCACTCCGGTTGCGCCTGCTCCCAGGCGCGAGCCGATCTGTTCGGTTGCCTGCCCGACCATTCCCGCGAGCAGTGCCAGCGCCGCTCCTGAGATGACAAAGATGAAAACGGCATTGACCTGAAGCCCCGTGAGAATACCGGCCAGGACAGTGATGAGACATGTCAGAGCGATGCTCATCCATTCTCGCCTGCTCAAAAAAATACCTGTGTTCTTATCTGCGCTACGAGCCATACATGCTACTCCTCAATCAGCGTTAGTTTTTCCCTGTATAAGCGTATTCCGTATCCGCGGCCCCCTATTCAATCGTATCACAAACGTACCATTTCATCTGTCTGGCTGCTGGAGAGGAATATGCTTGTTTGGCTTTACGGGAGAAAAAATCTAACCAGAAAACAACTATACCCGCGCTCGATGGCGTGCGGGGCATTGCCTGCCTCAGCGTTGTCGAGTACCATGTTCACTATCTTCTCAGCTATAGCTTTCATTTACCTGCGTTGCTCGGTGCGCCTGGAACCTCGATCCTGATGGCAGGCTGGTCGGGTGTCACGCTCTTCTTTGTACTATCCGGCTTTCTGCTCTTTCTGCCCTATGCCAGACATCTGCTCTTTGAGCAACCCTGGCCTTCGACGCGCACCTTTTATCTGCGGCGTGCCATCCGTATTTTACCAGGTTACTACTTCGCGCTCTTCGCGTTAATCATCCTGACACATCCGCAGTATTTCCAGTGGGATCATCTGGGGAGCCTGAGTCTCTTTCTAACTTTTCTGATGGATGTGCCAACCACGTACCAGAAGATCAATGGCCCATTCTGGACGCTCGCCGTTGAATGGCAATATTATATGCTGCTGCCTTTACTTGCCTGGGGCTTCAGTCTG
>DATLSI010000086.1:0-35920 GCA_035534255.1 Ktedonobacteraceae bacterium | reverse complement strand
CTCCGCGATCCTGTGCTCTGCAACGCTTTTTTTAACACTTGGTTCTCCAACGCCAGTTGCCCGCAGAAGCGCTCTAACTCCGCAATCCGTTGCTCCTGAGTTGTGGACTCGCCAGACTGTGACAAGAACGCCGCTTCTCCGTGTTCCTGATACTCTTTACGCCAGCGCGACAGGACGCTGTCGGCCAGGCCATATTCGCGGCACGCTTGCGCCGGACGTTTCTGTCCACTCGCAATTTGGCGCACCACATCCAGTTTAAATTCTCGGCTGTGTAGACGTTTTTGCATCGTCTCTTCTCCTTTTCTTGGTCTCAGTTTACGACATTTTGGAGAAGTTGACTTCGTTCACTGTCCGGTCTCAGGGGTTCAGTCCAGCCCTCTCTCGTACTCGATCGGGTCTTCGGGTTGATTAGAAGAGTGTTGCATAGTTCACCAAATCTTCCTCCTGGTGAGGTGATTGCTTGCGCGCACCCCTCACCGGCTGACTATATACCTTTCCTCGATAAGCATATTCGCTCAATCTCACAGATGCGCTACGAATGCTCATGAGCGTATCACGAACGGCTAACAACATCCCGTAGAGGGCGATCTCGAATTGAAAAGAGGCATAGTCATGAGGAAGAAGAAGCATCGTCTGAATTTGCCTGGGTACTTTAATGCGCGATGGCCCAGGTCAGCCACATGCCGTAGCCGACCGTCAGCACCCCCACGACGGTGAGCGCCCGGCTCAACAGCTTCTCGACGCGGTCAGACAGCCCGAAATCCATCAGAATCGCGCGTATACCGAGCATAGCGTGGCTGGCGACAACGACCAGGAACAGCGCTTCGAGCACGAGAAAAACAGGATTACGCAAGTACGCGAGGACGTCTGCGAAATTACGCAGTCCTCCTTTGACTATAAAGTGGTTCGCGATGATGTGGAGACCGAGCAGGAATACTAAGGCCACGCCGGTGATGACCTGCCAGAGCCAGCCAGCCGTGGCCTTTGGCTCCTGTGCGAATGGATTTTCCATCGTCTTACCCTCCGTAGATCAGTAGCGCCGCGACGAACAGCGCGATGACGGCCACGCACATCAGGATGACGAAGAAGGCTTTGTGTACCTTCAATCCGATGCCAAAGCCCATCAGCGCTACGCGCAGGCCGTTTAGCCCGTGAATGAGAGCCCCGGCGATCAGCACAACATCGAGCGTCAGGAAAAAGGGCGAGCGCGCCAGCGAGACGAAGGTGTCCCACGATTTAGCCCCGCCCAGTAGCTGGCTCAAGATGACAAGGTGGAGATACAGGTACACCACCAGCCCGATGCCAGTGATGCGGTTGAGGGCATATGCCCACATGCCTAACCTGCGCCGCCGCACATCGAACCAGCGCGTTGCACGGCGCACTTTGGGATACTCAAGACTTGCCATCGTTATCTCCTCCATCCTTTCTTGAGCCGGTTGGCGACCAGCTCGCGGCGCAGCGCCATGATCTTGCCCGCCGGGTCAACAGCCTGCGGGCAGGCCTCTGTACATTCATAGGCGCTATGGCAACGCCATACACCGTGTTCGCCGTCCGCCAGCGCCAGCAGGTGCGCAACTTCGCGCGGATCATCGGTCTTCTGGCGCTCGTAGTAAATGGCGGCCAGGGCGGCAGGTCCCAAAAACTTGTCGTCGGCTGCCACCGTTGGGCAGGCGCTCATGCAGATGCCGCACTCGATGCAACTCTCGAAGCGATTGAAACGAGCCAGGTTCTCAGGCGGCTCGACCGGTTCCTGTTCCACGTGAACATCCAGCTCGTCGAGGTTGTCAACAGAGAGCGGCAGCGTCGGCTCGGAGTCGCGTGTGATCTCCAGGTCTGACGCCGACATGCGCTGGAAAAAGCTTTTCACATCCACCACCAGGTCGCTGACCACCGGGAAGTTGCGCAGCGGTTCAAGACGCAGCGGACGATGTCCGTCCCACACATCAGCGATGCGCGTGACGCAGGGCAGCTTCTCGACGCCGTCGATGCGCAGTGCACACACTCCACAGGCGGAATGATGGCAGGCGCGGCGGTAGGTCAGGCTGTGATCGTGCTTCGCCCACACCACGTCGAGCGCATCGAGGACATATGCCGTATCAGCCACTTGCACAGTGAATGTATCGTAGTGAGGCTGCTGTCCCGCCTTGTAGCGAAAAATTTGCAGCGATACCTCGATCATCGCGCACCTCCCTGGAAGAATAACCGGTACGAGACGAGCGGCACGTCGCGCGTGCGGCATTCAGCCGTAATACCGAGCTTGTTGCAGACTAAATCGGACACCCGCTCAGCCATCCCGCGCGCGGTCGTCATCTTCCCCCCGGCGATGGTCACGAAGCCATCCACGCCGTCCTCCTTGTGATCGAAGCATTCGAAGGTGCGGCTCGCCTCGCGCGCATCCCTGCCGCCCTTGACGATCAGCGGACGCGCGGCAGCCACTCTCGCGCGTACCGGTATCTTCCTCACGGCTGGCAACAGTTGCTCGCCCTGGGCGATCATCTTCGCAACGTGGTCGGGGGGAACAGGGATCAAGTCCGGGTCTGCGACTTTCCACGAGGTTGTGCCGATGATCGAGGTGGCGCGCTGCGGCACGATGATATCGCCGTCGGATGGCTTGTTGAGGCGGTTCAAGACCATATTGTTAAGCCGCCCGTCGAGCGTCACCATGACACCCGCGGTCGGCGTCACCGGCACTGATACGCCGGCCATCGCGGCGATGTCGCCCACCCAGGGGCCAGCGGCGTTGACAACCAGGTCGGCCCCCACAATCTCGGTCATGCCTGTCAGGTAATCCTTGACCTTCACACCCGTCACACTGCCGCCCGAGCAGATGAAGTTGGTTACTTCGGTGAACCGCCGCACCAACGCGCCGTTCCGCTGTGCGGTGGCGAGGAAGGCAAGGCAAAAGCGCACCGGCTCAAACACGGCATCAGGCACCTGCACGACGGCAAGCGCGCCGGGATTGAGGAACGGCTCTATTTGCAGCGCGTGCTTGACGGGTATCTCACGCGCCGGAATGCCGCTGACCGCGCAGCCCTCCAGAAAACGCTCTTTGAAGGCAAGGTCTGCCTCCGTCAAAGCGACGAACAGACCATCGTTCAACTCCAACAGATCGGGGATGATCTTCCGCATGGTCATGTTCTCGACGATACATTCAGCTGCCGCCTCCGGGTCGTTGACGCAATAACGCCCGCCGGAGTGGAGCAGGCAGTGTGTGCGCCCCGTGGTCCCGGAGGCGATATCCCCGCGCTCGATCACGGTGACGCGCACGCCGCGCAAAGCCAGATCGTGCGCCGTCGCTGAGCCGGTAGAGCCGGCCCCAATGATGATGATGTGAGGTTTTGACATTGGGTAAACCCACTTACTAACTACGCATCCATTACGTAGTGTACATATATAGCACCACACCATCACATCGGGGTCACGTTTCGTCATTTCGACATCTCGCACTGGTCACAATCTTGAGCTTTTGCATATTGAAAGAATATGAGGGAATCAATCTCCCGCATCGTTCCGTGATCATTCCGTGATATACACACGTATTCCGGTGAGATGTTTGTGATACAGCAACTCTATACTTCTCTCACATATGAATATCAGCGCAAGCTGTTTTAGACAGGAGGGATACTCCTGCTATCGTTCTTCCTGGGCTGTACACACCTTCGCCTGATCAGCATAGCCTGACCAGGCAGTGAAAAGGAGCAGAAAGATGTTTCAGAAGATTCTCGTTCCGCTGGATGGATCGGGCAGAGCGGAACAGGCCATTCCCGTGGCGGCTCGCATCGCGCGCGCTTCCGAGGGGACTGTTATTTTACTAGCAGTAGCCACTTTTCCCAATGAGTTCCACCCGGAAGAGAAGCGGCGAGCCGAAGTTGACTCACCCAGGTTGATAGACGAAAACTTGAATCAGGCACGTCAGTATCTGAACAGCGTCACCAGGATGCCGGAGCTGGCCGGCGTGAAGACGCGGGTAGAGGCGCTGATAGGTGGAGTCGCACCGACTATCATGAGCGCGATCGAACTGCTGCAGGCGGACCTGGTCGTGATGTGCAGTCATGGCTACAGCGGTTTCAAACGCTGGGCGCTGGGCAGTGTTGCGCAAATAATTGTCCCCCATAGCCCGGTGCCAGTGCTCCTGCTTCGCGATGGCGGCCCTCTCCTGGTGGGTCAATCGGTACGCGTGCTGGTACCCCTGGATGGCTCTCCGCTTGCCGAGGCTGCGTTGAAGCCGGCAATTGAACTCATAACAGCCCTCGCCCCAGCCGACCAGCGCTCATTGCACCTGATACGCGTCGTCGATGACCCCATTTCCAGCGGCATCTTCAGACCCAACGTGCCTTTCGACCTGGAAGTCAGCCGAGCAGAGGCCAGACGCGAGGCACACAAGTACCTGGCAGGCATGGCAGCGCAACTGACGAAGGGCGAATTCGCAACATACGACCTGACGGTGACCACATCAGTCTCGGTCAATAATGATGTGGCGGAGGCGCTCGTCGAGAAGACCGAGCAGACAGTCGAGCCATTTGACCTGATCGCGATGGCGGCGCACGGATATGGCGGCGTGCAGCGCTGGGCGATGGGCAGCATCACCGAACGGGTGCTTCACCATACGAAGCAGCCGCTCCTGATCGTGCATGCAGATGCTCATTAGCAGTGCTAGAAGCGCACGAGCAAATGGGAGAAGACCAGTTCCTGTTGCGCCACCTGTGCCAGGGTCTCGGCCACATCGACATTGATCGCTGCCGATGTCGTGACGGTGAGATTGGGTACTGCACCATCGCAAGTGGTGAGCCGTTCTGCGATGGCGGCCAGATACGTGTGGAACTGGCGTTTCGCCTGTTCCCGCATCTGGTCGATATACGTATACAATCCGGCTCTACCAAAGGTCGGCGGCTGATCGCCTAGAGCAATCCTACCCAGCTTTGAACTTCGACCTCCGTCACCTCGGTCTGAACAGCTTTACCTGTTTTTTTACCTTTGGTCTCGGCGTGCGGTCGCACAATGAACAACGGGAGCTTTGTGGTGCCAAGAATGTGCTCTGCCACGCTACCCATCACCAGCCGCAGCAAGCCACTGCGTCCATGCGTCGCCATGGCGATCAAATCATAGCCGGTGGATTTTGTAACGTCTCTGACTTGCGCTGCCTCTCGGACGATAGTTCCAGCCACATCGGTATTGACCACTACGGACGAACTCACCTGGAGATTGAACCCCGCCAGGTCCTTCGCGTAACGCTCGGCTACGGACTTCACGTACTTTTCAGCCTCTTGCTTGACTTCATCCTGCATGAGGTCGCTGATATGCGCCTGGCTCTTTATTTTCCCGTAAGCCGACGGCAGATCCACCACGCGCAAGAAGTGCAACGCATTCTGGAGAGAAGCGGAAAGCGCCGCCACGAGGTACGCAGTTGGCAGGATTACCGCTTCAGCAAGCTCCGACCCATCCAGAGGCACCAGGATGCGCAGGGGATGAGTGGCATCTAGCATCGGGGGAATCGCCCCGTGGTGATTGAGGACCAGCACCGGGACGGGACTGTGACGAACCGCTTCCTGGGCAATGCTCCCGAAAGCCCAGCGTTTCAAGCCCGTCTCACCCTGGCTGCACAGGACGATCAGGTCAACCGCCTCTAAGCGAGCCTCCTCGTAAATCTCCGGTGATGCTGCGCCGACAGACAGGTCTAGTTCCGTGTTGATGCCCGCCAGTTCATCGGCATAGGTTTCGGGTATGCCGGTCAGGTAGCTGGCTGCTGCATGCTCACGCCTCTTAAACGCGCCAGGCTTGAGAGATATGGTCCGTTCTGCCGTGTATGTCCCGAACTCGACGGGAGGAAGGACGACTTCTACAAAGACGATCGTTCCGCCGGTGGCGCGTGCGATGCGCGCTGCTACAGGGATGGCCTCCTCGGATCGTTTCGAGCCATCGAGGGGCACCAGAATCCGCCCAAACATCTGTTTGTTCTCCTTTCGACATCCTTGTCGATATCCAATAGCTATGCTGTTTGCTTCCTGGAACAAGTATATCCCTGCAAGTTCACAAAGGCATCACTAGAGAGAGAATTTTCCTCACACTTTGGTTACAGCGGCCTCACGTTGTGCTGCGCATGGGATACGGGCCGGATGTACCGCCCACTCCGCGGCGGAGGGTGAGCGAGGTGCTCTTGAAAGAGAGAGGTAAAGCGACCAGAGCAGAGAAATGAACGCTTCTCTGGTCGCATTGTTGTAGAGGCGTGGACTAATAGCGGAAGACTGCCGCTACCAACGACTCGCCCGGCACCTCCGCCCGCGCGATCGCATAGACCTTCCCGCCGTGGATCAGCGTCTGCGTAGCAGCGACATCCAGCAGGTCTACGTCGCCGGCTTCCGCTTCTATATGGAGCGCGACTGTGTTCGTGGCCGGATCAAAACTACCCCATTGCTCCTGGTCGAGGGCGACAAACAGGCTCTCGACGCGTCCGTAGGAGGCGGCAGGCAGCACTTCTTCGATGGCATCGGAAGCGAGCCAGGTCCCCGCCATGTCCTGGTAGCGGGCGACGGCTTCGTGTTCTTGTTTCAGGAGGATGGGTTCTACGATGGCCCAGGCCTGTTCGCGCAGCGTTTCCGCCTTCTGCTTGTCGTGGTTGCCGGAAATCTCTTGATCTACCAGGTGGGGATAGGTATTGGCCTGTCGATAGATCGGTATGAGGTAGTCGACTCCGGCCAGTACCAAAGGAGCCATTTCGTTGCGCAGCAGTTCATGCAATCCACGATTGACCTGTTGAAAGTAGCGCAGGAGCTGGTCCTTGAGATCATCGGTACCCACGCCCTGCCCGTGAAAGATCGCTGCCCGCCGTCCCCCTTTGCCCACGACCGCGCCCGATGAAGAACTGTGATGGCGCACATCGTTCTCCTCGATATCATCGTACTTGAGTGCCTCTGCCAGGCTGTGAGGGACCGCTTCGGGCAGCGCGATTTCCTGGATACTATAGTGCGTTCCTTCCATGAGCCGGACAGCGTTTTGAGAGAGAGCCAGCACATAAAATCGCCTATCATCGACCAGCAGCGGCAGCAGTGACTTGAGGAAGAAATGATCGCTGATGACGACCCGGTCTTTTACCTGTAACGGCACGCGATACGAGCGAAACAGGCGCGGCGAACGGAAGATTGCTAGCCCGTCGCTTAAATGCTGCCAGAACGCTTCGGTTTCTAACAACGCCTCGATCGGTTCCAGCATGTCCCCCGTAGAACGTAAACCACGCTCGTGCAGGCGCTGCTCGGTTTCTCGAATGACGTTTCTCAGTTTCAATTGATCTGACTGACTCTCCATACCTGTCCGGTCCGTGGACAAAACGATCGTGATGCAGGGGCTTTCATGTGGTTCCATCAGGTATCTGAGTTCGCTTTTTGTTGGGATGTTCATCTTGATCGACTCCTTCCAACTGCCTTCAAAGGAAACAGGAATTGGAGCACGCCGACAATCCCTGCCTGCACCAGTTCCTGCTCCGCATGAGGGGTTCCGAGGCCCTCTCACTCACTCACCGCTTAGCGCGCGCCCGCAGCTTCCTTGACCTTGACCGGGATCTGCTTTGGCTTCGCGGCCTCAGACTTTGGAACGGTCAAGGACAGGACGCCGTGCTCGTAGGTGGCGGTGATCTTCTCAGGGTCAAAGCGTCCGGGTAGGGTAAAGGATCGGATCATCTCTCCTTCGTAGCGCTCGTGGCGCACATAGGTGGGTTTCTCCTCCTTCTCTTCACCTTTCTTCGCCACGCGGATAGTCAGGGTGTCTCCCTCCGCTGTGATCTGAATGTCCTCTGGCTTGAAACCGGGTAGGCTAGCCTCGATCATATACTGCTGCTTATCTTCCGTCTCGATAACATCGACCGGAAAGGAGCGGCCAGTAAAGAACTCCAGACGGCCAGGCCAGAAGAAGCTCTCCTCAAACAGGCGATTCATCGCCTCTCGAAGCGGCATCAACGCCTCAAAGGGGTCTTTTTTCTGTACCATTGACATGGTCTTTCTCCTTTTTGTATTTCAACGCACTCCAACAGTGTCCCTTTCCACTTTCTCCCTAATTCCCCACTACATAGTATAGAACCTCGATGTTACAAGTGCGTTACAGAAAAGGGCAGTTTTATCACAGGTGAATCACAGCGGGTTCATACGACGGGGTTGCCTGCTACCTCGCGCGCTACTCGTTCTACCAGGTCGTCCAGGGCGCGTTCTACTTCCGGGCTGAGCCTGGCGTCGATGGCGAAGTTCTTGCCCTCGACGGCGTAGATTACGATGTGCGGTGGAAGCTGATCCAGCGCCCGTGCCAGTTCGATGGCTTCGACCACGCCAAAGGCGTGCGTCGAGGAGAAGGACAGATCCGCCGGGAGCGCTTGTGCGATCGCGTCAAAGCGATAGACCATTCCTGCTTTCCCACCGGACGTGACCGCGTCGATAAGTATGATCCTGTCGGCGCGCTTCCAGGTCTCGATCAGTTGGAGTCCATCCCCCTGGCAGCTCATTAACTGCGCGCCCGGCAGCCCGCGCGCTTCCAGGGCTGCGATGACGGCGAGACCAACTCCGTCGTCACCGCGCAGCGTATTGCCGACGCCGATGACTAACACGTCCGGTGGCGATGACATGACGCACTCCTCTTCATTCCCGCTCGACATGCAGCTTCAGGAAGTGAGTGGCGCAGGAGATGCAGGGGTCGTAGTTCCGTATCGCCTGCTCGCACTTCCAGGTCAATTGCTCTTCCGGCAGCGCTTTGTATTGCTCGACAAAGCGCCAAAGGTCGTTCTCAATAGTCTTCTGGTTCTGCGAGGTAGGAGGGATGATCTTCGCGTCGCGGATGATCCCGTCGTCATCGAGGCGATAGCGGTGATACAGGATGCCGCGTGGCGCTTCCGTACAGGCCCAGCCCGTGGATGCCACCGGGCGTACCCTGACGGCAGGAGCATCCGGCTGCTCATAATCCTCGATGATGCGCAGGGCCTCGTCAAAGGCGTAGAGGATCTCCACGCTGCGCACGACGATGCTCTGAAAGGGATTGCGGCACACCTGGCCGAGGCCAGCGCCACGCGCGGCTTCTTTGGCGAGCGGCGAGAGCTGGTCAAAGTTCAGATTGTAGCGCGCCATGGGGCCGACGAAATAGGCTCCTTGCCCTTTGTGTACGCTGTGCAGCGCGTTGGAATACGGGACATGCTCCTCTACAAAGTGATCCTCGTACTCTTTGACCGGGATACTCAGGCCCTTGTTCGACACCAGTATGCCCTCGTTGAAGGGATACTCGTTCGGGTGGAACAGAGACACGAACTCGTAGTCTTGCTCGAAGTCGGGGAAGGGCAGCTGCGCCACCCAGCGCACCGTCTCCAGTGCCACCTCGCGCCCCCACTTGAGCTGCTCTACCAGCGGCCCAAACTCTCGTTTTGCCGGGACTTTGTAAAATCCACCCACGCGCACGTTGATCGGGTGAATCTCTCTGCCACCGAGGAACGAGACGATGGTGTTGCCCGCTTTCTTCATCTGCAGCGCGCGTTTGACCAGGTCGGGATGATCCTGCGCCATGCGAATCGCGTCGGGATAGCCCAGGAAGTCGGGCGCGTGCAGCATGTAGACGTGAAGGGTATGGCTCTCGATCCACTCGCCGCAGTAGAGCAGCCTGCGCAGTGCGCGCAGTTGGCCCTCGACGGTCACGCCGAAAGCATGTTCCATAGCGTGGACAGCGCTCATCTGGTAAGCGACGGGGCAGATACCGCAGATGCGCGCGGTGATATCGGGAGCCTCGTCAAACGCGCGCCCGCGCAGGAACGCCTCGAAGAAGCGCGGCGGCTCAAAAATCCTGAATTTGACATCGGTCACCTGCTCGCCGCTCATTTTGATGTAGAGTGCGCCTTCGCCCTCAACGCGTGCCAGGTAGTCCACCTTGATGGTCTTATCGCTCATGCGCTTCACTCTCTTTTCTGAATGGCCCGGCAGCGGCATTGAAACTGCGGAAAACACGGATGATGTCCTGCTTGCTCGATCCGAGGTGCTGCCACTGATTGCTTAACGAAGCCGTATTGGGCGTTTCTTTGGGGCCGAAGCAGCCGTAGCACCCGCGCGCATAGGAGGGGCATATCGCGCCGCACCCGGCCTGTGTGACAGGGCCGAGGCAGGGGATATGCTGCGCGACCATCACGCACACCGTCCCGCGCAGCTTGCATTCCACGCAGACGCTGTGCGGCGGCGTATTTGGCTTGCGGCTGTTCAAATAGGCGCTGATGACTTCGACGAGCTGGCGCTTATTGATGGGGCAACCCCGCAATTCAAAGTCGACCTTGACATGATCGGAGATGGGCGTGGATGTGTTCAGCACCTCGATGTACTTCGGCGTCGCGTAGACAATCGAGATGAACTCGTTCACGTCCTTGAAGTTGCGTAGCGCCTGGATGCCACCCGCCGTCGCGCACGCGCCAATGGTCACGAGGTAGCGGGAGGAGCGCCGTATATGCAATATCCGTTCCGCATCGTGCGGCGTGGTGATGGACCCCTCCACGAGCGAGAGGTCGTATGGCCCTTTGACGACGGCGCTCGTGGCTTCGGCAAAATTGGCGATCTCGATCTCGCCTGCGATCGCCAGCAATTCATCCTCGCAGTCCAGCAGGCTCAGCTGGCAGCCGTCGCAGGATGCGAATTTCCAAACCGCCAATTTGGGTTTCTGTTCACGACTCATCTTATATCTCCGCTTTCACCAGCAGGTGCTGCACACGGCTATACTGGAAGACCGGACCGTCCTTGCAGACAAAGTGCGGCCCATACTGGCAATGCCCGCACAGGCCAACCGCGCACTTCATGTTGCGCTCCATCGAGACGTAGATCTGCTCCACAGGCGCGCCGTGCTTCTCCAGTTCTGATGCTGTAAAGCGCATCATGATTTCCGGGCCGCAGACCATTGCGAGCGTATTGCGCGGGTCAAATGCCGCCCGGCGGATGAGCTGCGTGACCACGCCGACGCTGCCCCGCCAGGATGTATCGCCGTGGTCTACCGTGATGTAGACATCGAGATCGAGATGCGCGCGCCAGCGCTCCAGTTCGTGGCGATAGAGGATATCCGAGGGTGTTCGTGCGCCGTAGAGCAGCGCTATCTTGCCATACTGCGCACGCCGGGCAATGAGCTGGTACACGGTGGAGCGCAGCGGCGCCAGTCCGATGCCGCCCGCGACAATCACGACATCCTTCCCGATTGCCTGCTCGATAGGCCAGTGACTGCCGAACGGTCCGCGCACGCCGATGGTGTTGCCCGGCTTCAACGCCTGTATGGCGCTCGACACTGTCCCCACGGCACGCGTGGTATGTACAAGCGGAGCGGGCCTGTCGGGATCGCCGCTAATCGAAATGGGGATCTCGCCCACGCCAAAGACGTAGAGCATGTTGAACTGGCCAGAGGCAAACGGCGGAATAGCGCTGCCATCTTGCGGTTCCAGTTCCATGGTAAATGTTCCTGGTATTTCGTGCCGAACGCGCTGAACCTGGTAGGGTCTTGGTAGCATCGGATCGGATAGCAGAGTACTCATACGCCCGCCTCCGTCGATGGTACGTTGTAGATATCCAGCGCCTGCAAGCGCGTGGCCTGCAAGCGTTCCATCATGATCAGCGCCACTCGTTTCACCAACTCATAGCCAAAGTCGTGGTCGGCTTCTCCTTTCTCGCGCAAGCAGACGCCATCCAGGGCAATCGCGCGCGTCTCTTCGATTGTGCGCGCGTTGAAGTGCCAGCGATAGGGAGGGAAGAGCCACGACCAGCCCAGCACATCACCGTCCTCGATGGTCTGGATGACACGAGACCCTTGCTGGGCGGCTACCGCTTCCAGCGCGACTTTGCCCCGCCGGATGATATAGAATGTCGAGGCCGGTTCGCCCTCGCGAAAAATATAGCTCCCGGCGGGGAAACGCACGTTGGAAGCACAGCCGGTGATGAGCTGCATATAGCGCGGCTCAAACCCTTTGAAGAAGGGGTGGTTCGCCAGAATTGGCGCGAGTGATTGCATGCTTATCCCTCCCTGCCTTGCGCCGATTCGCTCTTGCGGATGGCGCGCACTTCTTCCGTAATATCGATCCCGACGGGACACCAGGTGATACAGCGCCCGCAGCCGACGCATCCCGACGTACCGAACTGGTCGATCCAGCTTGCCAACTTGTGGGTCATCCACTGGCGATAGCGCGACTTCGAAGATGCCCGTATGCTGCCGCCGGCGATGTAGGAGAAGTCCATCGTGAAGCAAGAATCCCACCGGCGCCAGCGTTCGGCCTGCGTTCCCGCCAGATCGGTCGTGTCCTCGACGGTGGTGCAGAAGCAGGTCGGGCAGACCATGGTGCAGTTCCCACAGGTGAGGCAGCGCGAGGCCACATTCTCCCAGCGCGGGTGATCGAGATTGCGGTAGAGCAGGCCCTTGATGTCGCTGGTGTCCATGCTTCTGCCCATCTGCGCGGCAGCGTTCGCGACGACCGCCCCGGCCAGGCGAAGATCATCCTCGCTGGCTGCTCTACAAGGAACATCCTGGAGGATCGTCGCTCCCAGGTCAGTCCCGACCTCGATCACAAAGAAATGTCGCGCCTCGTCCAGCACCTCCGTTAAGGCCAGGTCGAAGCCGCCAGTCGCCTCCGGCCCGGTCTGCATCGAGACGCAGAAACAGGTTCCACCCGCCTGGCCGCAATTGACGGCGATGATGCACACATTCTCTCGCCTGGATGCGTAGATAGGGTCTTTATAGTGAGCATGTGTAAAGACGCGGTCCTGGATGGCGATGGCGTGAAGTTCGCACGAACGCACACCGAACAACGCGAGCTTCTCCGGCTGCTGGCGTTCGGGGATGATCTGAAAGCCGCCATCCTTGCGTTCCGCCTGCCATAAACGGGTGAGAGGCGGGTGCAGGAATTGTTTCCAGGAATGCGGGCCGACGTTGTAGCCGAAGAGCGCCCGGTCACGGCGTTTTTTCAGGCGATAGCTGCCGCCATTCTGCTCGTCGGTATAGCCCACCGGCAGGTCGTCTACTGATGTTAGCGTATCGTACACAATGGCGTGTTCGCGCAGCGTCGGCCCGACCACCTGGAAGCCCCTGGCTTGCAGGCTAGCAAAGAGGTGCTGGAAGTGCTCGCGCTCCAGGCAGAGCCGGTCATGCACTTGTAGGGCTTGGGTCGTCATTCCTCGCTTATCCTTTGCTTCTCATTAATGTGATAGTCTCATTTAAGAGAGTAGTCGTTTAGTGTCACAAATGGGTCACAAGAGAGGCCAGACGACTCACAAACAGATCACAACGATGAACGAACCGGCTAGCCAAAGGTATGAGCCATCTGCGAGAGCAATAACCGAAATAGCAAGGGTCTGCATCCTTCCGGGTGAAAAAGGACGCACATTTGTAGGGACGCGATTTATCGCGTCCCTACAAATCACCCGGAAGGACGGAGAACCAATAGCAATAGAACTGTGATGTTCAGTGCATACGCTTCTAATAGATGCTAAAGCAGAGTTCGAGTGACATTTTTAGGGTACTTCAGAGTCACTTGTTGCTGAGGGTACTTCACGACGAAGTCCGCTGGCAACCGCACGAATGAATTCCTTGCCGCATACACTGCAAAAGTACCCGCTATCGTTATGGCCTGCTCCTCCCAGGACGGTCAGTTCTTGCACGGCAGGTTTCCCGCACCATTCGCAAACACTTCCGGCAGGTGCAAAGTCGATGGAAACAGGTTGACGAAATTCGTTTGCAACGTTTAACATAGGTAGCCTCCTGGCGTAAGCCTTTAGATTAGATTCTCGCACGCTTCTTTATTCTGAGAATAGACCATTGAAGTCACAAGGCGCTCACTCGAATGGGGCTATCTTCTCACAAAGAGCTAACAAATCCCTTGTCGAGAACCCGCTTACAAACCCTTACTGCGTGCCCAACCACCGCCGCATCAAGATGCGCTTCATGACCTCAACGAGCAGGAGGTATGCCGACGTCGCTCCCGCGAGGAAGAGGAAGTACAGGCCGGGTAGCGGCGTGAATTTGAGTGGCGCTGCCAGCGGGGTATATGGCAAGATCAGACCCACTGCCACGATCGTGAGTACCGAGATGGTGAGCGGCAGACTTGGGCGACTGCGGAACGGGTTGCCCGAGGTGCGGATGACAAACAGCACCAGCGTTTGCGTTGCCAGCGACTCCACAAACCAGCCGGTGTGAAACATCGGTTCTGCCGCGTGGAAGACCGCCAGCATGACCAGGAAAGTGAGGAAATCGAAGATCGAACTGATCGGCCCGATGAAGATCATAAAGTCGCGAATCAGCTTGATATTCCAGCGCTGCGGCTTCTGGATGAAGGTGGCATCGACGTTGTCGGTCGGGATCGTGACCTGGGAAAGGTCGTACAGGAAGTTGTTGAGCAGGATCTGCGATGGCAGCATCGGTAGGAACGGTAGGAAGACGAATGCGAAGGCCATGCTGAACATATTGCCAAAATTGGAACTGGAGCCCATCAGCAGGTACTTCATGACGTTGCCGAACGCCTTGCGTCCCTCGATGATGCCCTTGTGGAGGACATCCAGGCCGCGTTCGAGCAGGATGAGTTCGGCGGCCTCTTTCGCTACATCGACGCCGCTTGCCACCGAGATGCCCACGTCGGCAGCATGCAGCGAGGGGGCATCGTTGATGCCGTCCCCCAGGAAGCCGACTACGTGATGGCGGCTCTTGAGAGCAAGGATGACGCGGTTCTTCTGCGCGGGCGAAACGCGGGCGAAGATATCGACCTGCTCGACCACGTGGGCCAGCGCGAGATCGTCGAGGCGGTCGAGCTCGTCGCCCAGGAGCATTCGCTCGGTATTTAAGCCAACCTGCGCGCAGATGTGGCGGGTAACGAGCGCGTTGTCGCCGGTTAGGATCTTCACGGTGATGCCATCGCGCCGCAGCGCTGCCAGCACCTGGGCAGCATCTTCCCTGGGCGGGTCAAAGAAGGTCAGGAAGCCGAGAAAGATCATGGCTTGCTCATCGGCAGGGCTATAATCCTCCTGTTGAAGCGGCAGGGGCCGGTAGGACACCGCGACCGTGTAGTATCCCTGCCCACTGATCTGCTGGTGGGTCGCCTGGCAGCGCGCCAGCGCCTCGCTGTCCAGCGCGTGATCCTGCCCATCCGCTTCATAGCTCGTACATGCATGCAGGATACTCTCAGGCGCGCCTTTGCTGATGAGGAGGGCGGTATCATTAGACTCGACGATGACGGAGAGCCGCCGCCGCTCAAAGTCGAAGGGGATTTCCCCGCGTTTATGATACGCGCTCAGATCCTGATGGTCGGCGCGCAGGATGGCGGTATCGACGGCATTAGCGGTTCCCGTTTGATACGAGCTGTTGAGGTAGGCAAACAAACGCGCTCGATTCGATGTATTGCCTTGCGCATCAATGACATCGCTGAACGCCATTTCCCCTGTGGTTAGCGTGCCCGTCTTGTCGCTGCACAGCACATCGATGCTGCCAAAGTTCTGCATCGATTCCAGGTGTTTGACGATGACCTTCTCCTTCGCCATGCGCGAGGCTCCCTGCGACAGGGTGATCGTCACAATCATCGGCAGGAACTCCGGGGTCAGCCCAACTGCCAGCGAGATGGCGAAGAGTGCCGATTCCAGGGTGCTATGGTGGCCAATAATCCCGACCAGGAAGACGAACAGCACGAGGAAGAAGACGGTCCTGGTGATCAGCAGGCCGAAGTGTTTCACCCCGCGTTCAAATTCGGTCTCCGGCGGGCGCCGAGCGAGTTGCGCCACAATGTCGCCGAAGGCCGTGTTTCGCCCTGTCGCCGTGACGAGCGCGGTGCCGGTGCCGCTCACGACAGAGGTGCCGAGAAAGACGGTATGCGAGGTGTCGGCCAGGTTGCCCGTCGGGGTGGGATCAGTCTCCAGCGCATCCTTTTCCACCGGCAAGGATTCGCCGGTGAGGGCGGATTGCTGCACATGCAGGTAGACCGAGTGCAGCAGTCGCGCATCCGCAGGCACGAGGTCCCCCGCCGAGAGACGAATGATATCGCCGGGTACCAACTCGCGGCGCGGTATTTCGCCCCAGTTCCCGTCGCGCAGCGCGGTGGCCGTGAGCGCGACTTTCTCGCGCAGTCGATCCGCTGCCCGCTGCGAGCGGTGCGTCTGTAAGAAGTTGAGGGTGATGCTCAACAAGACGATCACGATAATGATACTGGCATCGAGTACGTCACCCAGCACAGCGGTGACAATACTTGCTGCCAGCAAAATGATGACAAGTGGGTTCGAAAGGAGGAGCAGCAATTGCTGGAATCCCGCTCTGCGTTGCACGGTAGAGAGCACGTTTGGCCCTTTCTGGCTCAGCCGCTGGCGGGCCTCCTGGGTGGTCAGCCCCTTTTCAGAGGTATGGAACTGCTTAAAGAGCTGTGGCAAAGAACGCTGTTGAGTACTTTCTTTGCTGGTTGTTCCAGGGGTCCCGGCATAGCTTTGCGGAACCAGCGGTTTCATTGACTGCTGCATATTTCACTCCAGCACCTTCTTAGGAAGAGCTATTCGATGTACTGTTCACATGCTTCTTGGACAGCATATCCGCTTGATCTCACAGGAGCATCACAGTACTGAGCATTCCCCTCACACTTGACTCACATAGAACTCTTGAATGAGGATGGATTCTGTCGTTATCCGCGGAAGTTTCCAGGTGAAAGGCGAGGACTGCCACGAGTCCTATTGCTTCACACGACGTGTCGAGGCGAGGCACGCAATGCCGGCCAGAGATTGATCGCCAGGCAGATCGCCAGGGCTAAGCCGCATGGGCCGGAAAGGCTGAAGAGGAAGGTATCAATGGCAGATCCCAGGGTGCCGGTAAAGAGCGGGGCGAAGAGGAGAGAGCCAACGCGCAACATGGCCGCGGCGTTGCCAAGCCAGAGCGTCGCGCTCACGAGTTTCGGAGAGGCAATCCTGCCGCCGGAGAAGCCTGGCAGCATGCGCGGAGCAATCCCGCAGATCAGCAGGGCGATAAAGCCGAGAGCGAAAGCGTGGCGGACGGCGTCAAAGGCCACAAGCTCGCCCCCTGTTGCTAATACGCTGCCCCCATCGATCAGCAGCAGCAGCGCACCGAGCATCGCCCAGAGATAGGCGCTTGCCACTATCCCCACGAATGGCCCGTAATGCGTTTGCTCCTTCTTCACCTGCTGTCGATAGGTGTGCCCCAGGGTTTCCGGCGATGGCGCGAGCTTTGCCACGCGCCCGGGTAGCTGGCCTCGCCTGCGCATCAAGCTCAGGAAGATTCCCACGAACAGGAGCACGACCCCTCCAAGCAGCGCCATTCCCAGGCCATCGATGATGCTGGCCCACGGCGCGGGCAGCGGGCCTCCTTCAACGCCAACACACAGCAGGATTACCCCCGTGAAGTAGATACCTGCCAGGGGCCACAGTACCTTGCGTGGGAAACCATCCAGGCCCGCATACATAGGCAATGAGCGAGCTGACATCGCCAGCGCCACCGGTACGAGGAAGCCAAAGAGTCCCAGCGTCACATTCAGCGTGTCGCCACTGTAGGGGACCAATCCGCTTTCCTGCGCGGTTTGGATGACGTTCACCAGGTTGATGCTGCTGGCGATACCCAGCGAGCAGAACGCGCCCGCGAAGAACGGGAGGACGCTCCAATAGGCCGGTCGAGTCGTTGGGCGAGGACCGGATAGCGCGGTCAGCACCACCAGCGCGAGGATGCCGGCGTAAGCGACCACCTCGAGAACGCCGCTGCTCATCAGCCCTATTCTCCAGACAGACGAGGGAGAAACCGACAGCGCCGGCTGGCTGATGGCGCGCAAGACCAGGCTCGCGGTGAGGATACCCAGCAGCCAGGGAACGAGGCGCGCACCCGCTAATGGCGTTCCGCGTAGTCGGGGAAGAAAGTGCAAGGCAACCCCCAGCACAAACAGGCCCGCCCATCCGTACAATTGGAGGTGTCCATGTGCCTGCGCCAGAGCCTCCCACCAGGTGCCGAGCGGTAGGGATAAGGCGTATGATATAGTCAGGATCGTTGCCAGCAAGAACCCACCGCCAGCGCCCATAAGCAGGGCTGTCTTCAAAATCGGAGCAACGCGCGAGAACGGTTGCTGCTTGTGCATGTCCTCTTCTGATGGTGGGGGCATGATTTTTCCATATGCTGTCGTATGCATGTGATGATCCCTTTCCTGTGAAGTATTGTTTGCATCCAGCATACAACAACTCCCCCCTCATACATTATGACAAAAGTCTCTCATGTACCAGGGACATCCCCTCTTGATCGTTCTTTAAGGATCGAAAATGCATGAACGCTTTTGTACATGAGCGTAACGCAACCTCATCATGAGCACTGCGACTTTTATCACAAGGCCCGCGCTGTGAGGAGATTGTGATCTCTTATGCGCAAACCTCTGTGATCTTGTGTGTTATCCAGAGGCGAGCAAGTGGAAAACGCGCGCACTTTGTAACAGACGGAAAAGCCGTCCATTTTGGGCATCATCACGTCCAGTAACACCAGATCGGGCGATTTTTGCTCGATGTGCTCCAATGCCTGCTGACCATCGCTGGCCGCGAGTACCTCGTAGCCTTCTAATTGGAGATTGCGTGTCATCAGTCGTAACAGCCGTGGGTCATCATCGGCAGTAAGGATAGTAATTCTCTTCGCAGACACAGGTCTTTCTCCATTCCTTCTTTTAATATTGGGCTATTTACATCTCAAGTGGCTGATCAAGAGGGAGCTGCACGTAGAAGGCACTGCCTTCGCCATGTGGCCGGTTTTCGGCCCAGATGCTCCCATCATGCAGTTCAACGATGCGTTTGCAAATCGTTAATCCCAGGCCAAGTCCGCTCGTCTCGCGTGTCAAGCGCGTATCAACGCGGTGGAAGCGGTCAAAGATGCGGCTCAGGTGTTCGACCGGAATCCCCTGGCCGCTATCGGACACGCAGAGTTCCAACATGTCGCGTGGAACATACATCCCTGTTGTCTCCTCACCATTGTGCCGAGATGGTGCTCCTTTTGCTCCAGGTTGCATTTGCACAACCGGGCGAAGTGTGACGTTGATTGATCCACCCTCCGGTGAATAGTTCACCGCATTCTTTAACAAATTGTCCAGCACCTCGCGCAGGCGGCGCGGGTTGGCCAGAATGAGGGGAACGGCATCGGCGGGCGTGCCGTCGGCCTGTTTCAGACGAAGGCTGAACATGAAACGCCCTGGGGAGGCTGCTTCAACGCGCTCCTCGATAGCCTCGATGGCTTCACCGACCAGACGCGCCAGATCGACGGGCGCGCGATCGATCGTCACCTGGCCCGTCTCCAGTTGAGAGACCTCCAGGAGGCGTTCAATGATGGTTTCCAGGCGGTCGCTGGCCTCGTTAATCGCAAGCAGAAACTGGTGCCGCTCCTCGCGCCCCAGGCGGCGCTCGTGCCGCAGCAGCGTGGCGGCATACCCCTTGACGGAGGTCAGGGGACTGCGCAGTTCGTGGCTGACCGTCCCCAGCAGTTCCGACTTGAGGAGTTCCATGCCCTGCAACGATTCGCGCACCGCGGTGCGCTCGAGGTCATGCACGCGCTCTCTCAGCACGATGCCGGCAATCACCGCCCCGATCGGATCGGCCACAAGCGGGAGCAGCGTTTGGCAGCGTGCCACCAGTGAAGCGCATGTATCGTTGGATTCATTCACCCATCCCAGCACCAGTAAGGCGTGTTGTCCCTGTTCAGCGTGAGTAGAAGCTCCAATTGGGATCCCAGGCGCATTGCCCGTGCCGTCAGTATCACCTGCACCCCCTATCGCGACGTCGTTCAAAGCGAGTCGATAGGCGATCCAGCTGGTCAAATCGGGGGATTGAACCAGTGTGTTTGTCGCAGGAAAAGCCTGCAGGAGCGCATAGGCTTCTTCTTCCTGGATATTGTACAAAGCCAGGGTACGCAATGCTTTTATATGAATCGGGGCAGATTGAGCATCTTCCTCGTGCGTCCGTGGACTTGCATGGTCCTCAGAGAGCAAAACCGCACCGCGCCGCGCTTTGCATAAGGCAAGCACTCGCTGTAACATGTCGTTGGAAACGGCGTCGAGTTGCGCATAGGCAGTCCAGGCAGCCCTCTTTGTTAAAGCTGCAAGGTCAATCAGCACCGTGGTTATTTCCGTTGCCAGTGGTTCGCGCAGGGGCGCGTCTGAGAGTGTCATGTTCTTCCTAACCATACAAGAAATTCAGCACAGCTTTACGTTGTGCTTGTGTTTCATTATAAGTAGCCACGTTCACATTTCTATCACGGAACAAGGCAGTTGATCACAAACGCATCACAGTACAGCATGATACCTGGAGCATAGCGAATGAAAATATCTATGTTACAGGCAAAATACCCTCCTTTCTTGTCGGAGTATGTACCACCAGCAAAGGAAGCTTCGTTGCACCAAGCACGTGTTCAGTCACGCTGCCCATGCTCATGCGCTGCAGACCGCTACGTCCGTGCGTCGTCAGAGCGATCAGGTCGCAGTTTCCGGTGAGGCGTTTCCCCTCGGCCTCCTCGCCCTGTTCGGCAGCGCGAATGAGTGCATCGGCGACATCCTTGCCTAGCGCAACCGAGGTTGTCAACATGACCCCGAGCTTTTTCGCCAATGCCGCATGCGCCCGCAACACATCACCCAGGTAGGCTTGCGCTTCATCTACCGCCCGTTCATTTGTCGCCGACATCGTTCCTACCGCAGAAAGTTGTACGACCCGTGTCAGGATGAGCGTCCCTTGAGCGGGGCTTGCCAGCACAGAGACCAGGTTGGCCGCCGGCTCAATTGCGGCTTCGGCGAACTCTGACCCATCAAGCGCAACCACTGCCATAATAGAGCGCAGGGGGCGTAACCGGTCGGGGAATGGCGTATCGGGCTTCGAACCTTCCTGGTGAAGCACCAGCACAGGGACCCGGCTGTACCGCGATACCTTTTGCGCCACGCTGCCGAGTACCCAACGCTTGAAACCCGTATCGCCATGACTGCACATCACGATCAGATCAATCCGCCCCTCATTGGCAAGGTCTTCGATCACTGTGGCGGCGACCCCTCTAACTGTCTTTGCCTCGGTTGTTATGCCTGCCAGTACCTCCCGTTGCAGGACGGTCGCGAGATACGCCTCTGCTTGCGCTTTTTCAGCATCCAGCTCGTCCTGTGCGATTATGGGAATCCGTGCTACGGCACCGTACCTATAAGTGCTGTTTGCGGCCGGTATACCGACTGCTTGCAGTAGTACAATACTGCCACCGCTCGCACGTGCAAGACGGGCAGCGACCGTCAGGGCGCGCTCTGCCCGCGCTGACCCATCGAGGGGGACAAGTATTCGCTGGAACATCATCGTTCTCCTTCTTGCTGGGTATCGCTACTACCAACAATATGCTCTAAGCCTTGCAATACCGCATACAGGGACTGGACTCCTTCCGATTGCATCTTTTGTATCTTCTGTAGTAGATGTTGGCAACTTGAATTTGTCCTCATTTATATCTATTATTTGCATTCGCCGAAACGATGTGTTTCATGCACGGACACTCTTTTGGTCTCAAACAAGGCGCATATACTCACCTATAGAGGAAAGGATAGCGCGGCAGTATCATAGATCCCTCACAACGTGCGGGTGTCACATCACGTTTAACACACAGTTTTAGCTTTCGGACCGCATCACCTCTTGCGATAGTTGCCACATGTTCCAGTACCATCCTTCCAATTGCAAGAGTTCGTGATGGCTGCCGCGTTCCTTGATCCTGCCATATTGCAACACCAGAATCTCGTCCGCCATTTCAAGGCCGACCAATCGGTGCGTAATAAGCAGAGTGGTATGGCCTTGCATGAGCGTGCGTATCGCCGCCGCTTATGAACCCTCCCGTAAGAAACGAAGTATGCCCGGCGCATAATCTGAAAGATTCGCCTGTTGGCGATTCTGCATAGATCCGAGTGCCAGGCATGTAGTTTTGCTGGTGAGTATAGTAAGCGAAGACCACTTAGATATCACAGATGGTTTGTGACTCACCACAAAGTACTCTCAACATGATAGGCCGTTGCTTTTTGCGGCTGCTCTGGCTCTCAGGTTACGTCGAAGCCGCCGTTTCGGCTATGTTTGTTCCCATTGTGAGAGTCTCGTGATACCACCCTCGCAACATGTGTTGCTCCTGTGATTACTTCAATCTATGCTTGTCAAGTGACCCCACGGCTAAAGCCGGGGGCTTGTCCCTAGACCAGGGCGGTCTGAGACGATAGGCAGCTTGACGGGCTGCCCACCAGCCACACACGTGGCACGGCTGGCAAGGTTATAGGCGGCGTTTTCGTCAGCGTTGTTGCGGTAGCCGCACTTTCGACAGGAGAACTCACTTTGGCAGACCCGATTGCGTTTCTCTCTATGCCCACAGCGCGAGCAGGCTTGCGAGCTATACCGCGCATCAACAAACTCGACAGCAATGCTCTTGTACGCCGCTTTGTAGGCCAGAAAGCCTTGCAGTTGGGCAAAGCTCCAGTTGCTCATCGCGCGCCGTTGCGCGCGGCGTCCCTTGACGCGCTCGCGAATGTCGGTCAGGTTCTCCATCGCAATGGTGTCACCGGGGCTGAGAGAAGAAACAATCTGCTTGGCGACCACATGATTACTATCAGCCTGAAAGCGTTTCAGTCTGCCTGCCACCTTTTGCAGGTGGCGTTTGGCAGATTTTGTCCCTTTGGCCTGAAGCTTTCGTCGCAAGCGGAAGGAGCGGTTATTGGTCTCTTTGATGTGCTTGCTTCCAAAGAAGCGGGGTTGAGAAGTGACTGCCAGACGGTTGATGCCCAGATCAATGCCGACCGTCTTGTTTTCAGCAGTGGGAAGAATGGCCGATTGTGCGCACGAGACCACCATGTGCAACCAGAACGTTCCTTTGCGGGAGAGCAGATCGGCACTCTCCTGTTGCCACTGCGCCGTCAAATACTGCTCATAGTAGGCGGGAACCTTGACGGCAATCAGCGCGCGGTTGCGTGTGTGTCCCGCCTGTTGCACATGCACAAGCGACACCATGCGGATCTGCCTGTCGAAGCGGAACGAGCGCGCATCATAGCGGATGGCACACTGGTCACTGTGTGGGGTGCTGGCAAGTCTCAGAGGTCGAGTCGCCTTGCCTTGCTTCTGCAACGCCTCATACTTCTTGATCTGTTTCTGACGGCGTGCAAACACGCTCTTGACTGCCTCGGTTGCCTTGACACGCGCCGCGCAAATCAACTGCGAGGGAAGATCGGTAGCAGCACGTTGCTCTGCATACGTCAACCGGTGCAATTCCACGCCGTTGCTGACTTGTTGCGTGTCGGCAAGATGGCAGACGGCATTGAACGCGGCGGTGTATTCCTGCATCGTTTGCTGCAGGAGTGCGGCTTGTTCTGGCGTGGGGTTCAACTGAATGCGTATCGTGCGTGTTGCTATCATATTCATATAGTAGCACGATACGAGACTGCTGTCAAGCATGTTCCTGTCTGCGGACAGCCATTTTATTCCTCCCCATGGCTCAAGCCAGGGGTTTCCAAACATGGAGAACGTTGATGAATAGAGAGAAGCCGGACAGCCTCCCTATCCTGGGTCGCCCGACAGAGTAGTCAGAAGGAGAACAACGATGTTTAAAAATATTCTCGTTCCACTAGATGGATCGGCTCGCGCAGAAAGCGCGCTGCCCATCGCCGCGCGCATCGCCCGTGCCTCTGGAGGATCAGTGATGCTGGTGCATGTGGTCACCATTCCGGTGATGTATGGGACTTCCATGTCAGCGTCCTATACAGCAGATTTGGTCGAGGCTGAGATCAATTACATGGGAGAGTATCTCAAGGCGCTGGCACACAGTGACGTGCTGGCAGGCATCAAGACCGAGACCAGTGCTCTCTTTGGGGCAGAGGCGCAGACCCTCCTGTCCGTGGCAACCTCGTACACGGTGGATCTGATCGTCATGACCAGCCAGGGGAAAACAGGCATGAAGCGCTGGGCGTTGGGAAGCGTCGCGCAGAAAGTGGCACGCCATAGTTCCATGCCAGTGCTGGTCTTGCACGAGGCGGGGGCGATGCTACTTGGACCACGACCTGACGGGGGGCCAGTACGCGCGCTTGTCACATTGGATGGCTCGGCCTTGGCAAAGGCTGCCCTGGAACCCGCGGCCCAGGCGGTCGCTGCGCTCGCAGCACCGGGGCATGGCGCATTGCACCTGCTGCGCGTCGTGAAGCCACCCCAGCTTGACGAGAAGAAGATCGACCCGGACCGTCTTGCAGTTCTGAAGTCCGAGGCGCTGCATAAGGCCAGAACCTATATGCATTCCATTGTCACGCACTTGCGCGAAGGCCCTATGGGCGCATTGCACCTGGCGGTTACCTGGTCGGTTGTGCTGGATGACGACATTGCCGGGACCATCATACACGTCGCGGAAAACGGGGAAGATACCGAGGGCGCGGGTGTACCCGGGCGCTGCGACTTGATCGCAATGGCGACGCATGGACGCACCGGCTTCCAGCACTGGGTGCTGGGCAGCATCACGGAGCGCGTGCTGGGCGCAACCCGTTTGCCTATCCTGATTGTGCGTCCTGCTGAAACGGAGTTTCACCGGGCAGGCAATGGCAGTGTAACCTTTGCGGAAGTGGAGACGGTATAATGGTCCCAGAAAACTGGCTCTCCCGCACTTTAAGTGAAAGCTCTAGCATATCTGAGTTGCCAGTATTGCTGGATTGGCTGCGCAGCTTTCCATTACTTTTTGATGTTTGCTATCTTGCACAGCTTGTCACCAGCAATTGTTGTCTTGACAAAGTTGGGAGAGTGCGGATACATTGACATATAGAAACCAGATAGGAATTGGAAGATGTCCCAATGGAAGACTCGGATGATTGGATCATCGACGCGAATGGCTACTACGTTGCTACCCGCTCATTCCTGATTCGGCGGGGCTATTGTTGCGCGAACCAGTGCCGCAATTGTCCCTATATCAACTGGCGCAACTCACCGGCATGGAAACCGCTGCCAGCAGAAGCAGTACAAATTACTGAGGTGTCACCAAAAGCGTTAGAGGGCGCACGAAAAACACTCGCGTACCACGAACAACAGCTACTAACAGGAAAGCAGATCGATGAAGCACTTCACCAGGTAATGATCGCGCACTATCGCATGCTTTTAGGGAGGTGGGAGAAAGCAAGCGAGTGAAGAGCTTGTTGATCTCGTCTGTTTGTCACGAGTGCATCTGCCCTTGTGAAGGCGCGTCAGCGGACCGGACGTCGATGACGCCACACTCCTCGATGCGCTCCTCCACGCGGATACCCCGGCGGGCCAGTTCCGCGATAAAGCGTGTAGGCGCAAAAGCGTCCTCTGGTGCCATAACGCCGCTGCTCTGCACTTCACCCCGCGCGAGCAACTGCGCGCCTATGGAGGCAGGGATGCCTGTCATCTTCGCGGTTGCCTGCAACCCCCAGTCGCTCATTCCAGGATGGCTGGTGCGGTAGATGCGACGCGCCTCGTTTGCCTCATCCCTTTGCGCCATCCCTCCTGCATTGCATTTACGCGCACTGCCTGCGTTCCCACAGGTTCCCTGCCTCAGAACCATCTGGGCCACGACGATAGCCGCGCTAATACAGGCAGTGAGAACGATGGATATGCTATGATACAGTATTCCATCAGGAAAACCTGGGGTAAGCTTATTTGGCAGCTAGAAGGAAGGAATGGATATGATGTTTCGCACATCGGTTGTCGGTCTCCCCGGTCGTCGCCTTGTGATACTGGTCGTGTTATGTACCCTGCTTGCCAGCACTGCTCTCTTTTCAATCAGCACTGCTAAAGCAAGCTCCTCCGCTTCCAGTTATAGCTTGCCCACGTGGTGGGCCAAGTACCAGCGGCTACTCAAGGGATCATCCCCATCGACCTCTTTACAAAGAACATCAGGGATCCAATCTCTTTCTGTTGGGCCAAACGTTGATATGAGCAACGAGGACACTCCGCAGAGCGAAACCTCGATCACGATAAACCCCAACAATACTCAGATGCTCGTCGGCGGTTCCAATGAAATCGTGCGTTTACCGATGCGTGGCTATTTTTCCAGTAATGATGGCAAGAGTTGGGGAGCCGTCGATCTTCCGCTTCCTCCTCCAGCGACCACGAACGGCGTGGATTTCGGCTCTGACCCCGGTGTGGCCTTCGATACCCGTGGCCATGTCTACTACTCGTACATCGTCGTCTTCTTCAATCGCACGTTCGCCTCGATCCAGGGAACCGAGATGGCGGTGGCGAAGTCCTCCGATGGCGGAAAGACCTGGCCTCAGGTCACCTATTTCAACTTCAACAGTGGTAGTGGGAAGTTCAATGACAAACCGATGATCTCCGTGGATACCAATCCCAGCAGCCCGTACCGCGATAGCGTCTATGTCGGGTGGGACACGGTCACATCCGGCAAGTCCTCGGCCAACGACGACCTGCTCTTTGTGCGTTCGACCGATGGCGGCCTGACCTTCAGTATCCCGGTCGCGCTGAACAACCCCACAGGTGGCCCGCGACAGGTCATCGGCGCTGATCCATTTGTTGGGCCAAACGGAGAGGTCTATGTGGCCTGGCACGATGTCCAGCAAAACCTCCTGATGGTCAATCACTCCTTCGATGGAGGTACCACCTTCGGTCAGCAACAGGCCATTACGGCAACGGTGGTCGCGTTCGACGATTCTATCCCGGCCATGGCCAGCCGAAACGCGCTGCTCTATCCGGCGTGCGATGCTGACCGGAGCGGTGGAGTCAACCGTGGCACGCTCTATTGTTCCTGGATGGATGAGACAACGGCCAGCGGAACAGATATCTTCGTGTCCCGCTCAAGCGATAGGGGAGCAAGTTGGAGTGCTCCTGCGCGTGTTAATGATGACCAGCCCGGGGTGCGGAAAGATCAGTTCAACCAGTGGCTTTCGGTGGACCCGACGACAGGCTCGATCAATCTCAGTTGGAATGATGCCCGCAATGATCCTGCGGATATCAAGACTGACATCTATTTCAGCCGCTCAACCAATGGCGGCCTCTCCTTTGCTCCCAATGTCAAAGTGACAACCGCCATGAGCGATGAAAGCGCCAACAATCCCTGCGCCGATGCTGGCAATCAGTATGGCGATTATGAAGGCATCATCGCCTACGGAGGCAACGTGCATCCCATCTGGACCGATGGTCGGCTTGATTGTACCATCGATTCAGCTACAGATCAGCCATACGGGGAGGAAATTTTTACCGCTCTCGTAGCATAAAAAAATGACGGCCCTGGCGGGGAACAAACCTGGTGGGGCCGTTATGTAAAAATTTTGCTCTTCTGGCAGGGGAGGACATTATGTTCGGTGTACCCACACGCGCCCGGCTCTATGCCGCACTCTGTTGCATCGTACTCATGAGTATGATCTGGTTGCGCTTCTCTACAGTCGCAGTTCACGCAGCCTCTGGCTTTACTCTCCAGACACGCCTGGGATTTCCCGCCGGAGATGACTGGGAACCTGCTCTAGCCGCAGACCGTTATGGGCACGTGTATGTCCTCTACAAGCACTACGATGTGGCTGGGCAAACCTCCTGCAGTTCGTGCGCGCTGCACGTCCTGCTCCAAGTCTCGAATGATCGTGGGCAAAGCTGGAGCGCTCCCAGGCCGATTGATCCCGAACCCGTGGTCGGCGGCCAGTATGATTCACAGATCGTCGTTGATCCCGTCGATGGAAAAACCGTCTGGGCCTCCTTCCTACAAAACAGCAAATCCTCCATCGCCGTGATGAAGTCCACCGATTTCGGCCAGACCTGGACAGGCCCTACGATTGTCGAGAACCTGCAACGGGCGACCGACAAGGATGAACTGGCTGTCCGAGGCTCGACGGTCGCCGTTGCCTATAACGCGGTGCAGAAAATTTACGCCTCCATCTCCCACGACGGGGGGCAGACCTGGACAACGCACTTAATCAACAACGGCAGCACGCAGCAGGGATGGTCGCTTGGCGGAGGCGCTGGCATTGATTCGCGAGGGAATATTTATTTTACCTGGGCAGGATATACTCAGAATGGACAGGCCAAAGGACCGGTCAACCTGTTCGTAACCGAATCGCGTGATGGGGGTCAGACCTGGGGCTTGACGCCAATTGGAATCAGCGGCGCGCCCTATCCCTGCTCAAGCTGCGGCTTTGCCTTCCTGGGCGCTCAAATGACGATGGCGATTGGTAGCGATGATAGTATCTACCTCCTGTACAATTCGACGGCTGATCAGACCGATTATGCTCCCGAACGCATCTTCTTCGTGAAATCAACCAACTATGGTGCAAGCTACACGGCACGCCAGGACGTTTCGCTCGCACCTCAAGGAGTCGAACACAGCTTCCCGGCCATTACCACTGGGGCGAGTAGCGGTGATGTGCGCATTGCCTGGATGGATACCCGTAGTAGCGGTTCCTGGAATCTGTTCTACCGTTCTAGCAGTAACGGTGGAGCTTCCTGGAGCAGTGAGGCGCAGGTATCAAGCTATATCCCTGACTATAGCTATATCACCTCTACAGGCTTTGGCCTGCCCTACGGGGACTACTTCGAGATGGCTGTTGATGACCGCGGAAGCACGCAGCTCGCCTGGGGTGAGGCAGGAAGCTATGCAGGCCCGGGTAACATCTGGACTGCGCACGATTGAGTATCGCAAGTCCACGATTAACCCGCAACATGAGGGATATCAAATCGCGGCGTAAGACCCCCGCATTCATGCGAGGGGATACAAGCCGCGCTGCCCGTAGGCAGAGGACCCGCTCCACAAGCCGTTTCCCTTGACATTGATGCACTCCGATGGTATACTTGTTCTAGTTCTTCGCACACTGACAACCAAATAGTGTTTGGGCGTTCGTAGGTAAATCGTTCCCTACGGTAAAAGCACTAATGTACCAATCGTTCTGTGTGCCAATCGTTGACGTGGACAGTGGGTCCACTGTCCTCCTCCCTTCCATCGAGATTGCAACGAACACTGGCCTGGAAGAGGCCAACGTGGGGCAACCCGCGTCGAAGCCCCTGCATTCATGCATGGGGTACTTCACTCTAGCTACAACGTATGCTTTTGGGAAGAGTGCCAGCTATAAGATGCAGGTCAGCCGCCGTCAAGTCTGCCTCTATGTGCAAACTCTTTCTCCTCGTCGCTTGTAGTTTGGCCCGGTAGGTTGTTGACAATGATGTGTTGTTAGACAGAAGAATTCGTAGTTGTTGTAATTGCTTCAGAGCGGCGAAGTCTCGTCGCCAAGTAGGGAGAAAAAGTTGAAGCGCTTCACCATTTCCCTCTGCCTCGTTGTCCTGTGTATGCTCGTCAGCGTCATTGCGTCACCCAGCCTATTTGCCGCCAGTTCCCATGCTGCGGCTGCCCATCCCTCCATTCCGGTCTGCCCAGGTGCTGTCGCCGGCGCAGCGCGCTGTCACGCCGATGTCGTGACCGACAGTCAAGGCAAGCCTCTGGCAAGTAGCTCACCTCCTGCCGGTAGCTATGGCCCAGTCCAGTTCCACGGTGGCTATAACCTGCCGTGTAGTGTTGGAGGAACGAGTGCGCAGGCGGTCTGTGCCACCCCCAGCAGCTTCGGTGGCCAGACCATCGGCATCGTGGATGCCTACAACGACCCGACGATCGAGTCCGATCTGAGT
This sequence comes from Ktedonobacteraceae bacterium, assembly GCA_035534255.1. Classification (GTDB taxonomy): domain Bacteria; phylum Chloroflexota; class Ktedonobacteria; order Ktedonobacterales; family Ktedonobacteraceae; genus CF-113. The sequence goes on along the minus strand of DATLSI010000086.1, from coordinate 6,353 downwards.
ACCTATGATACTCAATATGGGCTACCACCTTGCACCACTGCCAACGGCTGCTTTACCAAGATCAATCAGACTGGTAGCACCAGCTACCCCAAAACCAATTCAGGTTGGGCACTGGAGATTTCGCTGGATGTAGAAACGGCGCATGAAATCTGCCAGACGTGCAAGATTTTGCTGGTTGAGGCAACGAGCAATAGTAACTCGAACCTGGCTGCCGCTGTGAATGAGGCCGCGAAGCTTGGGGCGACGGAAATCTCGAACAGTTATGGTGGCTCCGAGTCGTCGGGCGAAACCTCCTACGACAGCAGCTATAACCACTCGGGTATTGCCGTGACCGCCTCCTCCGGTGATGGCGGCTATGGTGTGGAATACCCGGCGGCGTCACCCTATGTCGTAGCTGTAGGCGGCACTACCCTCAACCTCACGAGCAGCAACACCTACAGCAGTGAGAGCGCCTGGAGTAGCGCCGGTAGCGGTTGCAGTGCATACGAGACCGCTAACTCCTGGCAGACAGCCGTGAGCGATTGGAGCCAGACCGGTTGCGGAACCAAGCGCGGCGTGGCTGATGTCTCCGCCGACGCGGATCCGAACACAGGGGCCGCCGTCTACGACTCGACGAGGTATCAGGGGCAAGCCGGATGGTTCCAGGTCGGTGGCACAAGCCTTTCCTCCCCGCTCATCGCCAGCGTCTTTGCGCTAGCCGGTGGCACTTCCAGCTATGCCAATGCCCAGCAGGTTCCCTATGCCACATTCACGAGTAGTAACTCGCATGATGTGACATCAGGTAGCAATGGGAGTTGTGGCACCATCATGTGCAACGCAACTACCGGGTATGATGGTCCAACCGGGCTTGGAACACCCAACGGGACTGGCGGCTTCTAAGCGTACTCCTTGTATTGAATGTTACGTAGTTCACAGCGCGTAGGTGTGTTCGCAAAACGAGGAAACGAGGCGCGGTCATAGTTACGACCGCGCCTCGACCATGAGAAGCGCAACAGACAGGCGGCCAAACGTCATACGGAACCCTCAAAGTCCTTGCAGGTAACACTCCCTCATGTGCTCTTGAGGTCGCAAAGAGCCTTGAGCCGATGGATATCGATGTGCTCGCGCAGTAATCCAGCTAACTTGTCGACCGACTTCAATAGCTACATTGCGAACCAGTTGCCTGGCGAGCAAGATGTGTTTGTAGTAGTGAGGCAGCCAGCTTGCTATCCTGAATACAGGAGGCGATGCCTACACCGTGATAAGGTGCCCCAGCAAGGATAATGCCAGGCCAGTTCGCCAATACCGACTCGATTTCGGTCACCAGGGCTTGATGTCCAACCTCGTACTGTGGGATAGCTCGTTCCCAACGAGTAATCAACCACTCATTGGGATGGCTTCGTATTCCCATGGACTGGACCAGTTCACCATGGATTTGCTCAATCAGGGCCTCATCGTCGAGTTGGAAGGCGCGGTCATCACCCCATCTACCTGCTGAACAGCGCAGGATGATTGCTGTTGAACTCCGCAAATGCGGCCACTTGCTTGTACACCAGGTGCAGGCGGTGAGCAGGTGATGATCGATGCGCGGTACCAGGAAGCCACTGCCGTGAAGTGGCCGGGGGAATGCTGAGGTGGGATATCCCAGGGTGACGGTGACGACCGAGGCATACGCAATAGAGGCGAGCCGGGTAGCCAGTTCTGGTGCAACTTCCCGTAATATGTCGGCGGCTGCCCAGGAAGGTACCGCGAGTACAACGCCGTCTGCAACCACAGCAGAGCCAGAATCGCACAGCAGTCGATAGCGGCCGTCGGGCAGCGGGGTGATGGAGAGTACAGGTGTTCCGGTTCGTATATCGACCTCAGCCAGTGCTGTATGCAGGCGCTCAACCAGGCGTTCGAGGCCACCCGTTACGGTCAAGAGTACCGGGGATGACCCGGCCTCCCCGGCTGGCTGCGCCGACCGCAGCCCTCGCATCAAGCTGCGATGCCGTTTCGCGGTCACCGCCAGGTGAGGAGCGACGGATGCCAGGCTGAGGCGGTCGGCGCGACCCGCATGAATGCCGCCCAGGAGCGGTTCGACCAGCCGCTCAACTACTTCCCTCCCAAAGCGGGATTCAATGACCTGCGCGACTGAGGGATCGGGCGGCCAGTCACTCTGTGGCAGGAGCAGGTCAAGACCAGCCCGTGCTACGCCCGGCAATGATAGGATGCCTGAGCGAGCGATAGCGCCTGCACTTGTTGGCACCCCAAAGACAAGCCCGCCAGGGAAAGGCCGCAACCGCCCCCTTGTCCATAGATAGGTTTTGCCGGTGGCAGGCGCTACCAGGTCCTCTTCCAGACCCAACTCTGCGCACAAAGCTCTCACCTGTGGTACCCGTGCCACGAAAGCTTCGGGGCCGAGATCAACAGGGACACCTGCGAATCGTTCAGTATGAATTTTGCCGCCCAGACGGGCGCCTGCCTCGATCAGGGTGACCTGCGGTGGAACACCCTCACACGTATGCATAAGGTGGTACGCGGTGGAGAGGCCGGTGATCCCGCCGCCAACAACAGCAATATGAGGCATCTTATTATTTCCCATCGTCGGCATCCACGTGACTACGTACTACATTTGCCAGGGCTGCGAGAAAGCCAGGATCGCCATTGGGCATGGGTGTACGCTCAAAAGCCAGCCCCAGCTGCTGAGCAGTCTGCCGCGCTTCGATATCGAGGTCATACAGTATTTCGAGATGGTCAGACACAAAACCCGCTGAGCAGACGACAACGCCCGCAATGCCCCTGCCAGGCAGTTCAGCGAACACATCCAGTAAGGCTGGCCCGATCCACGGCTCGGAAGTACGTCCCGCGCTTTGCCAGGCGATTGACCATTGTTGAAGACTCAGGCGGCTGGCTACGGCCTGCGCGGTTTCGTGCAACTGCTCTGGATAGGGATCGTTCATCGCAAGAATGCGAGTCGGAAGACTGTGCGCGGTAAACAGTACCGCAATTTTGTCGGCATCCATGCCATGCTTGAGGATCATCTTCTCAATCGTTGCCTGCAAAGAGGTGGCCAGGAAATCGAGGTAGCCGGGTGCCAGGTGCCAGTGTTCAATCATGGAGAGTGGGAGTGAGGACGTGTTCGCCCCCTTGAGTCGCTTACTATATGCGCCCACACTCAGGCTTGAATAATGGGGAGCAAGAACCAGACCTACGACGTGTTGCGCACCGTTTGCTACCAGTTCGGCTACGCCCTCTTCAATGAAGGGATGCGAGTGCTGCATCCCCAGTGCCACGTGGAAACGGCCGGGATCGGTCTGATCGAGCGCTGCTTGAAGGCCGCGTGCCTGTATTCGAGAATGTTCGAGCAGTGGTGATTTGCCGCCAATTGCTGCATAGCGGCGCTGCAAATCGCTCAGTAATGCGGGCGTGGGTGGATGCCCCCCGCGCATGCGTGCGTAGTAAGCCTCGATATCGTCCGGTCCGGCAGGAGTGCCTAAAGCCATAACCAGGACACCGATAGCCGCTTGGTCCTGGTGGTGAGCAACGTGAGTGGTAATGCTGCGGCGGTGTTCATCTTGCTCCAGGCTTGCTGTATATGCGGGAGGAACATAGGCGCAAGAAGGATCTGACTCCAGTGGATCGCCGTAGACCGCAAATGCGCGGGCTCGGCTCCCGCCGCACACCGCTCGGAACTCGCACACGCCGCATTTCCCCCGCAACTGCTCCGGATCACGCAACGCTCGAAATAAGGGATCATTTCGGTAGACTTCCGCGAGTGTATCACGACGGACATTGCCTGCGGAGAGTGGGAGGAAGCCATTTGGATAAATATCGCCGATGTGCGAGATAAAAACAAACCCCAACCCGTCGTTGATCGGGACAGGCGCCCGCCCGGAACCCATCGCGCGCAGACCCGGCGATCCCGCCGCGCGATATTGCAGGAGTACCCGTCTATAGGCAGGCGCGGCAGTTGCCTTAATGCCGAATGGCACCTGCTGGCTCAATACAGCAAGATATTCAAAAATAGCTTCATGCTCGCTGGCTGAAAGCATGGAGTCTTGCGTAGCACGTCCCGTTGGCACGACGAAGAAGACACTCCAGAGCTGCGCCGCAAATTGCTCTGCGATCCTGGCAATGCCCGGCAAATCCGGGGCGGTCATCTTCGTGACGGTGGTATTGATTTGTAACGATAATCCAGCTTCCCTGGCCCAACTCATAGCGCGCAAGGTACGCTCGAAGGTCCCCGGCACTTTGCGAAAGCCATCATGCACAGGGGCGCTTGCGCCATCAAGTGAAAACGCAACCTGGGAAATTCCCCACTCCTTCATGTGGGTGAGAGATGCTTCGGTCAGTTTGCGCGTCACACTCGGCGTGAGAGCCACCCGTAGTCCAGATGCCACCGCATGGCGTATCAGAACCTCCAGGTCTCTGCGAAGTAACGGGTCGCCGCCTGTGAGAACGAGCGTGGCCGGATTCAATGCAGCGATCTCGTCGAGAAGCTTAAGCGATTCATGCGTGCAAAGCTCCAATGGATGGGGACGCGGCTGTGCCTCGGCCCGGCAGTGGACGCAGGCCAGGTGGCAGGCACGCGTAATTTCATAAATAATAATGAAAGGGCGATTATTCAACTCCTCCCTTGTCCACGGGCGCATGACTTGCGTGACCTCTTGCATAGTTTACGTTGCTCCTTTTTATGTGATGCCAATGTGAGTGCCTCTCTGCCGGAATCATAGCAACTTTAATATCTCCTGCACTATAATTTCAGTCACAGAAGGGTCACAAAATGAACTGCATTCCCTGAGACCTGCCACTGGATGATAGTTGCAGACCGGGTGGCTGGTCCTCACAGCATCGAGGGTGAGGCTTCGAGGGGAAGCCAGAGATGGAACGCGCTGCCTCCGGCCGAGCAGCTTTCGGCCCAGATACGACCGCCGTGTAACGCCACGAGGTATTTGCACAGCGTGAGTCCCAATCCCAGGCCGTTCAGCTCACGGGTCAGGCGGGTATCGACCCGGTAGAACCGGTCAAAGATGCATTCCAGCTCCTCAGGCGGGATGCCCAGTCCAAAGTCACACACACAAATTTCCAGGAACACTGATGTGGTGAGAGACTGGTCAGTATCGCTGCTCGTTCGCTCGTGTGGTGCTGGCCGCACAATCACATCAATGCGCCCTCCATCGGGGGAAAAACGGGTGGCGTTTTCCAGCAGGTACTCCAACACTTTGCGCAAGTGCAGCGCATCACCCCGGACGGCGGGAACTTCCTGCACCTGGTTTCCGGCCTCATCCCGGCACTGCAGCTGAAACGTGAAGCGATCCCGGAGCGGATCGGGAACGAGGCGCTGTGCGAAAGCGATGGCCCCGCGCGCCAGAGAGGGGACATCGACCGGGCGATATTCGATCTGCAACGCGCCCGCTTCGAGTTTGGCGAGTTCGAGCAGGCGAGCGGTCAGGACCTCCAGGCGCTGACACGCCTGCTGGATCATGTGGAGAAACTCGCGCTGTTCCTCCGGCGAGAGCTGCTGCCCCTGGCGCAAGAGCGTCGACGTGTACCCGTTGATCACCGTCAGAGGTGTGCGGAACTCGTGGCTAATGGTGGCCAACAGTTCGACGAGCGGGTGTCCCATGTCCTGGGAGGTGGATGATGACGCGCGCGCCGTTGCAACGGCTGGGAGTCCCGCACATGGGAGCCTGGTGATGAATTCCATCGTTTCCCCCGTTCCGCCATGCTCCCCGTTCCCTTTGTTCTCGTCGGCAGCACTCATACGCTTGCTCTTCCCCCTGTGTTCTGTCCGGTCGATCAGGCGCGGTCACCCAGCCTCTAGCCAGTCTATCCCGGCAGCCTCCCGTTTCGATCACAAAAGGGCTGGTGCATATCACAAACGCATAACAACACCGGCAAAAAACATGAGTCAGAGACAGGGGTTTTCAAGAGTCGAAAGCGACCAAATAGGAGCCTTCATCAAGCGGAGCGAGTTTCAGGGTGGATGAAGAGATCACGATAGGGTATAAAATCACACGATGGAGGACATTGTCCAGGTTGGTTCAGGTCACAGCCGTGCCGAGGGGTACCTGGATGCGAGAGGGGGCTCTCTCTCAGAAGTGTCACAAGAAGCGCTTGTCGTCTCACAGTGACCCGCGTCATCACCTTGTGATGGCAATGTGATGTTCCTAACCAACGCTGTGATCGTTTTGAGAGAACCCTTGAGTATGCTCTTCACAAGCCTCAAGGAGGAAATATTGTACCTATGCTTTAGGAGGAGAGACAATGACTCAGCTACCAAGAACAACCCCTGGCAATCAAGGACAACCACACCGTGCATCATTCGCATTCTTTTGCGTAGAAGTCTTCGTTGGCATCCTGTTGTGCGTCGCATTCATCGCAGGCGTCAA
>DATLSI010000085.1:0-3599 GCA_035534255.1 Ktedonobacteraceae bacterium | reverse complement strand
GGCGGCGGCGCAATAACTCCCGCGTTGTCTCGAGGTATGTCGTTCATAATCCCTTTCCATTCAAGTAATCTAGCGGTATCATTACTCAGGGTAGTGTATCACCGCGAGCGTATGATGAACAAGGACAGGCACGTATCTTTTTCTGCCCCGTCTCGTGATCTGAGTAGACGAGTAACAGGACGAGACAATACGAGAGGAGCATTGACTATGAAAGCGACTCAAACCACACAGTCTATTGTTAGTCAGAAGTTGGCGACCTTCGACCAGATGCAGGCCGAATTTGAAGTGAGCTTTCGCTTCGTTCAGGAAGTGCATGGGCAAAAACGCTTCGATACGTTTCCGGTTGAACTTACGGTGCGCTACCTCCATGCCTTCTGGATGTGTGAGTGTAAAGATCGCCTGCTCAGTATATACAAAAATATCGAACGTTACGAAGGACGTTATTGCCTTGAGCTGCTGGCCGCGTGGCAGGAGGGCGAAACTGCCCCTGTCGTCCTCTTTTTACAACGGAAATTGGATACCATGCCCTTTGCTGATTTGACACGCCAGATACATGAAGCGCACCGGCATGGCGGCAATTATGGACTGGAACAACGATTATTGCATGGGCGATTGACGCTGCTCAACCGGGGTATGAACCTGCTGCATGCCCTGGATGCCATTTTCGCGTTGCCAGATGAGCAGCAATTGGTGAAAGAAGTACAGGTGGCTTGCGAACGTTATGGGCATACACCATCGCAGATAGATCGGCTATTGGCTAGCATGGATTTGCCGATCTATGCCTATGTCCCTCACCAGGCGCTGGCGAAGCGCAATATGGTCGTGATGAACAAACTGGGCGCGAATGTCATGTCGAAGCCGGTTGATCAGCCGGGCAATCGTTCGTGGCGCGTGCTTGAGCCGGTAGAGCCGATGAGTCCCTTCGCCGAGCATATCATTTTTGGCTACCAGGAATTGACTTCGCCTCAGCACAACAATATTCGGAGAAATCGTTTCGTTGATCTCCCCGCACGCAGTGGTACTAAAACTGTCTAATCTACAGAACATGTAGGAGCACAATGCATTGCGCCCCTACAGAGCTGAATCGCTGTACTACGTCGATGCTGGCCCTGGTGGTGGATTCGTTGGCAGAACCAGCGGCGGGCGCGGCGATTGGTTGAAGTCGAAATCATTGACCAGGTTGCCCAGGATCGAGGCGTTTTCGCGCACGTCCGGGCGCGGATCGGGACGCCCATCCGTTTTCGGATCGATACGCTGGCCGTTCAAGAAATCATCCTCGATAAATTTCAGGTAGGCATCGAAGCTCAGCGTCTGGCGATCGATATAGCCCTTTTTCGCGTAGGGGCTGATCACGATGCCGGGTACGCGCAGGCCATAGCCCATCGCGTCAACCGAAGGCGGCGTGACGTTATCGTAGAAACCGCCCCAGTCGTCCCAGGCCAGGAAGATGGCGCTGCTATTCCAGTCCGGCCCTTTCATCACCGCGTTGATCAGGCCGGTCACATATGCCTGACCGGTACTGACCAGGGCTGGCGGATGTTCGCTGTCCTTACCGTTCGGTACAACCCAGGATACGGATGGCAGCGTGCCTTTCTGTGCCGCTGTGTAGAAATTCTGCACGGGTTGAATGTTGGCAAGCTGCTGATCCTGCTTGACTGTCTCAAAGTAGGGCAGCGGATTCCAGATTCCAGGCACGGTAGCCTTTTGTTTCTTGGGCGTACAAAACATCTGGTTGTCTGCGCAGTCAGGCTGTGTACCTTGATCGAGGTAGTAGCCCCAACTGACGTTGCTGTTGTGCAGCAGGTAAGTCAAATCCGTCCAGGCATAATCAGGTCCTCCTGGGACGCCGGTAGAGCTGGATTGCGCCTTTTTCTTATTTGGAGGCGTCCCTGGGTTTTGAATCGCGCCCGTACAGCTATTGGGATCGCTGCTGGTGCAATGTGCCGACCATCCTGAGACCATGTAGAGGTGCGCGGGCAAGCTCCACGAGGCGACGGACTCGAACATGTGATCCTGCAAAACGAAATTTTGCGCGTAGTCCCAATAATTGGGAATCTGGCGCGCGTCATGGTAGCCCATCACGTCCGGCGGATTATCTTTCGCCGCGCAATTGGGATTGAACGCGCCCTTACAGGAAGCCTTGCGCCCAGCTATCTCCTGTTGGATAAAGCCGTCCATTTTGCTGCCGTTGATGTCTGCCGCGGCATTGTTGGCGCTGTGCGGGCCGCCATAGTTCAGATTGTTGGGATCGTAGAACGGCTTGACGCATTGTCCCGTCTGCGGGTCGGGGGAGCAGACCGTAGGGACGCCATTTTTCATAGGGATGCCGTCCGCGCCGGGAAACGTGCCAAAGTACGTGTCGAATGAACGATTTTCCTGCATGATCACAATCACATGCTGGATTTTATGAATCCCGCTATTCGATTGTGATTTGCTGGGGGAAGAGGCGCAGGCCGCCAATGTGGTCATAGACATGAGGCAGATCAGCGCCACAGTGAGGAATGTACCTGGGCCGCCAGGGATGTACCTTCGGTTTCCTTTCATAGCTGTTGTCTCACTCGCTTTCATCTCTAAAAGGTATCAATGTCAATCCTTGTCTATTATATGAGTGCCTTATCTTAATCAATTCAAGGAAATCTCAAAATACAATACGGATTTCCTCATACCTCGTGTATTATACCCGCGATGGGTCGTCTGCATTTGAGACAGATCATGGTGATTCCTCACTTGCGTTTTCATTTCACATTTCACATGCTCGTGAAAGATATTGTACGATAGAAGATATGAATCGAGAAGCGAAAGGAGGATCATCATGGATTCCTGGATTTGCGTCACCTGCGGTGTGCAGTTCGCGCCGGGCGAGGAAGCGCCGCGGCATTGCCCCATCTGCGAGGATGAGCGCCAGTATGTCGGCCATAACGGGCAGCAATGGACCACGCTCGCGAAAATGCGCGCGGATGGATTCCATAATGTTGTGAGAGAGTGTGAGCCGCGTCTCACCGGCATCGGCACGGAGCCGCACTTCGCTATTGGGCAGCGACCCCTGCTTGTGCAGACGGACGAGGGCAATGTTCTCTGGGATTGTATGGGCTATTTTGGCGACGAAGCCATCGCCGCCATTGAGCAGCGCGGCGGCATCAAGGCCATCGCCATCTCGCACCCGCACCTGTACGGCAGCATGGTCGAGTGGGCCGAACGCTTTGACGCCCGTATCTACCTGCACGAGGCCGATCGCGCCTGGGTGATGAGGCCGAGCGAGCGCATCATCTTCTGGTCCGGCGATACTCTGCCTTTGACGAGCGAGGCGCTGCTGCTGCGCCTGGGCGGCCATTTTCCCGGCAGCACAGTCTTGCACTGGAAGAGCGGCGCGCGTGGCCGGGGCTGCCTGCTTACTGGCGATACCATCTCGGTGGCGGCGGATCGCCGCTGGGTCAGTTTCCTGTATAGCTATCCCAACATGATCCCGCTTTCAGCATCGGCGGTCAGCAGGATACGCGACGGCATCCTGCCTTACGACTTCGAGCGTTTGTACGGCGGCTGGTTTGATAGCGTTGTGGCCGAAGACGCCAAAAACGCTGTGCTTCGTTCGGCGGATCGCT
>DATLSI010000084.1:0-3481 GCA_035534255.1 Ktedonobacteraceae bacterium | reverse complement strand
CCGTTACTTTTCTAAGCGCGATGACCGAACAACCTTCCGACTTTGGGCGCGTCGTGCGCGATGCGCGTGGGCGTGTGAGCGAAATTGTTGAGATGAAACGCGCCACGCCAGAGCAGAAACTCATCAAAGAAGTCAATTCGGGCGTGTATTGTTTTGAACGTGAGTGGTTGTGGTTTGCCCTGACAGCGTTGCCGGAGAATGCGGCAGGCGAATATTATCTCACGGACCTTGTCGGTATAGCCGGGGCGCAGGGACGCACGATTGCAATTGTGAGCGGCTCGGTTGACGAGACTGTCGGTATCAACGACCGCGTGCAACTGGCCGCGGCGGAACAGGTGATGCGGCGGCGTATATTAGAGCGTCTTATGTATGCCGGTGTGACGGTACTCGATCCCGCCACTACCTATATCGACGCGCAGGTTGAAATTGGCGCAGATAGTATTATTCTGCCTGGTACAATGATTACAGGCAGTACGCGTATTGGTGCTTTTTGTCGTATCGGTCCCGGCACTACTATCGACAACTCGTTGCTTGGCGAGAGATGTGTTGTGCGTAATTCAGCCCTGGAAGAGGCAACGCTCGAGGATGATGTGAAGGTTGGGCCTTTCGGCCATTGTCGTCCGGGCGCGTATCTGGCGCGAAATGTGCGCATGGGCAACTTCGGAGAAGTGAAAAACTCGTACATTGGCCCGAATACCGATATGCACCACTTCAGTTATGTTGGTGATGCTACCGTCGGTGAGCATGTGAACATTGGCGCAGGCAGCATTACCTGCAATTATGACGGGGAACGCAAAAATCGCACCATCATCGGTGATGAAGCCTCTATCGGAAGTGATACAATGTTAGTAGCGCCTGTGACCGTTGGTGAACATGCAACGACAGGAGCCGGCGCTGTTGTGACCCGCGATGTCCCTCCCTGGTCAATCGTGGCGGGCGTGCCTGCGCGTGTCTTACGCATGAAAGAGCCGCCGACCGTCTCCCAGGCAGAGGGTGAAAAAAAGGAGTGATGGGTCTCATGGATGGCCCTGGACTAGCAGGACATATTATAGCGGCTTTGTCTCTAACGCGCGCCGCCAATGATTTTCAAGTTCCTACTTTTGACTCGGAAGCGTGGCTACAACTCTTCATTTTGATTGTAGCGTTGATTTTGTGTGGTATCGCCTCGGCTTCTGAAACCGCGCTCACCTCTGTCAGCCGCATTAAACTTAAAAATCTGGTGGAAGAGGGAGATGAGAAAGCTGCTGAGATCGAACAACTGCTTTCAAAACCCAATTTCTTCCTCTCGGCTATCCTCATTGTGAATAGCGTAGCGGTGATTGTAGCTTCCAGCATGGCGACTGTGCTCGCGTTGCGATTTTCTACATCTTATGGTGAACTCATTTCGACTATCCTCATATCTCTGGTTGTGCTCATTTTCTGCGAGATTACTCCGAAAACGGCTGCTGTGCAGAACCCGCTGCGTTGGGCGCGTACCATGTTGCCACTGGTGAAAGGAACAGCATGGGTATTGCACCCAATCGTGGTCGCGTTAAGCACGATTACAAACTTCCTGGTGCGTATGTTGGGCGGACAGGTGAAGCATGGCGGCCCGTTCGTGACAGAAGAGGAACTACGCTTGCTGGTAACGGTTGGAGAAGAAGAGGGTGTGCTGGAAGAGGATGAGACGGATATGATCCACAGTATCTTCGAGTTCGCCGATACGACTGTGCGCGAAGTAATGGTGCCACGTATCGATATGGTGACATTAGAGAGCGATGATACGGTAAATGAAGCAGTGGACATGGCGATGGATGTTGGTTTTTCGCGCATTCCTGTTTACGAAGAGAGCATTGATAACATCATCGGCGTGCTGTATACAAAAGATATGCTCAAGCAACTGCGTGATGGTCATGAGAGCCTGCCCATACGCAACCTGGTGCGCCCCGCGTACTTTGTGCCTGAGACGAAAAAGCTGGACGATTTGCTGCGCGAAATGCGCCAGAAACGCATCCATATGGTCATCGTTATCGACGAATATGGCTCGGTAGCCGGGTTGGTCACTATTGAGGACCTGGTTGAGGAGATCGTGGGCGATATCCGCGATGAATATGATCGTGAAGAAAATCTCTACGAAAAGATTAACCAGTATGAGTACATTGTTGATGCCAAGATGAGCATCGATGAATTTAACGAGCTAATGGAAACGGAACTAGAAAACGAAGATTATGACACGTTGGGTGGATTCGTGTATGCCCAACTGGATAAAATCCCGGTTATGGGTGATACTATCACTTATGCAAACCTGACCTTCACGGTGATGGATACTCGCGAAAGGCGCGTCACCAAAGTGAGAGTGGAACATCAACGGCAGCAGGAGCCGGCGAAATCTGAACCATTGCTGTTACGATCGCCTGAAAGCGTGAAGCAGGAGAATCAAGATCAATCACCACCCGAAGATGAGCAAGGTTCACACTACAAATATCGTGGAGCATGATCGATGAATTCTCCCTTGAGCAACTTGCCACGCAGCGTGCGCATTGTTGAGGTTGGTCCGCGTGATGGCCTGCAAAACGAGAAGGCGCTGGTACCTACCGCGCAGAAAATCCACTTTATCCAGATGCTGGCCGAGGCCGGCCTCCCAGTGGTAGAAGCTACCTCGTTTGTTAGCCCGCGCGCTATTCCGCAGTTAAATGATGCCGCCGAGGTCATGACCGGCCTGGCGCGGCTTGCTACAACGTCCTATCCTGTGCTGGTTCCCAATATGAAAGGCATGGAACGCGCACTGGCTGCGGGCGTGCGTGCCATCGCCGTTTTTACAGCCGCCAGCGAAAGCTTCACCCGTCATAATATCAACGCGAAGATTGCTGAAAGCCTGGCCAACTTTCGCCCGGTAGTAGAGATGGCACAGCGCGAGGGCGTGCCTGTGCGCGGCTATATCTCGACCGTCTTTGGCTGTCCCTATGAAGGCAAGGTCGATGCGCGCCAGGCGCTACGCGTTGCCCTGGACTTGCTTGAGATGGGCATCGAAGAGCTTTCGCTGGGCGATACGATAGGTGTAGCCACTCCCAACCAGGTGGTTGATGTGATCGGTCTGTTCACACAAGAGGGAGCTATTCCCCTCGAGCAAATTGCTGTCCATTTTCACGATACACGAGGTACCGCGCTGGCGAACGTGCTGGTCGCCTTGCAACTGGGCATCACTACCATCGATTCATCCGCCGGAGGATTGGGTGGTTGTCCCTACGCGCCGGGCGCGGCTGGCAATCTGGCAACCGAAGACTTGTTGTACATGCTACATGGCCTGGGCATCGAAACGGGCGTGAACCTTGAGAAGGTGGTTGAGGCTACCAACTTTATCGCGCCATACCTGGGTCACAGGCCAACAAGCAAGTATTTCCAGTCGACCGCATCTTTTTGCCTCTTTTAATCCGGTTCCACATTGATGAGGTTCTAAAGGGCGCCCGCAAGGGGACGCCCCTACAAAGACCCGACGGATGCT